>CAZZNG010000256.1:0-8585 GCA_964655505.1 uncultured Litorilinea sp. | reverse complement strand
AGGCGGCAGCCGCGAATACGCGCGCCATGAGCAAAATTGCCTGCTTGTGCCAATCAAGCAGCCTGCCGCGGTGGCCGCGGCCATCCTGCGCGTGCTGGATGACCCCGCGCTGGCCCGGCGGCTTTCAGCCAATGGCCCGCCGACCGCGGCCCAGTTCGATTGGGAAGTGGTCGCGGATGGGATGGAGCAGCGCCTGATCGCGCTGCTGAATGAAGCGAATGGAGCCTAGCGCCATGTCGCTCGACGCATCGATCTGGCCGCTGTGGGTCGTCGTCCTCAACTGGAATTTACCCCGCGACACGGTTGCCTGCGTGCAGTCGGTCTTGGCCGCGGCGCAAGGGCTAGAGGCCGCGGCCATCCTCATTGTGGACAACGGATCCAGCGACGATTCGACGGCACAACTGCGTGCTGCGTTTCCGCCGGGCGCAACCCGCACGCCGGTCGAACTGCTGGAGACGGGCAAGAATTTGGGCTTTGCCGGGGGGATGAACGCAGGCGCGGCTTATGCGCTGGATCACGGCGCAGGCTCGGTGCTCTTCCTCAACAACGACACCGAGATCGACCCGGACATGCTGCGCCAGTTGAGCGCGGTCTTGGGCGCGGACCCGACCACCGGCATGACCGGCCCGCTGATCTACTACGCCGACCCGTCCGCCAAAATCTGGCGCGTTGCCGACAATGAACACGCATGGCTGCCCTTCCCGCTGCGCGTGCCGGATGCCGCGGTCGAGGGGCAGGTAGGACCTATGCGCGTCGATTACATCACCGCTTGCGCCATGTTGGTGCGCGCCCAGGTGCTGCGCGAGGTCGGCCTGTTCGATGAACGCTATTTTATGTACTTCGAAGACGCCGATCTCTGCCGCCGTGTGCGCGATGCTGGCTACACCATCCGCTATGTTCCCCAAGCGCGCATGTGGCACAAAGTCTCATTGAGCGCCAACAAAGAGAAGGGGGCCAACCGCTACGCGCGCGCTTGGGGCCGCGTGCGCTTTCATCGCACCCATCCCCACGGTCGTCTGCCCTGGCTTGTGCATGGCTATCTTTGGGGCAAAGTCCTGCTGCAAAGCGCGGTGGACCTGGCGCGGGGCGAATCGGACCTGCTTGGCCCGCTTTGGCGCGGCACGCTCGACGGCTACCGCACGCCGGTATCGAGCTACGGCACGGCTCACACTGGATCGTGGCACACTCGATCGCCGCGCAGAGGGTCACAGCATACGGCGCATGAGGTTGAGTAGCTTGACGCCCAGCCGCTCCCAAGAGAGCGTTCCTTGTGCCAGCCGCAAGCTGTTGTCGGCCAGCACGCGGCGCAGCACAGGCCGCTGGTAGAGGTCGAAAATCGCGTCGGCCAGCGCTTCGGGGTCGTTGGACGGACAAAAATAGGCGGTTTCGTCGGGGGTGAATAGCTCGCGGTTGGCCGCGTTGTCAGCCACGATCACCGGCTTGTGCATGGCGATGAAGTGGTAGGTTTTGCCTGCAATCACCCGCTGCGCCTTGTCCGATGGGCCAAAATGGCCGCCCAAGCAGATGTGGCTTTTGGCGATCTCGATGGGCAGGTCTTCGAAAGGGAGCGAGGGCATAAAGGTGATATTGGCGACCTGGAGTTCTTCGGCCAGCGCGCGCACCGCGCGATAGGTGGGGCCGCTGCTGCCGACCAGGCGAAATTCGATAGGATAGCCTTCGCACTGCTTGGCCGCGCGCACGACTGTTTCCATGCCGTGCAAGGGCAGATAGCTGCTATAGGTAAAGACCACCAGGTCTTCCCCCGGCGCAGGGTAAACGCCCGCGATGGGGTGAAAGGTCTGGGTATCGCAGCCCAAATAGAGCGTATGCAGCTTGGTCCACGGCACGCCAAATGTCTCATGGTAATAGGCTGCATGGCTGCGCGTGTCGGCCAGCACCGCGTCGGCGGCGGCCATCGCCGCCCGATCCAACAGATGCAGCGCACCGGCCAGGGGGGAGCGCGGCCCAACGGCTCCCCGATCCTGCACCAGCGTGTCATAGGTCGAGACAAAGGGGTCAAAGAGGATCGGCGCACGCGTCAGCCGCCGCGCGGCCAGCATCAACGGGTGGGCATAGAAGCCCATCACCACTAGGTCATGGGGCTGGCGCAGGGCACGCACCAGTTGCGGCAGCAGCCGCGCTTGGCGCAGCGTCAACGAGCGGCTGGCAGGCAGGGCCACCAACGTGCCGTCAAATTCGGCCTGGATCGTGCGCCAGATCATCTGGTTGCGTACATAGTCAACTTCGCGACCACAGACAAAGACCACGCGCGGGACTTGGCTCATAGGGATCTCATCTCATCGGGATCTCATATGGATGGAGTTTTCATGCTGTGTCTGCGCCTCAAGCCCGCGTCATAACACGGGCAATCGGCACGCCAGGCAGCACGTACTTTGGGCGAATGGGCCTGCTTGGTTATAGTATCCGGCGATGGATGTAGGTATCCGCATCGCTGTCAGAGGCGACCTGGCAGGCGGGAGCTTCCCGGAAGATCATGCCCAGCGGCGCGTCTACTTGCACTGCCGCATCGCTGTGGCAAATATACCTGCTTAGAGCATAGATTGACAACGATAGATTGACAACGAATGGAAACAACTGCTTGCGCCCTGTGTGGCAGCCAGGCTACCCGGCCGTTTCTTGAACTGCCCGACTACTACCTAGACCGTCCCCACGTTCTGGCGCACTTAGTCCAGTGTACCCAGTGCGGTTTGATTTATCAAAATCCTCGCCCAAGCCTCGCCGAGATGGGCGCGCACTATCCCGCCGACTACGGGCCTTATCTGAGCAGCGCAGAGCGCCCCAACCCCATCTTGCAGCGCGCCTATGATTACGGCCTGTGGAAGCGGCGACGCTATGTTACGCGGCACAAGCCCGGCGGCACGCTGCTTGACATCGGCTGTGCGACCGGAGAAGTCCTGCGCGGCTTCCGCAACATGGGCACATGGGAGGTGTACGGCGTCGAGATCAACCCTGATGTGGCCGAAATTGCACGTTCACAACATGGGTTGAATGTTTTTGCCGGCGCGTTGGAGGAGGCGGCCTACCCCGACAAGCACTTCGACGCCATTACCATGTGGGATGTGTTTGAGCATCTGCACGATCCCAACGCGGCCTTGCAAGAGATCAAGCGGGTGCTCAAGGACGACGGGCTGTTGGTCATCCGTGTGCCCAACGCGGCCAGTTGGGAGGCGCGGCTTTTTGGGCGCTACTGGGCTGGGCTGGACGCACCGCGCCATCTCACCATCTTTACGCCCGACACCCTGTCGCGTATGCTCGCCCAAAACGGCTTTCGCGTGCAAGCCCACAGCAGCGGCATCGGCAGCTATATGGTCTTTGTCTTGAGTGTGCAGTTCTGGCTCACCGCGCGCCGCGTTGCGCCCGCGGCCCGGCAGCGCTGGCTGCGCGCCCTGCGCCATCCCGCGGCCCGGCTTGCCAGCGCGCCCTTTTTCTACCTGCCCGCGCAGCGGCTCAAGGGGTCGCTGCTTGTCACCACCGCGCGCAAGGCCGCACCCGAACCACGGGGACTATCCACGCCAACCCCTGCAGCGCCCAGCCTGCAGACTCATCCGGAGTAGACAACCATGTTGGAGATTCGTCGTCCGGTGATCCAGCGTGGCGTTTCTACCCGCGCCGCCTACGATCAATATTTTGAAGCGCACGACATGCTCCTGCGCGATTCGTTCTATCTGTGGCTGATCGACCTGCTCAACCCCACCCCGCGCGACATCCTGCTCGACATCTCCTGCGGCCAGGGGCGGCTGGTCGAACTGGCAACGCGCCGGGGGCTGAACGCGGTCGGTGTTGACTTCTCCTTCAGCGGCTTGTCCAAAGGGCAGCGCGCCGCGCCCGCGGCCAAATGGGCCATGGGCAACGGCGAGGGACTCCCCTTTGCCGATAACAGCGTGGATTTTGTGACCCATATCGGCAGCCTGGAACACTACGAGGGCATGATCGCAGGGGCAAGCGAGATCGCGCGCGTGCTCAAGCCCAGCGGCCGCGCCTGCATCCTGCTGCCCAATGCCTTTGGCCTCATGGGCAATATTCGCTATGTGCGGCGCACCGGCGAGATCTTCGACGACGGCCAGCCGCTCCAGCGCTATGCCACGCGCAAGACATGGGAGGCGATCTTGCAGCGCGGCGGCCTGACCATCGAACGCGTCGTGCCCTGGGGCGAGGTGAATTGGCCCGCGACCCAAGCGGATTTCTGGTGGATGCTGCTGCGCCCGCAGAAGTGGCTGCGCGGTCTGCTGGCCGCGGCCACGCCGTTGAACCTTGCCAATCACTTTGTTTTTCTCTGCCGGTCTGCCGCTGCGGACAGCGCGCCCGCGGTCGAGCCGTCCGCCTTGTACCCCACCTTGATCCAACGATGAAGATGCGGCGATGAAGCGGGTGCATACGCCTTCGCGCCTCGTCACGATCCTCTTTGCCCTGCTCACCGCAACGTTTTCGGCTGCGCTGCTCGGCTATCTGGTCTATCGAGAGCGTGAACTTCTCCTGCGCCATACCTGGGCAATCGACTGGCTGCCGCTGCTGCCCGCGACCCTGCTCTTTGGCGCTGCCCTGTTGGTGGCAACGCTGATCTGGGCGAGCATCATGCGCGCTCTGGGCAGCAGCCTGCCGCCGTGGCTGCATATCCACTACTACTGCCTCACCCATTTGGCGAAGCGACTGCCGGGAACGGTCTGGTATATCGTCGGTCGCGGCTATCTCTACCGCCAAGAGGGAGAATCGGCGCGTCTGGTCACCGTCGCCAGCGGCGTCGAACTGGCCGTTTCGGTGGTATCGGGCGCGTTGGTCAGCCTGATCTGCTTGGCAGGCTCCACCCTCACCTGGGCGCGCGGCGAATTGTGGGCCTTGCTGGGGCTGCTGCTGTTGAGCCTGGCGCTCATGCACCCGGCCATCCTGCGCCGCATTCTGGCGCGCTTGAGCATGGCCGATGTGTCCTGGCGCTACGCGCAGGTAGCTGGCTGGATCGTCCGCTATGCGCTGATCTGGCTGGCGGGCGGCGTGATCCTCTTCTGCTTTGCCAACACGGTCTATTCTGTGGCGTGGGCGCACCTGCCCTATGTCGTGGGCGTTTGGAGTCTGATCGGCGTTCTGTCGGTCACGGTCTTTTTGCTGCCCAGCAACTTAGGCTTCACCGAAGTCGGCTTGAGCCTGCTGTTGGGCCAAGTCATGCCGGGACCGTTTGCGGTGATCGTGTCGTTGGTGGCGCGCATCCTGCTGATTGGCTTTGATCTGATCTGGGCGGGCCTGATCATGCTGGCCGTGCGGAGCCAAATCCGACCCCAATCCAGCAACCAATCCGCGCCCAATGGGCCTGATTTTGGCCCAAAAAGGGGGGATTAGTGCCTACTACTTATGGGTTACTCCCAGAGGGAAAATGCAAATACCTACGATGGCGTATTGAAATTGACCCGCCAAACGCTATGATGGGGACGAAGCGACAAGGGGGCGGCTGCATTCCCCATTGCAGATCGTGTATGCAGATCGTGTATTGTGCATTATGCAGACAGTGAATTTTCGTCAACATGAATCTTAGGGAGAGCATGACCTATGAAGAAATTGATCACCCGTTTGGCGCTGTCGGGTGCATTGGCACTGACCATTGCCATCGCCGCTGCGCCGTGGGCTGCGCAAGCCCAAACTAAGTTCCCGACCTATACGTCGGGTGTCCAGGTGCAAAACCTGGAAGCCAGTGAAGCGCTGGTCACCTTGACCGCGTACAATTCCGACGGTTCGGTCGACACCACCATCGGTCCCGATGCCATTGCCGCCAACGGCTCCAAGACCTATTTCCCCTTGGGCGTGACGGACGGCTTCCAGGGTTCCATGGTGATTTCGTCTGACAAGAAGGTGGCGGCTATTGCCAACATCCTGTCCAGCGACTTCGCCGCCGGTGCTTCCTACATCGCGGCCAGCGCCGGGGCCAACGAAGTGCAGCTGCCGCTGCTCATGAAGGACAACAGTGGTTTCACCACCTGGTACGCTGTGCAAAACACCGGCAGTGCGACTGCCAATGTCAGCGTGCAGTATAGCGACGGCACAAGCGTCCCTAGCTTCACGTTGGCGCCCAATGCGGCACGGGTGATCTACCAGGCCGACGAGGACCACAACGCCGCGGTCTTCTCGGCCATTATCACTTCGGATCAGCCGGTTGTTGCGTCGGTGATTGAAGAGAGCAGCACCATCATGTTTGCCTACACCGGCTTCACCGGCGGCGCGACCAACCCGGTCTTCCCGCTGATCAACGCCAACAACGCCGGTTATCAAACGGGTATCCAGATTCAGAATGCTGGCGGCCAGGCCACTGAGGTGACTGTCACCTATACGCCGTCCTCGGCAGGCACTGCTTGTACCGAGACGCGCACCATCCAGGCGGGTGCTTCGGCCAACTTCGCGCTGGGCGCCTTTGCCAATGACAACGAGTCCTCCGTCGAGAACTGCGTCGGTGGCGCTCAGTTCGTCGGTTCGGCCAAGGTGACCGCCAACAGCAACAACCAGCCGCTGGTCGCCATCATCAACCAGCTTGGCCCGACCAATGGTGAGGCCTACGGCTCCTTCGACCCCAACGCGGCAACGGCCAAGATCGTCATGCCCTTGATCATGGACCGCAACGGTGGCTTCTTCACCGGCTTCAACGTCCAGAACGTCGGCTCGTCGCCCACGACCGTAAACTGCACGTTCACCGGCACAGGCTACACGGTTGGGCCGCAAACGCTGCAGCCTGACCAGGCGCTGACCGATGTCCAGGGTGAAAAGATCTCCGTTGGCTACGTCGGCTCCGGCACCTGCACCGCTTCGTCGGGCGGCAAGATCGTCGGTGTGGTCAACGAACTTGGCTCCACCGGGGACCAACTGTTGGTCTACGAAGCCGCTTCTGCTGAATAACAGCACCCGCGTTGACCATTTCTAGTTGACCATTCTAAGAGATGGTTTGTAAGAGATGGCCGGGCCAACCGGCCATCTCTTGCTTTTTAGCCCACAGCTTTTCACCCACAGCCGCTTGGCTGCAGCCATCTTCGCCTGAACAACCGTTGCGTGAATCATTGTTGCGTTAGCATTGCGCGTGCCGTTGTGTAGCCATTCTTGCGCAGCCTGCGGCAATCTTGTATTCTGCTCGACGACCGACATGCAGATGACCGACAATGAAACCGTCTGGGATGAAATCGTGCGGTGTGGACCGGCTGACCGGCTCCACTCACTTGACTCAAGAGGACAGTAGCGCGTGAAGAAGCTTCAACCATTTCCGAGCCGCCGGATTCCCCTGGGCCTGCTCTGTTGCAGCCTATTGATCGCTTTTTGGCTGGCTGCGTGCGCCAACCAACCGGCCCAACAAGCGACAACCCCGGCCCCCGATGCTGTGAACACGACCGATGCCAACGCCACGAATGGGGGCGCGAACGGCCAAGAGGCGACCGGCACAACCGATGCTGTGACGACGACCGGGGAGACGGCATCCACTACATCAAACGCCACATCAGGCGCTCCAGTATCGCCGCTCTCTTCCCCCCTGGCCCAGCCGACACCTACCGCAACGCCCATCCCGCGCTTCGAGACAGAAGAAGGGACAGGCGTCGTCACTGGCTATTTGCTGCTGCAAACCGAAGAAGGCGTGAAGCCGGTTCACGATGTCGTTATTGCCCTGGCGTCTGTCTTGCATGACGCGGCTGGCAATGAGGCCGTGGTCGGCTATGACCGCATTGGCGCGCCGCGCGATACCACCGATGAAAACGGCTTCTTTGCCATCACCGGTGTGCCGCCGGAGCGCTATGGGCTGATCTTGGACACGGTGATGACCTCCTACCTCTTGGCGATGCCCGACGGCAGCGGCGACATGCTCATTACGGTGGAAGGCGACGACCAGATCGACATGGGCGAACTGGTCTACGATATGCTGCCGCTGGCAGCGCCACTCGACTAGCCTGCACCCTTTCACTGGCCCTTCTCCGCTGCAGAGGGGGCGTGCATGGCTGCACCATGACTGCACAGGGTATGGCCCAGCAGGGTCTAGATGTTCTCGCCGCCAGGTTGCTTGGTAAATCGTTTCTCAAGCGACCTGGCGGTGTGCGCTGCCGCGGCCAGGCTTCTCTGTCACGGCTCCCGCTGCTTACCCTCTTACTTACTTGCCAGTAGACTGACTTGACGGTAGATCGAGTGGACGCACCATCAACCGCCAGAACTGACCTCACTTTGCAACTGACTCTGCAACTGCAACGCTCCTGGACCTCTTGATGTTGACCGAACTGCGTCTGGTGCTTGTGCTCCTAGCCGTGATCCTGATTCCTGGCTGGGCGATCCTAGCCGCCAGCGGAATTTGGCGCATATGGCGCGGGTTGGAACGCTGGATCGTCGCCGCGGGGCTGGGCGTCGCCTTTTACCCGCTGCTCTTTTATGGGCTGCGTCTCCTGCTGCCCGCCCTCACCCTCGGCCCCTACAAAATGAGCGCGCTGCTGGCGCTGGGGCTGGGCCTCATCGTCTGGCGGCTGCGCCATGACTGGCGCGAGCAGGTGCGCTTCTCCTGGCAGGAATGGGCCGCGATCGCAGTCGTGACCGTCACGCTTGGCACGCGCTGGCGGGTCGCT
>CAZZNG010000255.1:0-8607 GCA_964655505.1 uncultured Litorilinea sp. | reverse complement strand
ATACACGCTTTGACGCGCGCGAAACCCAGAACGACCCGGCCCTGGCCCAAGAGTTGGCAAAGCTGGGCGATGTCTATGTCAATGACGCCTTTGGCAGCGCCCACCGCGCCCACGCCAGCACCGCAGGCGTCGCCGCCCACCTGCCCGCGGTGGCCGGTTTTCTCATGCAGAGAGAGATCGACTACCTGGGCACTGCGCTCGAAGATCCCAAGCGTCCCTTCATCGCCATCATGGGCGGCGCCAAGATCAGCGACAAGATCAGCGTGATCGAGTCCCTGCTCGCCAAGGTGGACAATATCCTCGTCGGCGGCGGCATGGCGAACACCTTCCTGGCTGCCGAAGGGCATCACATGGGCGCGAGCCTGGTCGAAACCGAAGCGCTCGACATAGCACGGCGCTTGCTGGACAAAGGCCCAGGCATCATTCATCTGCCCGTTGACCTGCGCGTCGCGTCGGAATTCGCAGCCGACGCGGACAACCGTGTCGTCAGCATCCAAGATGTGCCCCCCGGCTGGATGGCGCTCGACATCGGCCCGGCCACCATCGCCCACTATGCCAACCGGCTGGCAGGCGCGAAGACTGTTTTCTGGAATGGGCCAATGGGTGTCTTTGAGTTCCCCGTCTTTGCCCAGGGAACCGTAGCCATCGCCGAGATGTTGGCAGGGCTGCGTGGCGCGACGACCATCATCGGCGGCGGCGACAGCGCCGCAGCCGTGCGCCAAGCCGGCATCGAAGACAAGATGAGCCACGTCAGCACCGGCGGCGGCGCAAGTCTCGAATTCCTAGAAGGCAAAGAACTGCCTGGCGTGGCCGCGCTGGACGACAAGGCGTAACCATGAACTTCCTACGCAGACTGCTCGGCATGTTCGGCAGCAGCAGCCGTTCTGCCGGTCGCTATCTCGACATCTATGTTCTCAGCCGTCGCTGCAACGAGCCGCTGATGGGCCAGGTCGATCTGGTCAATGAACTGAGCCGGGTCGACGAAGGCGATGCGACCTACTACACGCGTAAGGTGCTGCATACCACAGGCGAACGCCGCTGCTTTGCCCAAGTCGAGGTGGAGCTTTACTTCGACCAAAGCAAGAAGATCCTGCGCCATGAAGTGACCGATGGGCGCTGGCTGAGCGCAGAGGAATACCAGGCCGAACTGGAACGCTTCCATGCCCCACCCCCAGAAGAGGAAGAAGAGGGCGCGGAAGCAGTACCCGCAGCAGAAGCCTCCGTCCCGACCGGAACGACCACTTCGACACAGGCTGCCTCGGATCAAATTCCCCCGGATCAAACACCTTCGGACCAAGCAGAGGGAAGCGAATGACCATGCGTAAACCCATGATGGCGGGCAACTGGAAGATGAACAAGACGCCCGCCGAAGCTCTTCAACTGGCGCAAGCCATCCGCAGCGGGCTGACCAAACTGGAAAACGCCGATCAAGTGGACTGTGTTGTCTGCCCGCCCTTTGTCTCTCTCAGCCCTGTGCGCCAAGCCCTTGTCCACAGCCAGATCCGCGTCGGCGCGCAAAATATGCACTGGGAAGCGAGCGGCGCGTTCACCGGCGAAATCAGCCCGGTCATGCTGCAAGGGCTGGCCGATTATGTCATCATCGGCCACAGCGAACGCCGCCAATATTTCGCCGAAAGCGACGAGACAGTCAACGCCAAGGTCTTGGCCGCGCTGCAACATGGTCTCACGCCCATCGTCTGTGTGGGCGAGTCGCTGGAACAGAACGAGGCAGGCGAAACCAACGCCTTTGTCAGCAGCCAAGTGCGCGCCGCGCTCAAGGGCGTCGAAGCGGATCAAGCCGCCGCGCTCATCATCGCCTATGAACCCATTTGGGCCATCGGCACGGGCCGAGCGGCCACTGCCGAACAAGCCCAAACCATCTGCGGCGAAACCGTGCGCGGCACGCTCAAGAGCCTCTACGGCGATCAGGTGGCCCAGACGATCCGCATCCTCTACGGCGGCAGCACCAACGCCAAGAACATTGGCGAGATCATGGCCCAGCCCGACATCGACGGCGCGCTTATCGGCGGCGCGTCGCTCCAATCCGAGTCCTACGTCGCCATGGTCGCGGCCACAGCCGAAGTCTACGCAAGCGCGAGCCGCTAACTGTGCCCGTCAAACCGGCATAAAAGAATTAGCATGAAAAAGAGGTGACCGGGCTAGACGCTCTCGGTCACCTCTTTGCTATGTCTTTCTTCTGGCAAATTGCCGTGTTGACAACCCGACTCCGGCGGCATATCGCGCACGGTTGGGGCAGGGGCTTGGCTGCCCTTGCACCCGCTAGCCAAGGTCTTTGTCGATGCGCTTGCCCGATCCCTTGCCAAGCGAGCCAGCGGTCTTGCGCTGTGTCTGTTTGACCGCTCCCTGCTGGATTGTATGCACAACCTCATGGGCCGTCAGCTTCAGGTTGCTGGGCGACTGGCCCGCGCCAAAATAGATATGATTCTTGTGGGTAAAGGCCTTGGCCCCCAACTCGCGGTTCAGCTGCGCCGACTGGCTGTCCGTATGCACCTTGACGCGGCCCAGGTCCGCGCCGAGCTTCGGCTCCAACGTCTGGCGCACACTGCCTGGCAGCGAACTCCCAGTCGCCTTGGAAGTCTGCAAGCGGCGCTCTACATCGCTGCTCACCTCACCGCCCGCCGCGCCCATGGGCGCCTGCGCCTGACGCTGGAGACGCCGGATGGTGGGCGTCGCGGCCACGTCAACGGCTGACTCGTCCTCGCTGCGCTGCGCCTGGAGCACACTGTCGGCAATGCGGTCGGCCTCTTGCTCATATGCATCGTTGGCCGGGCCGACTTGCAGCTTCGCTTGGATCAGCGGTGGCGTGGCGGGTGCAGCCGCGCTGCGCTGCGCCCCGACCAGGCGCGCGACCGCGCGATTGCCGATGGAACGCTGCAGCGCCAACAGATCGCCTGCAGAGAGCGCACCTGCGCCCAGTTGGGTGCGCTGCACGACGCCTTGGTCCAGGCGCGGCGATGCAGGGCCTTGCGCCTGCTGGACAAGTTGGCTTGTGGTTGGCTTGGAGGCAGTCTTGGCTGCAATTCTCTCGCTGGACATATGCACCCCGGGGCTGTGACTAGAACGCGGTCCAATTGGCGTCAGTTTGTTTGGTTTGAAAACAGATTGATTTGAAACAACTGTTGTCAAGAGGATGAAGCAATGCGTGCAGCAGCATGGCGCGCAAGATACACAAGGTGTGCAAGATGTACAAGATTTGCCAGGTAAATGGACAACATACTGGGCTACACTCATCTGCGGTAGCCCAGAGGAACATCGCCCCCTACTATAGCACAAAACAGGAGAAAGACAAGGGAGTTGTCGTGTCTTTTCTTTCGCGCCCAATCAACCTATAACAAGCCGGATAGCGAATCTTCGCATCGTCCCACATTCCGACTCACTTTGACGCTTTCACCCCCTCATGGTATGCTGCCGGGGTGAATACGCACCGCCGGCTGCTAGTCCAACAGCGGCCAACACGATTTGTCTCTTGTCCATGACGTCATCGACTCTACGCATTGCGCTTGTGCCAGCCTTAGCATTTGCGGCCTTTGTTCTGCTGACGCTACCGGTTTGGCGCTGGTTATGGGGCGAGTGGATGGGCAATGAGTACTACAGCCACGGCATCCTCATCGTACCCGTTTCCCTTTTTCTCGCTGTTCAGCGGTTTCGCAACGACAAAGCGTTGGTCTGGCGTCCTGGTATGGGAAGCCGTTGGGGATTGGGACTGACCGCGGCCGGTGTTGTACTCTATCTCTTTTTTCTGAACAACCGTGCCTTCTACCTTGCGGCCTTTGCCACCATCGTGATCCTGGCAGGTTTCGTGTGGGCCTTTGGCGGAACCAATGTCTTTCGGCGGCTGCTCTTTCCCATCGCCTACCTGGCGCTCATGGTCCCGCTGCCGTTTGTCGACCGCTACACCCTGCCGCTGGCGATGTTCACCGGCGTCTGCTCCGGTTGGCTGGTCAGCCTCCTGGGGTTGGATGTGCAGATCATCGGCAACGCGGTGAAGCTGCCCAACGCCGACCTGGTCATTGGCGCGCAATGCAGCGGCGTCAATTCGCTGATTTCGCTCGTCTCGCTGATGCTGCTGGCCTCCTACCTGGTCAAGGGATCAATTTGGAGCCGCGTGGCGCTGGTCGTCTTGGCCTTCCCCTTGGCAATTGTGGGCAACATCTTGCGCGTCTCGTCTCTGTTGTTTGTGGCGCGCATGTGGGGGGCACAGGCCGGATTTGTCTTTTATCATGACTACTCCGGCATTGGATTTTTCGTCGTCGTTCTCGCGCTGATGCTGCCGCTGACGCGTCTCTTACGCTGTAACGAGCTGCGTTCCGACGTCATTTAGCCGCAACCTGGCGTTTGTCTTTGCTCTCTCGCACCGCGAGCCGCTCTGTCTTCGCTGTGCATTGTGCGCCGGTTGATTGATCATACGCCCATGCACGTTTCCGACACTGAAACCCAACGCAAGCCTGCTGCACGCCCCGTTCACGGCGCACTCGTTGCCGCAATCGTGCTTGTCGGCGCCCTAGTCGCCTATACCCCAGCCTTTGCCCCCAATCTCTGGGGACAAGCGCAGACCGCGGAAGATACCCTCACCTACATAGCCGATCTCGACTACTGGCAGCGCACCGGTCGCGAAGTCGAAGTCGTCGCCAAGACCCGCTTTGACCTGGACGCGGACCTGAACAATGTGCCGTTGACCGTCGGCGATTGGCAGGGCAAAGAAGTTCCCGAAACCAACCAAGAAGTGATGATCCTGCTCGATCCAGAGCAGTACGTCCAGCGCCTCTATCAGAACAGCGAAGGGCGCTATATCTGGTTGAGCTTGATCGGCGGGCGCAGTTCCCAACCGTTCCACGCGCCGGACATCTGTTACGACGCCGACGGCTGGCAATACAATCTCTCCTCCAAAGCCATTCCACTGGAAGACGGCGGCGAGATCCACGGGTTATGGATGGAAGCAGAGAAGGTCTTTCCGGGCGATGACCAGCCCACCGAACACATTGTCTACTACTTCTATCTCTTTCCCAACCGTGCCCGCGAACTCAAAGACGGCATTGTCCTCTTCAAGCTGACCAGCAGCCGCTATGGCAGCACCGAAGAGACGCTTGAAATGCAGGCCGACTTTGTGCGCCAATTCTTTGCCCATGCCGAGAAGCCAGGCGGCGCTTAACTATGCGAACTTTCTATCACGCCCCGACCCGACCGGCGATGACATGGCTGGGAAACCGGCTACGTCTGCACCGTGTACGTCTGCATGGTGTATCGGCACTCGCCCTCATCCTGCTCGTCCTCCTGGCCGCGTGCAGCCGCGCCACGCCCACGCCAGAACCAGCCGCGCCCGTCGTACAGGGAGGCTCTTGCTCGCTCGGCGCAGATTTTGACGGCGACGAGGCAGCCATCAACGCGGTGCTGCACGCCGAAGGGGAATTGGTCGTGGCCCAGCAGATCGATCCGCTGCTGCTGCTGTGGCTGGAAGAAGGCCGCGTCGTCGATGCCAAGAATACCCCCGACAACACAGACGATGACCAAAGCTGGGACGGCATCGACGCCATCCGCCATCGCTATGTACGCACGGTCTTTCCCGGCGCGCCCACCACGGTCCAACATTTCGACCAGGAGATCACCATCTCCGGCGACCGCGCCACGGTCATCGCGTCCACCGAGATCGGGACTGAAAGCTCGCCTGGCGGCGACCGCTGGGAACTGGTCAAACGGGATGGCTGCTGGTATCTCGCGACGCTGACCTACAACCTCGAACTCGAAACGGCGCAATAGGCGTCACGCACGCCCCAAGCCTCCGCGATCGGCGTTCATCATGTCCGACCTATCCGCTGCACTTGTTCTGTTGGCGGCCTTTGCCGGTCTGCTGCTGGCAGTGGCCTGGCTCAGCCGCGCCATCAGCGGCGAGATCCAGTTCCTCGTCTACCAACTCACGCGCAGCAAAGACGCGCCCGCGCTTGCCATCTTTCTGATCTTTCTCCCCGGCGTCATCATTCACGAAGCCGCCCATTGGGTGACCGCGCGGCTGCTTGGCCTCAAGACCGGCAAATTCCGTGTCTGGCCCAAGCGCCAAGGCCGTCACATTGGCCTGGGCAGCGTCAGCGTGCAGAGCCTCAACCCGGTCACCGACAGCCTTGTAGGGATCGCCCCCTTGCTCACCGGGTCGATCCTTGTCTCGCTCATCGGCAATTACATCTTCAACGCCTACCATGTGGCCGGAACTCTGGCCCAAGGCCGCGTGCTGGAAGGCTTCCGCACCTATTGGACAGCCCTCGGCACGGCGGACGGCGCGCTCTGGGCCTACTTGCTCTTTGCCGTCGCCAACGCCATGATGCCCAGCGCCAGCGACCGGGAACCGCTGCGCCCGGTGCTGGTCTATGCTGGGTGTGCCGCGGGGCTGTATGTGCTGCTGGGTATGCCGCTGGATGGCGTCGCCACGCTCATGGTCTGGCTCACGCCCGCGCTGCAAATCCTCACCGCGGGCCTCTTCTTTGTCGCCGTGCTAGACCTCGCCATCTATGCCGTCTTGATGCTGACCCGCCTTTTCCTCCTGCGCTAAGACTCCCCTTGTGCTAAGACTCGCGGCCCGATCAAAGTCGGCCAATCAAAAACAGGGCAGCCGGTTTCCCAACTGCCCCGCTCTCGATCAAACAAAACGGCCAAACAAACGGCGCGATCAGCCCACCTGCGGCAGCTGCGCCAAGCTCTCTTGCATATCCTCTTCTGAAAACTCATAGTCGGCCAGCTTGCCGCTCAAGTACGTCTCATACGCGGCCATGTCGAAATGGCCGTGGCCGCACAGGTTAAAGACAATCGTCTTGGCCTCACCGCTCTCCTTGCACTTGAGCGCCTCGGCCATGGCCTGATAGACGGCATGGGACGGTTCGGGCGCGGGCAAAATGCCCTCCGCGCGCGTAAAGCTCAACGCCGCGTCGAAGATCGACCGCTGCTTCACGTTCACCGCTTCGATCAGCCCGGCTTCCTTGATCGCGCTCACCTGTGCGCTCATGCCGTGATAGCGCAGCCCGCCCGCGTGGATCGGCGCGGGCACGAAATCATGGCCCAGCGTGTGCATCTTGATCATGGGCGTCAGCGCCGCGGTGTCGCCATAGTCATAGGCATAGACACCGCGCGTCAGGCTCGGCGCGGCTGCCGGTTCAACCGCCACAATGCGCGCCTGCTTGCCGCCCGTGATGTTCTCGCGCAGGAAGGGGAAAGCAAAGCCGCCAAAGTTGCTGCCGCCGCCGGTGCAAGCAACGACGACATCGGGCCAATCCGCGCCCGCGACCTCCAGTTGCTTGATCACCTCTTGGCCGATCACCGTCTGGTGCAGCAGCACATGGTTGAGCACGCTGCCCAGTGCATAGTTGGTGTCGTCGCGCGTGGCCGCTTCTTCCACAGCCTCGGAGATGGCAATGCCCAAGCTGCCGGTGCTGTCGGGGTGTGCCGCCAAAATCGTGCGCCCTGCGTTGGTCTCGTTGCTGGGGCTGGCGACCACCGTCGCGCCCCATGTCTGCATCATCAAGCGCCGGTAGGGCTTCTGATCATAGCTGATGCGCACCATGTAGACCTTGCACTCCATGCCAAACATCTGGCAGGCAAAGCTCAAGGCGCTGCCCCACTGCCCCGCGCCCGTCTCGGTCGTCAAGCGTGTCACGCCCTCTTGCTTGTTATAGTACGCCTGGGGCACAGCCGTGTTGGGCTTGTGGCTGCCCGCGGGGCTGACACCCTCATACTTGTAATAGATGCGCGCCGGTGTATCCAGTGCCTTTTCCCAGCGGCGGGCACGGTAGAGCGGCGTCGGTCGCCACAGCTTATAAATATCCTGTACTTCGTCGGGGATTTCGATATAGCGCTCGGTGCTGACCTCTTGCGCGATCAGCGCCATGGGAAAGAGCGGCGTCAGGTCGTCCGGGCCGAGCGGCTGCTTTGTGCCAGGGTGCAGCGGGGGCGACAGTTCAACGCCCGCCGCGGGCAAGTCCGCATTGAGATTGTACCAATGTGTCGGCATGTCGCGTTCCGACAGCACAATCTTCGTCAGATCAGCCATACGTTCTCCTTGATAACTGGTGCGATGTGTAACCGGTGTGATGTGTAACTGGTACAGTGGATAACGAATCCGGTGGTGTGCAAGGTTAACAACGACGGCAGGGTCGCACGTCCAGAGCAAATGAAATTGAATTCGGGTGTAAATGGGATTGTGGAGCTAACAGGATTATATCATCGGGGCATAGGTGCGCCAATCGAAGAGAAAGCCCCTCGATCAAACAAACTTGAATAAAAAAGCACACTGGGCCGGTGGGGTGAAGCCATCCGGCCCAGTGTGCGGGTCTAGGAATAAGAGGAGACAGACAGGTGTCAAGCCCTGACTAGATTGTACTGCTCAAGTTGTACAGCTTAAAGCGTACTGCCCAACACCTACCTGGTTCAGTCAAAATGATTGAAGTCGCCTCGATCGGCGCGTCAGTCCAAATGCGGGTCGAGTTTGCTCATCAACTGCGCCTTGGGCTGGAAGCCGACAATGCGCTCAACTGGCTCGCCGTCCTTGAAAAGCAGCAGCGTCGGGATGCTAAACACGCCATAGGCCATGGCGGTGTTCTGGTTCTC
>CAZZNG010000254.1:0-8639 GCA_964655505.1 uncultured Litorilinea sp. | reverse complement strand
ACTCGCCTGACCCATGAGTTAGGCAGAACACCCATGTTGCCTATATTCCAAGTTCCAGCCGGTGCAGGTACTCCGCGTTTGTGGGGTCGAATGGGGGATGTCGGCGAGGCAGCAACTGAGGATCTAAGCGTCACCGGCTGGCGTAGAGGGCTGAGTCTGGAAACACAGGAGTTCTTGCGTCACCACCCCAAAGTGGCGTCGCGTTACGCTGACATGCCGCCCGACGTTAGGCGCATCTTAACCTACTGTGGCAGCCTATGCATCATCAGAAACATAGATAACGTTAGCCGACAGCAGATCACCCGCGTTGCTGAAATGCTGAAGCGGTTGGGTGGAGCCGAAATGCTCGGGCCAGACATTCGTGTCAAACTGCAGATTTTCTTCCACACGGCTGGCGACAACCTGGATTGGGCCTTCCGTGTTATCAATAAAGTCCGGTCGGTAGATGATCTAAATCGACAGCTAATCCAAGCCTTCCGTCGGCGAGCCATGGCACCACCTGGTGCTATCAAAGTCAATAGTGACCTAGCACGAGTTACACGGGGTGTTGTTTCGGGTGGCACTCGGCTACCCCATGTCACGAGTGGCCGGGAGTGGTTACGGCAAACGGAAGGTGGGGTAGGTCTCATCCCGGGTCAGATCGCTGCTAAGTTACGGAGTCGGACATTCGACACCTTTGAAGATCTCCGCCGTGCTTTCTGGCAAGCAGTTGCTGAAGACGACGTGCTCAAACACGACTTCGCCCCTGGAAATCTCGGCAAAATGGGCCAGGGCGGAGCCCCCTCCCCTCGACCCGATCAGCACCATGGAGGCAGGCACACATTCGAACTGCATCATATCACGCCTATCGAACATGGTGGTTCGGTCTACGATCTGGACAACCTAGTCGTCGTGAGCCCCCGAACCCACATCTATATACATGATTATGGGTACGTTGAGCGAAAAGGGGTCAGGCTTGGGAGTGGGAGCCTACCTTAGCTGGGGTGCAAGAACAGATGCATATCGGCGCGGGAGTATCCTCATCCGATATATGCGGTGGCGTCGGCCCGTGTTGGACACTGAGGATTGAGTTGCCCATTATACTGCAGGTCGGCAGACGCCGGGATACGCTACCTGAAGCGAGATGAGAACAATGTTCGCGGGTATAAGCGAGGAGGAATTGCGCAATGGCTTCAAGTACCGATCACGATGGTCAAGCGGATACGCCAGCCGCCATGCAGCATACTGGGCTGACCGACGATACGATGAACGGTTTGATCGCGCAGGGCGTTGCTGCTTTGCGTGAAGAAGTTGCCGGTGGCTTTCTCTATAGCCACCGGCGCGCCAACGCCAACACCAGCCGTATGCTGGAGGTGGCCTCCTTTCTCTACGCGCTCGTGGAGTTGTTGAAAGAGAAGGGGCTGATCACGATCGATGAACTGGATGCGCGCAAAGATGCGGTCGCCGAACGAGTCAATCAGCGTTTTCTGAGCAAGGGCATGGGCGTCGTGATGCAGGACCCCGAGCGCGACAAGTATCAAGTGGAGCATGGGGTCAAGATCGACTGTGCCAGCCGCGTCCATCTTTGTAAGGCCGCCTGTTGCCGTCTCTGGTTCCCCCTATCCAAACAAGATGTCCAAGAGGGCATTGTGCAGTGGGACTTATCTCATCCTTATGTCATTGCGCAAGACGCAGATGGCTATTGCACGCACAACGACCGCACCGGGTGTCACTGCACGATTTATCAGCACCGGCCCCTGCCATGCCGCACTTTTGATTGTCGTCAAGACGAACGGATCTGGCTCGATTTTGACAACAAGGTGATTAACCCAGAGTTAGATGCAATCTTCACAGGGAAACAGGCTGCTGATGGGGGAACGACCCCATGAACGGCGCAGACGCATCTGCAGAGTACTCCCACGACGAACTCAAGATCATTGTACTCACCAAGCGCGCCCTGAAGATTCTTGCCCAAGTGCTGGAGGATGCTAATCCCAAAGTCCGGCAGGAGATCGAATCACAAGTGCGTGAGGAAATCCGCCCGCCGGAATTGCCATCAAGCCTTAGCCCGGAGGAACGGCAACGCAGAGACAATGCGCACGAGGCAACTATCCAGGCCGAGATAGATCGACGGATTGCCGAGCGTCTGCCTGGCGGGCAGACACCGGATTTGCCCGGACTCAATGCCACGGAAGAAGCGCGCGTGATTGGGACGCTCTTACCGGCCATAATCGCCGAACTTGCGGCGGCAAACGGTATTGAGCCTGGTATCGAGGTGTTTCTGATCGACGACAGTACAATTCGGTATGAGCCTGAGCAGCCGAACGGTTCCAGTGTGACCGGACGTGCTGTCAGCTTGGCTGCGGCGAGAACGGTGCAGTTGGCCGACGACGGCGATGTCGTTCTAGGCAAACTCTTACGGGTGGACCAGAACGGCAATGCAAACGTGCAGACTGGTGGCTATGTCAGCTTACCGAGCAGCGATGGAGCGCCCCTGACAATCGGGCACAAGATTGTGGGGGAGCGTGATGGTAGCGGCGCAAGGGGCTTTATCCGTACTGCCGCCGCTGATGATGCAAACGACTTGCTGGCGGCGCGAGGAATTGTTATCGACAGTACGGAGAGCCAGGCCGTAATCGTACGCCTTGGGCGGGCTGTGTGATCAGGTATGCTCCACGAGTCAGCTTGACAGCGCACTGTGTAACGCTTAGTCAATCTGGAGATTACGTATGCCACCTGCAGCGCGATTAGGTGATCTAACCGCCCATGGCGGTGTGATCATCGCAGGATATCCAACGGTCTTGATTGGTGGACAGCCTGCGGCCCGTGTGACAGATATGCACACCTGCCCCTTGGTAACGGGGGGTGTTCCGCACGTGGGAGGGCCGATTTTGCCTCCGGGTAGTCCTACCGTGTTGATCGGTGGGCTACCAGCCGCGCGCGTTGGTGATCTGCTGACGTGTGCCGGCCCGCCAGATACAATCATTCCCCCTGGCATGCCAACTGTCATCATTGGGCCTTGACGGCAACCGTAGCGCCTGCGCGCGAGTCTAGCACGGGGGGATCCGCGTCAATCCAATGCGGCTGCGTGACCTGCGGCGACGAGGGGCCATGCTGCACCACTGGATGCTATTTACTTTGGCCTGTGGCTAATCCGTCCCGAACGCCAATGGGGAGGACAGGCGCGTTGAGAGCAGTTGCTTCCCACTCCACTGGAAATTTGCCAGAACAGGAGAAAGTGGGTAGACTGTAAACATCTGGCTCCCGTGGTTTGGTTATTATTCTGGGATGCTCAGGTGGACTGTTTCTTGAGTGAACAGTGGGGGATAGTTTAATCGGCAGAACGTCTGACTCTGGATCAGATGGTTGGGGTTCGAATCCCTGTCCCCCAGTCTATACCCACTATACCTAGTGCCCACCTAAGTAGGTGGGCACTACATTTTGTGGTTTCGATCCATCTTCTTCAAAACAGGAGGATTGAAGCCATGGCCCAAAACCATCTTATTCCGGAAACACAGTTCGCCCTCGACGCCTACCTGCTCGATGCGCAAGCGCGCGGCCTGTCACCGGCCAGCCTCAAATTCTACCGCTAGCAATTCAACTGGTTCTTTGCCTATCACTTCGCTGATGATGCCGACGGCAAACTGGCTGACATCACGTCCACTGTGCTGCGAGGAATGCGAACTCTTTGCCGGTACAGGCTATGTTGAACACATGGGCTGGAACCGGCGGGGCCTGCGCCGCGATGGCTCCTGTCATATGTACTGGGGCAGTTGGCGGGATGGGTACGTCGGACTGGAAGGGCCGCGTGACGGGCAAGTTCCTGTTCTCTTCGCCCGCAAGGTCGACGGCCCCATCAAAGTCGTTGTACCTTCCTTTTCCACCCACCCCAACAGTTTAGAGCATGGCACCTTCTATAGCGCCGATGTGCCGGGAGAGGTACGTCGGGTTCTGCGCGCCGCCTTGGGGGAGGATGTCGGTGTCGTCTATCTGACCGGCGCAGCAGGCAATACTGCGCCATCGGTCATGGAGAACAACCCCGACAACAAGCAACCGTGACGTAACGAGTCAGGTGTGGTTCGCTCCGGCTGGTATCTCGGTGGGGAAATCCTCAAGGTGATTGCACGGCAGATCGAGCCGATGACCAGCCCTGTCGTGCGCCATGCGTGGACACAACTGGATATCCCGATCCGAGAATGGGACAGTTGGTACGATCCGACAGACTACGCTGGCGGCACGCGCGAGCACTTTGAAGACAGTCGCAACCGCTGGGCAGAGATCATGCAGGAGAACAACCCAGAGCCGGTGCGTGTGCATGCGCTTCGTGTGGGCGACGCGGCCATCTGCACCAACCCCGCTGAACTCTATGTCGAGTTTGGCCTGGCGATTAAGGAACGCTCGCCTGCACGAGTCACCCTCATATCCGAATTGAGCGATGGCTATTGCGGTTACGTGCCCATCCCTGAAAGCATACGTCATGGAGGCTACAGCGCAGCTTCCTCAAGCAATACCCGGCTTGTACCGGAAGCGGGCTGGATGATCGTGGAAGAGACTGGCCGGCTACTCGACACAATCTTTGCAGTATAACCAAGGGGAGCTTCTCGCATGTGACTTCAAGAGAGAGTGGCGTTGGTTACAGGGGGCGGATCAGGGATTGGACGCGCGACGACCCTGCGTCTCGCCGAAGAGGGAGCGCGCATTGTGGCCGTTGACCGCAACGCCCAAGGCGGCCAAGAAACGGTTGCCCCGGTGCAGGAGCGACACGGTGAAGCCCTCTTCGTGCAGGCAGATGTCTCACGGGAGGCCGATACCCGTCGCATGGTAGATGCCGCAGTGCAAACGTATGGTCGTCTCGACATTCTCTTCAACAACGCCGCCAGCCAAGTCTTTGGCATCCTTCCTGTGACGCCCCAAAGTGACTGGGACAAGGTAATGGATGTCAATTTGAAAGGCGTCTACCTGGGCTGCAAGCACGCGATCCCCACATGAACGACAAATAGCCTGGATTGGTCTCATCCGCTACTCGCTGCTGCCGCAATTTTTCAAGGGCAAACATGTATGGAAATCTGACGCCCACCAAGGTGGGCGTCATGGTCTGGCCAAAGGGCTATTAACTTCTGGAAGGAGCTTTCAGAGGAGGGCGCGCTAGCGCTCTAGTGTAATCGCGTAGTGCCCTTCAATGTAGGGGAAGCGTTCGGCCAAGTCGGTGCCAAGTTCGACGCCTAGCCCTGGTTGGTCAGGGAGTTGCAGCCAACCGTCCACAATGGCCGGCGGATTGGCGAGGATTCCCCATTGCAGCGGGCCTTGAATGAGGCAGAGTTCGACTAGATTGTGGCGGCGGCTAGGGTCCCCCTTGGCACGATGTTGCAGGGGCAGCGCGGCGACAGCGTGGGCATGGGCCATGCACATGAGGCCGTTGTGCCAGGAGTGAGGAATAAGGTCCACGCCATAGCGGTCGGCCACTTCAGCGATGCGCAGCAGTTCGGTAATGCCACAAATGCCCGCGTCGGGCTGGACGATGTCGTAGGCTTTCTTTTCCAAGTAGGGGCGGAATTGCTCGACGGTATGAAAGGTTTCGCCGCCACTGATGGGCATCTCAACGGCTGCACAGAGACGCGCATAACCATCAATGTTTTCGCGCGCGATTGGCTCTTCAAACCAGGCAAAGTTTAAGCGGTCTAGCTCTTTGGCAATGGTCATGGCTTCGTCTTCGCTCCAGCGCAGGCCGCCGTCGAGCATGAGTTCCATGCGCCCATCTACCGCCTGGGCTAATTCGCGCACAAAGCCGAGAAAATGGTCGATGGTAATGCCGTCCCAACTCCAGTCTGTGCCAGGGCGAAATTTGAGCGCGCTGTAGCCCTGGTCAATGTAAGCCAGCGCTTCGTCAATTAATTGTTCTGGACGGTCGCGCCAGTCATAGCGGCATCCGCTGGAGGCATAGAGGCGGACGCGATCCGCAGCCTGGGGATTGATCAGTTTGGCAACAGATACCCCCTGGATCTTGGCGCGCAGATCCCACAAGGCGCAATCAATGCCCGCAACGGCTGCATCGTGGGGACGTGTGCGTCCATTGGGGTGGGGCACGATGGCCGGGTCTGTGGGGTCTTTGCCGATCAGGTCGGGGGCCAGAAAGTCTACCCATTCGCGAATGAGCAAAGGCCATCCATAGGCACTGGCTTCACCGATGCCCGTTACGCCTTCGTCTGTGTGGATGACGACAATGGCACAGTCGGCTTTGATGGTGCGGAAGCGCGAGGTAAACCACTGCTGTTCTACTTCGTGAAGACGCGATAAACAGATCGTTTCGAGCTTAGTAATTTTCATAATTGCCGTACTTAGCCTTTCAAGCCACTCATGACAATCCCGCTGATAAAGTAGCGCTGGGCAAAGAAGAAAATGATGATCGCCGGCAGCGTGAACACCACGGATGAAGCCATCAACAGGTGATCACGCGGTTCACCTTGCTCCATGGGCACGACGCGAAACCATGTGAGGCCGAGGGGAAGCGTAAAATTGGGTGCTGTATTTAGATAGATGAGCGGTTCGATAAAGTTATTCCAACTGGCCAAGAAGCTGAAGATGGCAACCGTGCTTAGCGCAGGTTTGGAAAGTGGCAGAATGATGCGCCAAAAGACTGTGAACGAATTAGCTCCGTCGATGTACGCGGCTTCATCAAAGTCTTGCGGAATGGTCATAAAGAATTGGCGTAACAGGAAGATGTTAAAGGCGCTTCCGCCAAAAAACGCAGGGACAATCAGCGGCGTTAAGGTGTCGATCCAGCCCAGCGTCTTGAAGATCAAGAAGCGCGGGATGATCGTCACATAGATGGGCAGCATCATTGTGCTCAACAGCACCACAAAGAGGAAATTGCGCCCTGTGAATTGGAAGCGAGAGAAGCCATAGGCAACGGCAGCTGCGGCCATGACTTCTGCGACGATGTTGAAGAATGCCACATAGACGCTATTCACTGTCCATTGGGCAAAGGGAACGACCTGCCAGATGCGGAGGAAGTTTTCCGGCTGCCATCTTTGGGGCAAAAAGCTGGGCGGGAAGATGTAAAGCTCTTGGCTTGGCTTGAACGCGCTGGAGACCGTCCATACAAAGGGCAGCATGAAGACAACGGCAAGCACAATGGTGAGCAGATACAGGCTTGCTCGTTGCGTAATCTTGATCCAGTAGGGCCAGCGGCTGTAGGTAATTTCACGGCTGGCTAGAATTGGACGGGTTTCATTCAGACCTTCCATGAAGCACTCCTTCTATTTGCCATTCCTACTTAGCTGCCCGCGTAGTAAACCCACTTGTCCGAGAGACGCATCTGAAGGATGGTAAAGCCCAAGAGGATGACAAAGAGCACAAGGGCAAGCGTGGATGCATATCCCATGTCGAAATACTCGAAGGCATTGGTGTAGATATGCAGCGCGAAAAACCAGGTGGCGCGACCAGGGCCGCCGCGTGTGGTAACGTAGGCAGTGGTGAAGACTTGCAGCGCGGCGATGATGCCCAAGACGAGGTTGAAGAAGATCGCCGGCGAGATCATTGGGATGGTGATGTAGCGGAACTTGGCCCATTCACCGGCCCCATCGATCACCGCGGCTTCATAAAGTTCCTGGGGCACACCTTGTAAGCCTGCGAGGAAGATGATCATGCGCCCGCCGCCGATGCTGGTCCATAGGGTTATCAGGATGATCGAGGGCATGGCCCAGCGCGATGAACCGAGCCAAGGGGGGCCGTCGATGCCCACGAGCGAGAGCAGGTAGTTGAGCAGGCCCACTTCCGGATGCAAGATCCAAATCCAGAGAATTGCTGCCGCGACCAGGGGCGTTAGAGAGGGTAGAAAGAAAAAGGTGCGATACCACGTTTCACCGCGCAGTCGCTGGTTGAGCAAGAGCGCCAAGAGCAACGATCCCAACAGGCCGAGGGGCACGCTCACGATCATGTAGTAGAAGGTGATGGCGAGGGAACTCCAAAAGAGTTCGTCATCCATGAACGCGTAGCGGTAGTTTTCGAGACCAATCCACCGGGCATCGTTGATGATGCGATAGTTGGTAAAGCTAAAACCGAGCGAGGCAAGCATGGGACGGAAGGTGAAGAAGAGAAAGCCTAGCAACCAGGGGGATATCCAGAGATAGCCCAGTAAGTTCTGGCGCACAGTTCGGGGGGACAATTTGCGCCGGCTGGGTGGTAGAGACGCAACTGTCGTCGTCATGAACTTTCCTCCACTGCAGAATGAATCTGTGTGCTTGGCCCGCAAGCGGCAGCTTCCAGACGGAGAAACCTGCCGCTTGCGGATGGATGCGCTATTCGCGAGGTTTGTCTAAGAACTTTTGGAAGGTCTGCGATGCCTGTGCGAAGAAGGCATCATCGGGCTGCACGTCACCCACCCATAGCGGGTCGAAGATGGCTTTGACAGTGGTCTGCATCTCCTGTTTGCGTAGGTTCGCCGGGTTGATGTGACCAGCCGCCTCGGCGGTAGATTGGCCCAAGAGGACGAGGTAGGGGTTTTCGGTGACGCGTGGGTCTTCGTAGACATCAGGGCGAGCGGCCAAGCCAATTTCAAGGGCGATGCCCAGACCTGCTTCGAAGTCTGTCAGATATTTGCAGAATTCATAGGCGAGGTCTTTGTTCTGCGATTGTTCGGTGACTGCTTCGCCATCGACGTT
>CAZZNG010000253.1:924-8669 GCA_964655505.1 uncultured Litorilinea sp. | reverse complement strand
CGTTGCGGTTGTTGAGGATGAAGTTGTCCTCAAGGCTGCCGGTGGTGTTGAGGAGGTGGAGCGCGCCGCCTGTGCCTTCGGTGGCCTCAGTGGTGATAACGGTCTCTCCGGCGCGGCGCACGATCTGGCCTGTCTGCTCAATAATTACATCTTCTTCGAGCACAGTTACGGTGGTGGTGATGTCACGGCGCACCAGGTTGCTTTGGATCGTGTTGCCTGTGACCGCGACGGCGCTCTCTTCGATGGCAAACGCGCCGCCGTTGCCCGCGGTTTCGTTGCTGGTGGCGTGGTTGCCCGCCAATACGACCTGATCCGCGCTGAAGTAGGCCGCGCCGCCGGGGCCGCTTCCACCGTTGTTCCCCTCGAGCGTGCTCTGGGCGACGCGGGCAAAGAGCGTGGTGGCGTAGAGGCCGCCGCCGCCCTGGTCGGCTTCGTTGGCGGTAAAGGTGGCGTCGGTGGCCTCCAGGCGCACGCCATCCACATAGACGCCGCCGCCGCGGCCCCCTGCCGCGCTGTTGGCGTCGATGACCGCGCTGTTGGTGAGGGTCACTGCGCTGCCGAGCGCGTAGAGGCCGCCGCCGTCGCTGAAGGCATTGTTCTGGCGCACAAGGCTGTTGTCGATGGTGACCGTGCCCGAAATGACAGCTACTCCACCACCGGAACCGGATTCGGTGCTGTTGGCAATGATGTCGGCGCTGTGTTCGACAGTCAGATCGCCGCCGGTTTGATAGAGGCCGCCGCCGTCTATGTGGGCGGAATTTTGCTCGACGGTGACGCCGGTGAGGGTGGCCGCGCCGCCATCGGCGTAGAGTCCGCCGCCGCTGCCGGTTTGGGCTGAATTGAGGGCAACGCGGCCCCCAGGGGCAAGGGTGAGCGCTGCGTCACCCGTCAGATAGAGGCCGCCGCCGTTGAGTTGGGCCTGGTTGCGCAAGATGTCGATCTGGGCCAGGTTCAATTCGCCCCCGCTGACATAGAAGCCGCCGCCGCTTTGGGCCACGTTGTCGGCCACAGTCGAGCCGTCGCCCAGGTTGACAATCGCCTTCGCGCTGTACAGCCCGCCGCCGTCTGTGGCGGCGCGGTTATCGTGTAGATCAGCCTTGCCCAGGCTGGCGTGACTGCCTTCGGCAGCGTAGATGGCCCCTCCTGCGCCGGTAGTGGCGCTGTTGGCGTCGGCATAGGTGGCATCGAGCGCGGTGAACGTGGACTGGTCGAGGTAGAGGCCGCCGCCGTCCAGCGTTGCGCTGTTGTCGGTCAGTGTGACAGTGGTGACGGTCATGACTGTGCTCGCGGCCAGGTAGATCGCACCGCCGTTCGTGTTGGCGTGATTGTCGCTGACTGTTAATTCGCCGCTGGCTTCGACGTAGCTCCCCTCGGCATAGATGCCGCCGCCGTTGGTGGCTGTGTTGGAGCGGATGGCCCCGCCTTGAATGGTTATTTTGTTGTCGGGGCCAGTGATGTAGATGCCGCCGCCATCGTCGACGCTGCTGTTGCCCTCTATCACCACCTGCTCCAGCGTTACTTCGACCGCGTGGGGCCGGGTGGGGATGCCGTTGACTGTGCCGCCGCTAGAGTAAATGTAGAGTCCGCCGCGGTTGCCGTCAACCAGGTGCAGCCCGCGCAGGGTGACCTGCATGGGGTCTTCGTCGGCAGGAGGGGGCGGCTGGGTATCTTCGATCTGCCCTTGGATGGTGATGGCGCGGCCGCCGATGCCGGTGATGCGCGTTTGGAACAGATCGGGGTCGGTGGGCGGGTCGGCCTCTTGACCAAAGCCAGGCGCATAGCCGCCAATGACGGTCACGGAAAAGGGAATGGTCAGCGACTCGAAATAGGTTCCCTGGGCCACGCGGATGATGTCATCGGGACCGGCGAGCGCCAATGCACGCCCGATGGTGCTGCACGCTGCGCTGCGCGCGCAGGGGTTGCTGTCGCTGCCGGTGGAGGGATCAACCCACAACTCGGCGGGGCTGCTGGACTGGGCGGCTGGTGCGGGCAGCGGGTGGGCGATCACCGGCGCGGCAGCCAGCAGCCACAGTACGCTGAGGCACAGCGCGCTGAGGATGCCGCCAATGAGCGGCGCGGCACACCGGCGCGGCAGCGCAGCACGGATTTGCTTGGGGCCATTGGTTAATTTACGACGCATGGCTGGGGTGGAGTCGTTGGTGTACGTCTGTTGTCAATCAGATGATGGTGGAATTGAGCTAGATAGTGGTGGATCGGGCGTGTTGCTGGATCAAGTGGCCGGGCGCGGTGAAGGTTGGCATGACGAGGCGCTGTAGAATCCAATGCTATCTCAAAAGGGCACGCTTTTAATTGACGACGGGCCTGTTTGGGCACGATTTTGGGCACGATCCGCAGCCATTATACCAGGCTCGCGCAGGCGTGTCTAAGGAGCGTGCTGTTTGCAACCTGTCAGTTTCTGGCAGCGGCAAGTGAGGGACGGGTGCAGATTCAGTCCATGCAAACGAACATGGTTGGGCAGAAAGGCTTGCACTGCGGTAAAATGCGCCCCGATTGACTGCGCAATCTGGTTTGGTAGGTGATTTATGCAGGTTGTGCATTCATCATTCACAATCTTACTATCGCAACTATCACAGCTTCATCTGAGGAGGGGCGAGACGTATGCAGCAGGTACTTGGCGCTCTCCGCATGGCCGGCGCTGCTGTGTGGGTCGCAATGGGTACAATCGTGGTGTTGCTCAGTGGGTGGCTCCCGCTGCGTATCCGCGGGGTGCGCCCGGCGGGATGGATCGTGACCGGGCTGGCGCGCGGGGTCTGTCGTATCATGCGTGTGCGGATTCTGAGCCAGGACTTTGATTCGCTGCGCCGTCATGTGGGTCTGATTTTCCCCAACCACCTGTCGCTGCTCGATCCGCTGGTGCTGCTGGCGGTTATGCCGGTGCGCTTTGTGGCCGCGACCGAGGTCGCGCGCTATCCGCTGATTGGACAGCTAACCAAGAGCATTGACACGGTGTTTGTCTCGCGGCATGACCGGGAATCGCGCCGAGAGGCGCGGCGGCGCATTGCCGAGGCTTTTCAACATGCCAAGCATCCGCCCATTGTCCTTTTTCCAGAGGGGCGGCTTGGCCCTGGACATCGTCTCTATCCCTTCCGCTATGGCGCGTTCAACGTGGCCGCGGGCGCGGGGATCAGCTTTATGCCGTGCGGGCTGCGCTATCAGCCGCTGGATGTGGCGGTGTGGCACGGGGGGCAAGGAGAAAGTTTGTGGCGGGCGCTTTGGCGGCTGGCGACTTCGCCCGTGCCGGTACAGGTCGAGGTGTTGCCTTTGAAGAAGGTTGAGCCACACAACGGGGCAGACCCTGTGACGCTGGCCGAACAGACCCAGCGTCACCTTGCCAGTGTGTTGGGGCTGCCGCTGGAGCCGATGACGCCGCCGCCGCTGCGTTCACCGCAGGGTGCTTAGGCGTGCATTAGACGACTTCGATGCCGCGCCCGGCCACGACCTCGCCGATCTCCCAGGCCGGTTGATCGGCTGCGGCACAGGCGGCTTGGAAGGTGGCAACTTGGTCGGGCGCAACGACCAACAGGAGTCCGCCGCTGGTTTCGGCCTCCCACAGCAAACTCTGCTGTGCGGGCGAGACAGCCGGACCAAAGCGCACATGCTGACCAAATTCGGCGGGATTGCGCGAGCTGCCGCGCGTCAAATAGCCCGCGGCGATATATTCCCACACCCCCGGCAGAGACGGCATCGCGTCCGCATACAGTCGGAAGCCGACATCGGCTGTGCGCGCCGCGGCGATCGCCATTTCCGCGGCATGGCCCAAAAGCCCGAAGCCGGTGATATCGGTCGCGCTGCGTACATTGGCCTGCTGCGCGGCCTGGGATGCGGCGCGGTTGAGGCGCAGCATGGACGCGACGGCTGCGTCCAGATGGCGCACATCTAGATCGGGCTTGTTTTGGGCGCGGCGCTCCTGCCGTTGGGCCTCTGTCTCGGCAGGGCCGGTGCGCTTGGCCGCGGTCGTAATAATGCCTGTGCCAAGCGGCTTGGTCAGGAAGACGCGGTCGCCCACGTTGCCCGCGCCTTTGCGCATGATCTTGTTGGGATCGACCAGGCCCGTCACGCTCAACCCATAGAAAGGCTCTGGATTGTTGACGGTATGGCCTCCGGCAATGGCCGCGCCTGCTTCGCGCACCTTGCTTGCGCCGCCCGCGAAGATCTGCGCCACGACCTCCGGCTCCAACTCTTCGGGGAAACCGGCGATATTGAGGCAGAACAAGACATCGCCGCCCATGGCATAGACATCGCTCATGGCATTGGCCGCGGCGATCGCGCCGTAGGTCCACGGGTCGTCGATGATGGGCGTGAAGAAGTCGGTGGTCTTGATTAGCGCGCGCGACGCATCGAGGCGGAAGATCGCGGCATCGTCCGGTTCGCCCAGCCCAATCAGGATGTCGGGATATTCAGTTGCCGGAAATTGTCCGGCTAATTGTCGCACGACCTGCGACAACGTCCCCGCAGGGAGCTTAGACGCTCAACCCGCGCAGGCGACGCGCGCGGTTAGCGGCAGTGTCTTGTCGCTCATAGAATTCCAAACTTTCGCTTAGATGCTGTTAACCTTGCATCATTATACACAAGAGCGGTTGGGGCCGAAACCGGACAGGCTCATGCTGGCGCTCCCCATCGTGATCCGATCAAGGGCGAGCGGTGGGCGTAGATGTGGGCGTAGATGTGGGCGTGGCGCACAGCAACAGGGCAGAGAAAAGCAGTTTTGCGGGATTCAATGAGCAAAAATCGTGAAAGGACGCAATTGTGACAGGCGCAACGCAATCTGAGATAAATGCCTCTGAAATTGACCTGGCTGCGCACGCGGACCGGCCTGCTGTGGTGGTCACGGGCGCGTCGTCGGGCATTGGCTGGGCAACAGTGCACGAACTGACCAGCCACGGCTATCGCGTGGCCGCGACGGTGCGCCGGGAGGAGGACGCGGAACGGCTGCGCCAAGAGTTTGGCGATCGGGTCTATCCGCTGTTGTTGGATGTGACCGAGGACGAGCAGATCGAAGCGGTCGCCGCGCAGATCGCCTCTTGGGCAGGGGATGCGGGCTTGGCCGGGCTGGTCAACAACGCGGGCATTGCGGTGGCCGCACCGTTGATGCATGTGGACCTGGATGATTTGCGCTATCAGTTCGACGTCAACGTGGTGGGCGTGGTAGCGGTGACGCAGGCGCTGCTGCCGCTGTTGGGCGCGCAGCGGGACGCACCCCATCCACCGGGGCGGATCATCAATATCGGCTCGGTCAGCGGCCATATTACCTACCCCTTCCTCGCGCCCTATGCGGCCTCCAAACACGCGTTGGAGTCGATTTCGGACGGGATGCGCCGCGAGTTTTCGCTGTATGGCATCAAAGTGATCGTCATGGTGCTGGGCGCGGTGCAGACGCCCATTTGGGAGAAGGCGGAGAACCAGGACATCGAACGCTACCGCGCCACGGATTACGGTGCGGCTGTGGAGCAGATGCACAAAACCGTTATGGAGACAGCTAGGACAGCCATGCCCGCGGCGCAGGCTGCGCGCGCGGTGCGGCTGGCGCTGCAAAGCCCCAAGCCGCGCTCGCGCTATGTGGTGGCGAATAACCGGCTGTTGGGTTGGCTGGTGCCGCGCTTGATGCCCGAATGGCTGCTGGATTGGGCGCTGCGCAAACAGCTTGAATCCAGCGCGGACGATAAAGAAGGATAGGAAAGAAGCCTGCCCTGCCATAAATTCTAGAGCATGAAAGCAGATGATGCTGAGTATCCGTGAAATCACCAAAGAGGATGGTAGCTGGAGCCGGTGCATGCGCATTGTGGATGCGCTCGGCCAGACGGCTTGGATGCAGGTGCAGGCTGACCATTTCCACAGCAGCCATGTGTTCGCCGCTTTTGTAGAGGGAGAACCTGCCGGCTTCCTGCGCTTCGTAGTGCAGCGGCTGGGCGAGGACGAAGAGCGACCACCGATCCATTTCAACGGTCACGCACTGATTGAAGCCAAAATCATTGCATTCGGCGTCGTGCCCGATCACCGCAATCGAGGGATTGGGCGGGCGCTGCAGCAAGCAGCCATGCAGCGCGCCAGGGAACTTGGCTGCTATCAGGTGCGCTCGCGCAGCGACTACGTCAACGCTGCCAACTTTCATCTCAAGATCGCGCTGGGGTTTGGCATTCAGCCCAGCCTCACAGATGATTCTGTCTACTTTGTGAAAACATTAGATGCCGTCTAAATGGACGCTAATCCGGGATGCCAATCTTCCGGGACGCTCCGAGCGTCCCCGAAGATCTCCCGGCTAATTTTTCAACATGCATAGAGATAGGCCTTGAGCGATTTCGCGCCGCTATTGAACCGCGCGGCGAGGGTTGGCGCGAGGGGCGGGCAAGGTGATATGCTTGACCCCAAGCAGCGTTCCATCTTATCCAACCCTCCATCTTGCGCGCGAGCGCCCCAAGCAAGGAGTTGCCATGTCTACGCTCAACTTGCATTTGGCCCCCATGCCGCAGCGGATCGTGTCGACCGCGGGCGGCTTTCAGCTTGCCGCCGACCTGCCCATCTTGCTCATGACGGCTGCACAGCCGCTTCTGTTTGCCGCCCAACGGCTGCAAGCGGCCCTGAATGAACGCGGCTACGATGTGCCGATCCGCGCCGCGCCCGTCAATCCGGACGCGCGTGGCGGCGCGGCCATTCGCCTGGCAATCGACCCGGCGCAGGTCGGGCGGCGCGAAGGCTATAAGTTGATCGTCGACGGCGAGGGCGTGACCCTGGTGGGCAACGACCCCGCGGGCGCGTTCTATGGCGTCTGCACGTTGATCCAGTTGGCGACTTTGGCCGGGGAGGGGGGCACGCTGCCCGGTGTGCAGATCCCTGGTGTGCAGATCGTGGACTGGCCCGATTACCCCAATCGCGGGGTCATGTTCGACGTGACGCGCGACCGTGTGCCGACCATGGAGACAATTTATAACCTGGTCGACCTGCTGGCGAGCCTCAAGGTCAATCAACTGCAACTCTATACGGAACACACCTTTGCCTATCAGGGCCATGAACAGGTTTGGCGGGATGCCAGCCCCTTTACGCCGGAGGAGATCCTGGCGCTGGATGCCTACTGCCGCGAGCGCTTCGTGGAACTAGTTCCCAACCAGAACAGTTTTGGTCACATGCATCGCTGGTTGAAGTTCCCGGAGTATGTGCATCTGGCCGAGTCGCCCGAAGGCATCGAGCATTCTTTCTCGACCGTGAAGGAACCGTTTAGCCTCTGCCCGCTGGATCCAGGCAGCATTGCGCTGCTGGATGACCTCTATTCGCAACTGCTGCCCCATTTCAGCAGCCGCCAATTCAACGTGGGGTTGGATGAAACCTTTGAGTTGGGCCAGGGGCGATCCAAGGCGGAATGTGAAGCGCGCGGAACCGGAAGGGTCTATCTGGAGTTCTTGCAGAAGATCCACCGGCTCTGCACGCGCTACGGCGTGACCATGCAGTTCTGGAGCGACATCATTGTGCGCGACGAGCCGGACTTGGTGGCGGAGCTGCCGCAGGATGTGATCGCGCTGGAGTGGGGCTATTCAGCCGACTATCCTTTTGCCGAACATACCCAGTTGATTGCGGCGTCGGGGCGCAGCTTCTATGTCTGCCCCGGCACAAGCAGTTGGAACACGTTGGCCGGGCGCACAGACAACGCGATTGCCAACATCAGCAACGCGGCGCGCAACGGCTTTGCCAACGGCGCGATCGGCTTGCTCAACACCGATTGGGGCGACAACGGC
>CAZZNG010000253.1:0-914 GCA_964655505.1 uncultured Litorilinea sp. | reverse complement strand
GTGAGCTATCTGGGCTTTGTGACGGGCGCGGCCTTTAGCTGGAACGCCAAGAGCGCGGAACAGCCCGATACGCTGGACTTGCCTGCTGTGCTGGACGCGCATATTTTCCGCGACGCCGCGGGGGTGATGGGGCGATTGGCCTATGACTTGGGCAACATCTACCAAGCGCCCCAGGTGCATGTGAGCAATAGTTCGCTGCTCTTCTGGCTGTTGACGATTCCCGGCCCCCTGCCGCAGCGGCGGCAAGGCGAGGGCACGCTGACACCGGCTGCACTGGAAGAGACGCTGTCGGCCATCGAGACGATCCGTGCGCCGCTGGAAAAAGCGCAGATGCAGCGGGCGGACGCACGTTTGATCCAGGATGAATTTGCGTGGATCAGCGCCATGCTCCATGTTGCCGCACGTTTGGGGCTGGCGCGCGTGCAGGTAGGGCTGGATCAAGGGGTGGAAGCGCTTCCGTCGCAGGTGCGCCGCGCACTGGCCGAGGAACTGCGCCCGTTGATCGACACGCACGCCAATCTCTGGCTGCAGCGCAGCCGTCCTGGTGGGCTGGAGGATGGGCTGGCCCGCTTCCGCAATACGCTGGCGCGGCTGGAGGCGTAGCCCGTGCCATGAATAAACTTCGGGAAGCGCCGAGACTTCCCCGAAGTTGGAGAATTGAGGAGAGCTTTGTCTATGTCTGTCGATCTGCCTGAGCCTGCCCAGATACCTGAGTCTGTGGATGTGCCTGAGTGGGTGAAACACGCTGTCTTCTACCAGATCTTTCCCGACCGCTTCGCGCGCAGCCGCCGCAACCCGCTGCCGCGCGGCATTACGCTGAAACCGTGGGGATCGCCGCCGGAGGAACAAGGCTTTCAAGGGGGCGATCTCTACGGCATCGTCGAGAAGCTGGATTATTTGCAGGCGTTGGGGGT
>CAZZNG010000252.1:0-8673 GCA_964655505.1 uncultured Litorilinea sp. | reverse complement strand
TGGTCCATAGAGTTCAATCTCAGTCAACGTGCGCAGACGCGCAAGCGTGTTGATGAGATCCACGTCGAACGGTATCAGCGGGAACCCGCCTAGGCTCCTAACTGCAAAGAAAAAGAGGCTGCCCATCACAGGCAGCCTCTTTTTCTTTGCACTCACGCGACGTGATGCGCTGTACAACCCCATTGTAAAACTCGGCCCGGGCGCACGCCACAGAACTGCCTAGGATGTAGACAATCAGTTGCGCGCCAGGAGCGAAGTTTGTCGGCAATTTGCAGCTTAATGATGAGACTCCATCTGGCATAGAGGCTTGTAACTATCTGTCCGCTACGGCTTGTCTGAATTCCTCCAGCGTGACCGGCCCGGCGCTTTCATCAAATACCAGTGGATCGCGGTCGCCGTTGCTGATATAGAGATCATTGCCCTCGACGATCAAGCGGCTCCATGCGTTGTAATAGAAGGCGTGGGCTTCGCCATCGGGGTAAGGTGTCAGGAGGAAGAGGTAGCGGTCGCCGGTGAATGAGTGGGGAATCGGCCACTGACGCGACGCTTGGGCAACGCTTGCGGTAACATGGCCGGTCGAGCGTAAGATGACCGGCTCGCCCGCGGCAATCGTGCCGTCGTCGCGGATCACCTCGTCCACAATCAGCTGAAATTCGGTCATGGGCATCCCGGCCAAGAGCGTATTGATGACCGGCACACCGGGCACGGCATTGCCTTCGGCGTCGAGTGTGGGCTGTGCGCGCTCAATGGGCACGAATTCGGTGTAGCGCTCCACCGGCCCGACTTCACCGATGAAGATCAGCGGTGCGCGGCGCAACAGCGCATCGAGCGACCCCGGCGCGCGCATGAAACTGCTCACCGGCGGGTTGTACTGCACTTCGGGCAGCGGCAGGGGGCTTTCCGGCGCGGGTGCTGCAAGGGGGCTGACGGGTGCGTTGGGCGTTGCCAGCGGGCTGGCTGGTGATGGCGTTGACAACGGACTCGCTGGAGTCGTCGGCGTTGGGGAGGCAAAGGGATCGGGTGTGGTCGTGACGATGCGCTGGAATCCGAATAGCATAAAAGGACTCGTCGTGTCAACGGGCCACCCTTCCTCTATGAGCCACCAGCATGTCTCCCCGCGCATTGAAAAGGCGCATTCTGTGCCATCGGCGAAAACGCAGTAAGCGCTCCTGTCTCCATCCGGCGCTAGCCGTGTTTCAGCATACCCTCCCTCGGCTCTGCATCTTGTGGAAAAGGGGCTGCGTGCACCACAGGCTATTGAGGCCAGAAGCAGCAGCACAAATGGGACGCCGATGTGGAGCATCCGTTGAATCCGTGTGCGACGAGGGCTGTTCACTTGGTTTTGATCCATCGTGGACATGGGGGAGCCTCCTCGCGTTGCTATTGTTTTTGGACGTGGGCAGGGGCAGTGCGGCCTAGAATGGCGCTAGGTCACCCAATAGAACTGGCTCCAGGCTACCATCAAGAAGATTTGGAGCGCAAACATGCCAAATTGCAGGGATTGATCGACCCAGGGGCGGCGACCGGCTTGGGCCAAGATGATGTAGACCGGGAAGGCGACCATGATAAAGCGCAGCGTGCCGTAGAGCGTGCCGGTGAAGAGCGGCACGCCAATCAGCGCCAGGGCATACAGCCCATAACCCGCTGACGGCAAACGCACCAGCGCGACCACGGCGCAGAACAGAAAGAGCAGGACAAAGAAGCGCTCCAGCGGCGTCATCGCCATGTTGGGGTTGATGGGGTTGAGCCAGGTCTGCCAGGGCCAGGAAAGGGTGCGGTCATAGCTCTGCTGCACGCGGATCGGGGCCAGGAAATCGCCGGTGAGTTGATAGAGCCAAGTGAGGTGAAGCAGCAGCCCGGTCGGTACGAGCAGCAGCCAGAGCAGCCCCCGTCCCACGCGGCGCGGCTGCCAGTCGATGCTGTCGAAGTAGAGCCAGATCAGCGCGGGCAGGGCCAGGATGCCCACATGGCGCGTCAGGGCCAGCAGCGCCGCGGCCACCGCGGCCCATCCCCATGCGCGACGGTGGGCCGCAAAAAACGCGGCTACGGCAAAAAAGAGAAAGGTCGCCTCGGTATAGAGCGCGGAGAAGATGAACGCAGTCGGGAAGAGGAGCAGATAGCGGATGGTGCGCTGCGCGACCTCGCGACGGTCGGTCAATTCCAGCGCCAACCGGTAGAGCAGGAGCGAAGCCGCAAGCAGCATCAGGGTCGAGAGCAGCGCGCCCGCCAGCACGATCACCACGTCTCGCCGCAGGTCGGGCGGAACGGGCCATGTGAGCGCGCGCACCGCGAAGGGATAGAGCGGAAAGAAGCTGACGTTGCTCTGTACCTGGTTCAGATCACCGCGCAGGGTATAGCCCTCGCGGATGACCGACATGTACCAGCCGCTGTCCCACCTGGCCCAGACATCGATCAGGCGATGGGGCGTATATTGCCAGCCGCGTTCGCGCACAATCTCCAGTGGATAGTCGGGCGAGACGGCAATGTAGCGCGCCAGCCAGCCAACCAGCAGCAGCGCCAAGCGCGTGATGACCAGCGGCAGGCCCACATCGAGCCACAACTGCTGCCAGGGCAGGGCAGCAAGGCGACTGGGCAGATCAGTTGGGCGAGCAGAGGCAGACATAGGCGCGATTGGGGTTAGCGCCGCAAGGCGCGCTGGAGTTGGCGTTTGAATTGACGCTTGAATTGATCGAGACGGCGCATGGCGCGCATGAAGCGACCATTGGCATAGCGCTGCGCCAGGTCACGCCAATATTGTACATCGGCCTGCGCCTGGGCCAAGTGCGCGGGATCGACTTGGACGGGCAGCCAATCGGGTCGATCCGGTGCGCGCGTGGGTGCGCGGCAAAAGGCCAGCAAGGGCGCGGCGGCTCGCTCCCAGGTGAGATCCGCGCGTGCTCGCTCGAAGTTGGCCGCGGGCCGCGGCGCGTCCAGCAAGGCAGCGATGGCCGCGGCGACGGCTGCGTCGTCCTGCACGGGCACGACCAGGCCCACGTCGTAGGTCGTGATCAGTTGCGCGGTGGCGTCGCCCTCGTTGATCACGCAGGGCAGGCCCGCCCAGATCATTTCAAGCAGGCGGCTGCGAAAGGCCAGGCGCGTTTCGACTGTATCGTAGTGCAGCGAAAGCGCCACATCGCTTTCCAGCAGCACGGCAGGCCAATCGGCATAGGCCACCCAATCGCCGAAAAAGACGCTGCGATCCTGCACCCCCAACTCGGCGGCGAGCGCTTTGGCTGCATGGACTTGGTTGGGCATCTGCGCCACCGCGGGGTTGGGATGGCGTGTGCCGGGAAAGACCAGCTTGAGCCGCGGGCGAGCAGGAGCCAGGCGCGCCACCCCGCGGATCGCGGTCAGCGGGTCGAGCCAGGGCCACAGTCCGCCGCCCCACAGCACCAGTTGATCGTCTGGCGCAATGCCAGGCCACACGCCTTTGATGATGGGCCGCGTTGCTTGGGGCGGGTGGCTGGGCAGCCCATAGGGAACCACATCCACCAGGCGGCGCAAGGAAGGGTCCGCGGCATAGGTCGCGGGGTTGATGCGCCCGTGGGCTTCCAACAGCCCCAACCACCAGTCACGCTGCCGTTCGCTGGCGCAGATGAAAAAATCGCCCAGGCGCATGGCCGCGGCTTGGCGCGCCAGGCGCGGGAACCACAACCCTGCCTGCGCGTCCAGCGGCAGCGGCGCGTGGACAGCCAGCCATTCGGACATGACCGGGTCATAACCATCGACCACCAGGGCCGGGCCGTTTGGGTCGGCGGCAAGCGCAGCAAAATCCGCGGCAAAGTCCGCAATCACATCACCCGGCGCGAGGCAGACCGTCGCCCGCGCCAAGAGGGGGGCCAGCGACGACCAGTCACCCGGCGCGTAGGCGACTGCCTCCACACCTGCCAGCGCGGGCAGCGGCTGTTCGCTTTGGGGAACGGCCAGGATGACAGGCAGATGGGCCGCGATCACCTCGGCCAGCCGTGCATAGCGAATCCCCGGCCCGGCCATCTGGCTGCCGACGATATCATGGCTGATGATGAGCAGGGTGGAAGGCTTCACGGGTGCATCACAGGGGCTTCACGGTTGAGCGGCTATGCCGGATCGTCGGGCGCGGGCTTGGTCGCGCGCACGTAGACTTCAAAAGGGCCGTTGATCGAGTCGAGCGCACGCGCCAACGTCTGCACCTCGCCGTTGAGCGCGGCCAACTGGCGATAGGCCGACGCGGCCAAGCTGTCGGTGAAGGGCAGCACCAGCCAGCGCGCTAGACGCTGCTTGATGTGAAAGCTGATGCGCCGCAGCAGGCCGCTGCCCTGGGGCGGGATCGCGCGGCGGTAGGCAAGCAGCGGGCCGGGGCCAAGCGAAGCCTGGGGCGCACGTTCGGCAATGGCGCGCACGCCGGGCAGCATGGGCGACAGGGTGTTGGCGTTGACGCCGATCTCCGGCGCGGTAAAGCCCTCATGTTCGAGCATGAAGGCGAGCAGCCGGGGGTGGTAAAAGCTGACATGGCCGAAGTGGAGATAAAACATCTCCAGGTGGGAGAAGATGGAGCGGCAGTCGGGCGTCGCCAGGATGATGCGCCCGCCAGGACGCAGGATGCGCATGGCGTGGTGGATCAATTCCAGCACGCGCGGATAGGGCAGATGCTCGACCAGATGGGCGCAGAAGATGCCGTCTACGTCGCCCGCGGGTGCATTCGCCAGGTAGGTAAAGACATCCTGGTGGACAATGGGCAGCCCTTGGGCCTGCATGGCCGCGGCGGCCTTGTCGTCGGCATCCACGCCAAAGCCGTCGATGCCTGCCTCGCGCAGCAGCGCCACAAAGTCACCGTCGCCACAGCCGAGATCGACCACCCGCGCGCAACCGGCAAAGTGGGCCAAGTAGGGCTGCTGGATGCGCCGCTGCGATTCGGGGGTCACATCGATGTAGCGCAGAAAGTCGTAGTCCAGCCCGTCTACATGCAGAAAGGGGTCGTCGGGCAGGTCGTCAGGCAGTGCTGCCGGATGCTCTGGCGTGCTCACGGTGGGCTACGCTCGCTTTAGGTGGGGCGCGGTGTCGCCGTTCGATCCGGCGGCAAGGGGCGGCGTACTCTCTGTCGGCGTACTAGGGGTAGGCACGCTGTTCTGTTGATGCCAGCGGCCGCGCAGATCGACCATGCCATAGCCGGCGCGCGCGGGGCTGTAGGCCACGCGGAACTGGTAGGCGCGATCGTGGTAATCATAGGTTACGGTGTCGGTGGCATTGATCACCGCGGCCGAGAGCACATATTGGCCTTCGAGCAGGGGCAGCGCGTCGATGGTGTAGGTGACGACGCCCTGACCGTGGATGCGTTCCAGCGCCAGGCTGCCGAATTTGGTGTTGGGGCCAAAGAGGTGCGCGCCGCTCTGGTGATTGATGCTCAAGCCGAAGATCGGCTGCTCGACCGGGTTGGCCGCGTGGTAGTGCAGTTTGATGGTCAGCGGCTCGCCTGTGACAAAGGTGGTGCGCGGCGTCCCGTCCGCGCTGCACAGTTCGACTTGGGTCAACTCGACTTCGCCTGTGCCCCAACGTTGGCCGTCTTGGAAAGTGACGCGGCCATCCTGCTGCCGCGCGGCTTCCTCTTGGTTGGCGACATGCTTCTTATACGCCATGACCACATCCGCGGGGTCGCCTTCCGCCGCGATCAGGCCGTTGTCGATCCAGATGGCTTTGGTGCAGAGCGATTGGATCGATGTGAGGTCATGGGAGACGAGCAGCAGCGTTCCCCCCTGGCGACGAAAGTTGTAGATGCTCTCCATGCACTTGTTTTGAAAGGCCACATCGCCCACTGCCAGCACTTCGTCCACCAACAGCAGGTCGGGCGTGGTGTGGATCGCCACGGCGAAGCCCAGGCGCACATACATGCCCGACGAATAGTGCTTGACCGGCGTGTCGATGAAATCGCCCAGGCCCGCGTAGTCGATGATGGCGTCGAGCCGTTTGTCCATCTCGGCGCGGCTGAGGCCATAGATCGAGCCGTTGAGATAGATGTTCTCGCGGCCGGTCAGGTCTTGGTGAAAGCCCGCGCCCAACTCCAACAGGGACGAGATGCGCCCGCGCACGGTCACATCGCCGCCGGTGGGGGGCAAGATGCCGGTGATCAGCTTGAGCAGGGTGCTTTTGCCGGAACCATTGGGGCCGATGACGCCCACGCAATCGCCGGGCGCAACGGTGAGCGACACGTCGCGCAGGGGCCAAAATTCGTCGGCTGTGGTGCTGCGGCGGCGAAAGAGGCGGATGAACAACTCTTGCAGCGAGCGGCCCCGCTCCATCTTCTTGACAAAGCGGCGCGAGACATTGCGCAGTTCGATCAGCGGTTCGCCGGGGGCCGCGGTGGGTGTGCGATAGACAGCCATACGCGCCTTACACTTCTTCGCCAAAACGGTCGCTGTAGCGCACGAAGAACCAATAGCCCGCCACCAGGAAGAAGAGCGCGGTCAGCGCCGTGCGTATGAAAAAGTCCGGGTCGGTGCGATAGCCGTTGTAAAGCAGATCGCGGTAGACGTTGATCAGCGAGGCCATGGGGTTGACGATGTAAAAGATGCGCCGCACGGGCAGATCCATGCCCAGAAATTCATAGGCGCTGGGCAGTTGGGTCACAGCGTAGAAGATGGGCGTCAGGAAGAACCAGGCGAGCATGACCACTTCCATGACCATCAAGGTGTCGCGATAAAAGACGTGCAGGGTGCTGAGGATAAGTACAACGCCAATGGTAAAGCAGGTCTGGATCAGGATGATCAGCGGCAGCGTCCACAGCCAGGGGCTGAAATGGGTGCGAAAGACGAGCAGCGCGCCAAAGAGCACCAGGAACGCCAGCAGGAAGTTGACCAACTGGGCCAGCACCGTGGCAATGGGCAGCACCTCGCGCGGGAAGTAGACCTTTTTGATCAAGTTGCCGTTGGAGACAATGCTGGTCGTGCCGCTGATGATGCTTGCTTGGAAATAGTTCCACGGCAGCAGGCCACAGAGCAGGAAGATCGGATATTTCTCCATCTGGCGGTTGGGCCACAGCACGCCAAAGATGATCGTAAAGACCAGCATCATCGCCAGCGGGTTCAACAGACTCCACACAAACCCCAGTACGCTATTTTTGTAGCGCGCCTTGAGTTCACTAACCACCAGGTTGCGGATCAGGGCGCGATAGCGAAAAAGTTCCTGGAGACGGGCGAGGATGAGAACAGGCTGATTGGTGGATTGGCGACGCGCCGGCTGCACCGGTTGTGTCTCGGACGCAATACCCAAGAGTTAGTCAATTCCTTGTGCCGTTGGGCGACACCTATTGGCAGACTCGTTTTTTACAGACTTGTTTAGGCTCTAACCATCCGCCAAGTTCCAAATTTGGCGGACGTTCACCTGGTGCATTCCCAGGAGAAGCGGCCAGGATAGCCGGTCAAGAGCATACCAAAGTTGATTGGCGTTGTAAAGATTTTACGCCTGACGCCAGCCTGGCATAGGGCTGCGAGAACACATTGGGAGGGGCATAGGCCAGTTCGACCAGCAGGCGCAGACAGAGTCCGGCTGTTTGGGGGACGTGGAGGAAGTAGACCGGCGGCGCTCTGAGCTGGAACTCGATACGGTGTGCAACTTCCGGGAAGCTGCCCAACTTCCCGGAAGTTTATGTTGTGAAAGTGATCACAGCGTAAAAAAGCAACTTGGCGACAGAGCCAGGGCAGTGTATACTATAGAAGCTCCAGATGTCTGGAGTTGGAAGGCCATTGCCTTCAGGTGCAGCTCTAATGGGCTGCACCTTCTCTTTTTCTGGCCCCGGTTGACCTTGCACCGCTGCTCGTTTGCACGCTTTTCCTAGTCGCGAAAGGTGGCCTGGGGCGCAACCGGCTCGGCTAGGGCCGGGAGGTTGAGCCGCGTGTCGCTGAAGGCTACTGTCGTGCTTATGACGTTGTTGGTGGTGTCGACCTCGGTTTCGCCGCTGGATACCTGCACATAGACCTCGTATTGACCAGGGGCCACATCTTCCCAAGCGGTGCGGACCTGGGCTGCTTCTCCACAACCCATCAGTTGAATCGTTTGAGGGTCGCCGATCTGCTTGCCTCCCGCCGCGGGGTCGCCGTTGAAGAAGCGCACGGTCGCCCTGCTGGTAACGCCCAAATTCCCGCTGTTATGGATCTCGGCCTGCAAGGTGATCGAGGTTGTGCCCTGGGCTGTCAAGGGCGGGCCGCCGATGACCTGCACATTGGCCGGATAGAAATCGACTTGGCGCTGGACCTGTGACGTATAGTTGTAGAAATTATCGCCCATGCCGGTGCGGCTGATGGCAGCGGGCTGGGTGCGGTCGAAGAGAAAGCCGTTGTGGTCGATGTTGTCGTCGACGCTGTACCATGAGAAACGCTGCACCAGCCGATTGTTGTCCCCAGGATAGCCAATCTCCGGGTCAATCGCCTCTTCAAGCAGGTAATCAAAGGTGGCGTTCATGTACTGATTGACGCGCGCCTCATCAAAGTCGGGCGTGAAGATGCCTTCGGGCATGAGCACGCCATATTCTGAAAGGAAGGCGGGCACATTGCGATAGCCCCGCTCGGCCATCCAGGTGCGAAAGGCGACAACCTGCTCTTTGAATGTCTCGATGTCGGTATTCTGCTGCACGTCGACGCGCATCCCATCCACGGCATCAATGCCCGGTGGGATGTCCGCTCCCCAGCAGGCATTGAGCAAGCC
>CAZZNG010000251.1:0-8705 GCA_964655505.1 uncultured Litorilinea sp. | reverse complement strand
ACCGACTTTGCCAACTTCTGCCGCAAGGTCGGCGTCGAGATCAAGAGCGAAGTATACTTGGCCCACGGGCGGCGCATCCGAGTGGGACGAGCAAAAAATTTGCTGTCAACAACAGCCATCTTCGCCCTGGAGCGCAAAGCCTAGCGCAAGGGGCGCACCCCCGTTACTGTTGTTGCTGTCTGACGGGCAAGGATGATTGGGCAATAAGCGAGGCCGGTCCACACAAGTGGACCGGCCTCTTCGCTTTGGGGAAGATGAGGTGTAAGCGAGAGAATGACATTCGCTAGATAGCCTGTTAGCGGCTATTGCGTTGCGGAATGCGTCGTTGCCAGCAGTGGCAAGAAGATGTTGACCGCGGCGGTTGGGTTCGTGGACTTCGGCTCGGCAGGCGAACCGCTCACCGGGTTTGTAACAGCCATCTCCACGTTGTTCTTGCTCTGCACAATCCAATAGTAATAGGTCGTGCCCGCAGCCACATCCTTATCTAGGTAAGCGCCGTTGCTCAGGGGGACTTCGGCAATGTCCACCGAGGCTTCAAAGGCCGGTACTGTGGCACGATAGATCACGGCTGTCAAGCCGTTGTGCTTGCCGTCAACTGTCCAGGTCAGGCGCAGGCCGTTGGCTTCGCTGCGCAGCGTCACATCGGCTTCGTCGAAGGCAGCCAAGACAGGCACGCGGATATTCCCGTTTTTGATGTTGCCGCCGGTGCCGCCCAGCGGCACAACCGCTGTAACCGCGCGCCATGCATTGACGCGGCCCCAGCCAAAGTTCGGATCCCAGCCAGGCGCGCCCAGGTCGTCGGCTGTCTGGCGCAGGACGGTTTCCAACTCGGCCAAGCTCGTCTCTGGGGCCGCGGCCAGGACCAGGGCTGCCACGCCCGCCACATGGGGAGCCGCCATCGACGTGCCGGTCATGTAGGCGTAGCTTGATCCCACATCCGGTCTGTAGTAGGTCGAGAAGATGGTCGTTGCCGGGGCCGCGATGTCGATCTGATTGCCAAAGTTGGAATTCTCGTAGCGTGCATCGTCCAAGTTGGTCCCTGCGACAGTGAAGGCCTCCTCGAAGCTGCCGGGGTAGAAGGGTGTCGCGCTGTTGCGGTTGCCCGCGGCCACGACGACAAGCACACCATGATCGGTTGCCAACTTAATGGCATCGTGGACACCATTATGCTTAAAGCTGCCGCCGGAGGTGATCACGATAATGCGTACATCCTGTTCAACGGCGTAGAGGATGCCCTGCATGAGGCGTGAATAGCTGCCGGTACAGTCGTCGCCGATCACCTTGATGGGCATGAGCGCCGCGTCGAAAGCCAGGCCCGCTACCCCCTCGGCATTGTCCGCTGCCGCGGCAACAATGCCCGCTACATGGGTTCCGTGTCCACACAGATCGCTTGTATCGTCGCTGCCGTCAAAGGTGTTGTAGCCTCTGATCAGTTGGCCTTTCAGGTCAGGATGGTTGGGATCAATGCCGGAGTCGATAACCGCGACTTTAACTGCACGACCGGTGGAAAACTCCCAGGCAATATCAGCGCCGATCTTGTCCAGGTTCCACTGATCGCCATTGATAAATCCGGGATCATTGGGCTGGTACGCCAGTTCCAGCGGATAATCGATGGTGGCATCCGCCACACTCGGATCATTGCTCAGCGCTGCCAGCACATTTTCAGCCTCCGACGCGGGCACTTCGAGCACCTGCCAGTCCAGCGGCCACATGGCGGTGACCGACTGCACATTGGCGAGGCTCGCGCTGGACGCGATCTGTACTTCGCCCTGCCATTTGACGAGCAGGCGTACCCGTGCATCCGGCTGAACCGCTTCGGGGCTGTCGCCCAAAATGCCCTGGGCCGCCACCGGCGCTGCCCCCCAGATAAACAATGCGCTTGCAAAAATGCCAATCAGTAGCGCGCTAACCATTCGCAGTTTTCGTAACATGATTTGCTTTCCATCCAAAAGTTCTGCCTATCACTGACCCAACTTTAGCTATGCTTGCGCGAAAAGTAATCGGTCAGATGTGTGACACAACTCATGCAATGGACTTATTTATGCAAAGGGGAAGCGTGCCGGACATTTGCAGGGGATATGGCCGTTTTCGGCAATGCCGCGGCAAGATCATGCCTACAACAAATGACGGCCTGCCCAGATGGACAGACCGTCATCGGCTCGATCGTTACCTGTTATAGAGCGGATTCGGAGCGGAGAGAAGGGAGGATATGGTTAGCCGGGCACGGCAACATGCAGCGCGTTGGCATCTTCGACAAGCAGTTGCCATGTCGCATCGTCCACTTCGATACCGGCCGCGCCGCGTTGTGCGGCCATGCGCTGTTCAGGCTCACCGGGCAGCATGATTTCGCTGAATCCCGGTGCGGTTTTGGCCGATTTGACGCGTGCGGCCAGCGCGTCGCCCTCGCGCATGTACTCCCCGACCGGACGAAAAGCCGCCACGTCGAGGATGATGAACAAGACGCCGTTGCCGGGGCTGTAGTCTGGGAGCGCGGGGGTGCCGTTTCCGGTAAGAATCCCCGCCAGGTATTCCACCAGGAGTGACAGCGCATAGCCCTTATGCGTGGCCGCGGGCAGCAGCATTCCGCCGTTGTAGAGGTCATTGGGGTTGGTCGTGGGCAAGCCTTCGGCGTTGAGCACCCACCCTTCAGGAATCGACTTGCCGCGATTGCGCGCCACGCGCACCTTGCCCTCCGCGACCGCGCTGGTGGCAAAGTCCAGTATGATGGGGGCGCGTTCGCTCAGCGGCAGCGCCGCGGCAATGGGATTGGTTCCCAGAACGCGCTCGGCTCCGCCAAAGGGCGCGACCGCGCCGCGCGCGCCGCCTCCATTGCAGAATGCCAGCGCCAGCGCGTCTTGGGCTGCGGCCATTTCGACCCATTCGCCCAGACGGCCCACATGGCCGCAGTTGATCAGCCCGGCCGCGGCGATGCCATGCTCTTTGGCAAGGGCAATCCCTTTTTCCATCGTCCAGTGGGCGGCAAGCTGGCCGAAGCCGCGCGCCGCGTCCACCGTGATGACCGCGCCCGAACTGTGGACAAGTTTGGGCCGCGCATCGACGACCAGATCGCCGTTGCGGATCGTGTCTAGATACTGGCGCACACGCACAACCCCATGCGATTCGTGTCCCGCCAGATCGCTGGAGACCAGTGAACGGGCCACAAGCTCGGCAATGTCTTGGGGCGTACCGGCCGCGACGAAGATAGCGGCCACAAAGTCGCTAAGTTGCGACGGAGCGATCAATGGCATAACGCATTCCTTGCTAAGTATTGCCTAGGATCGTGAAAATGAAGATTGATTATCTACGCGGTGACGGTGGTCTGCGCGGCCAGCGCCTGCTCCCCTGCTTTGAGCAACTCGATAATGCGGTCGGTGTCATAGACACAGCCGCCCCATGTGCCGCCGCTCACACGCTGGAGTTCGGCCCACAGCCGCGTGTCGTCGGGCAGGCGCGGGTCCGCGGCGAGGCCGGGGTTGGGCGCGCGTTCCGCCAGCACGCGTGCCCCCTCTGCGGGGTCATAGCGCCGTCCGTCATGGCCGACCAGGTCGAGCGTGCCGTGCAGGTTGACGGTATCGATCTCGATCTGGATCAGGTCGCCCTCGCGCACGCGGCCAATCGGCCCACCGGCCAAGGCTTCCGGCCCAATATGGCCGATGCAAGCGCCGGTGCTGACGCCGCTGAAGCGCGCATCGGTGATCAGCGTGACCTCTTTGCCCCATTCCAAATAGCGCAGGGCCGACGTAAGTTGATAGGTTTCCTCCATGCCCGATCCCATTGGCCCGCAGCCCGCCACCACGATCACATCGCCTGGGTGGATGCGCCCGGCTTCTTTGATGGCGGCAATTGCGTCGCGCTCGCTGGTAAAGACACGCGCCGGGCCTAGCTTGCGATAGACGCCGTCCGCGTCCAACACAGCCGGGTCAATGGCCGTACTCTTGACGACCGAGCCTTCGGGCGCGAGGTTGCCGCGCGGGAAGGTGACCGTGCTGGTCAGCCCCCGCTTGCGCGCGGCCTCGGGGTCCATGATCACATGGTCGGGATCGACGCCATCTTCGCTAAAGAGCCGTTCGCGCAGCCGCTTGCGCCGCTCGCTCTTGGCCCAATCGTCCAACAGGTCGCCCAGGTGACGGTTGTGCACGGTCAGCACATCCAGCCGCAGCAGATCCAGCTCGCGCAGGTGCAGCATCACTTCGGGCACACCCCCTGCTAGATACGCCTGCACCGTGGGATGGCCGACCGGGCCGTTGGGCAGCACGTCGACCAAGCGCGGCACGCTGCGGTTGATACGCGCCCAGTCATCGACTGTGGGCCGGGGCAAGCCCGCGGCGTGGGCGATGGCGGGAATATGAAGCAGCAAGTTGGTGCTGCCGCCGAAGGCCGCGTGCACGACCATGGCATTGTGCAGCGCATCCTCTGTGAGGATGTCGGCCCCTGTGCGCCCCGCGGCGTAAAGCCGCATCAACGCATCCGCCGAACGCTTGGCGATGTCGCGCCAGATGGGTTGGCCGGAAGGACAGAGCGCGGAATGGAGCAGGGCCATGCCCAATGCTTCGGCGACGACTTGGCTTGTGGCCGCGGTGCCGAGGAATTGACAGCCGCCGCCCGGCGACGCGCAGGACTTGCAGCCCAAAGCCGCGGCTTCTTCCAGGCTGATTTCGCCGTGGGCATAGCGCACGCCGATGGTTTGGATCTTGCCTGCGTCTTCGCCTTCGGTCGGGGGGAGCGTGACGCCGCCCGGAACCAGGATGGCGGGCTGTGCGCGTTGTCCGGCCAGGGCAAGCATCATAGCGGGCAGCCCTTTATCACAGGTCGCCACGCCCATGACGCCTTTGCGCGTGGGCAGCGAACGGATCAAGCGGCGCAGGACAATGGCCGCGTCGTTGCGATAGGGCAGGCTGTCCATCATCGCCACTGTTCCTTGGCTGCGCCCGTCGCACGGGTCGGTGACGAATCCGGCATAGGGGATCGTGCCGTAGGCGGCAAACTCTTCCGCCGCGGCCTGCATGAGCAAGCCCACCTCCCAATGGCCGGTGTGATAGCCAAGCGCGATGGGCGTTCCATCCGGCGCGCGGATGCCGCCCTGGGTGCTGAGGATCAAAAATTCGGGTTGGCGCAGGCTCTGAGGATTCCAGCCCATGCCCGCGTTTTGGCTCAACGCAAAGATGTCGCCGCTGGGCGCGTTGCGTAGAAATTCAGGGTCGAGCGGAAGTTCGCCTTCGGGGCCGTCTGCATGGGTGACGACGGCATAGAGCGCGGGATCGTTGCTGTCGATGGGGGTGCCGCCCGACAGCGGGCCGCCGGGTGACGACTTACCGGACGCGTGATGGTTACTCATGGTTGCCTCATTCTTATGCAATGTGTTCTTATGCGATGTTCTTACGAATGGTTCTTACGGAAAGCGTCTATGCAATTTTGCGAGTTCAACGGTACGAATTCAACGGTACGAATTCAACGATGTGAAGCCGCAGCAATGTTGATTCAACGTGCATGGGCCGAACGTGCATGGGCCGGTCAAACAGGCCGCGGGCCGCGTTGGGTTATAGGCGGAAACAGGCAGGATTGCGTGACAGCCGCAGGTGGAGCCTGTGGGTATTTTGCCCCATCGAGGACTGTTCGGCAAGGGATGGGGTATGATACGATAGAATCAGCCTATCGACCCACCCTAGCCAAATCGAAAGCGCCGAAAGGAGTTGTAATGCCGTCTGATTTCCGCCCGCTGTTGGCGATCACGCTGGGCGATCCTGCCGGGATCGGCCCGGAAGTGACGCTCAAGGCGCTGCAACATGAAACGGTTTACACAGCCTGCCGTCCGCTGGTCATCGGTGATCAGCGTATTTTGCGCCGCGCCGCGGCCTGGCTCGGCGGGCCGGAACCTGCATGGGATGTGGTAGACGATCCCGCTGCGGGGCGTTATCAAGCCGGGGCTGTGACGCTGCTGGATTTGCACAATGCCGACCCGGAGCAGATTGCGCCCGGCAAGATTGCGGCGGCCGCAGGCCGCGCCGCGGTGGCGTATGTGTTCCGCGCGTGCGATCTGGCGATGGCCGGTGAAGTGGACGCGGTAGTGACCGCGCCGCTCAACAAAGAGGCCATGCACCTGGGCGGCTACAAATACCCCGGCCATACGGAACTGTTGGCCGAGCGCACCCGCGCCGAGCGGGTGAGTATGCTGTTGGTGGGGCCGAAGCTGCGCGTCGTCCACGTCAGCACCCACGTATCGCTGCAAGAGGCGATCCGCCGCGTGACCACGCGCCGCGTGCGCGAGGTGATCGATCTGGCGGCTGCCTCCTGTCGCAGCCTGGGCATTGTCGAGCCGCGCATCGCGGTTGCGGGGCTGAACCCCCATGCAGGCGAGGGCGGGCTGTTTGGCGAGCAAGAGGCCGAGGCGATTCAACCGGCCATTGACGCGGCGCGCGCGGATGGGCTGAACGTCAGCGACCCGATGCCGCCCGACACGGTCTTTTTGCGCGCGGTCAAAGGTGAATATGACATTGTCGTCGCCATGTATCACGACCAGGGGCACATTCCCATGAAGCTGTTGGCCTTTGACAGCGGCGTCAACGTGAGCATTGGCCTGCCCATCATTCGCACGTCGGTTGACCACGGCACAGCTTTTGATATTGCCGGGACGGGCAAGGCCAGCGCCGAGAGTATGCTGGCCGCCATCGATGTGGCAGTGCAGATGGCCCACGCACGGGCAAAGGTGGCCTAGCCATGCCAGGACCGCGCTTGGTGATCCTGGCCGACGATCTGACCGGCGCGGCCGACAGCGCGGCCCGCGCGGTGCGGGCGGGCTTGGCCGCTACGGTGCTCTTTGACTTCGAGGAATGGCACATGTTGGCCGCGGATGTGGTGGCTGTGACCAGCGATTCGCGCCATCTGCCGCCGCAAGAGGCCGCAGACCGGGTGGAGGCGATTGCGCGCGAACTGGCAATTAACGGCGCACCGCGTGACCACAGGCCGCGCATCTACAAGAAGATCGATTCGACCCTGCGCGGCAACATCGGCGCGGAGTTGGATGGGCTACTGCTGGCCCTGGGCGATGCGGTTCCCGGCGTGGTGATCTGTCCGGCTTTCCCCGCGCAGGGGCGCGGCTTGGCCGACGGTTCGCTGGTGCATGGCGGCACCGCGGCGCAAACACCCAACCTGCCGCGCCTGCTGGCGACCCAAAGCCAACTGCCCGCGGCCGCGATCGGGCTGGCGACGGTGCGCCGAGGATCCGGGACGCTGCAGCGTGCGCTGGAGACGGCACGCGCGGAGGGCAGCAAGCTCTTGGTCGTGGATGCGCTGACCGACGATGACCTGCAGACGATTGTGCTGGCGGCTGAACAAAGCGGGATGCTGCTTTGTGGATCGGCTGGCTTGGTCATGCCGCTGGCTGCTTACCTGGCCGCGGGTGATGTCGCTGCGCCGCAAGATCCCCAATTGCCTGCCGGACCGATCCTGACCGTGGTGGGCAGCGGCAGCAGCATGGCCCATCGCCAGGTGGCGCAGGCGGCGCGCACCCGCTGCCAGGTGCGCCAGGTGGACGGGACATGGCATACGCTGGATCTGGTCGGCGCACAGGCCGCGCCGGTGGGCGATTGGCTGATCCATCTTGCGCCGCCCCCACCAGGCACGCCCTTGGAAGGCGCGCCAGCACGCGCGCGGGCCGCGCAACTGGCCGACATGGCCCATTTAGCCGTGAAGCGCCTTCAGCCGAGCGCGCTGATCATCGTCGGCGGCGACACAGCCCACTTTACCCTGCGCGCATTGGGCATTACACGGCTGGATGTGCTGACGGAACTGCTGCCCGGCATCCCTTTGACTCGCACCGTGGATCGCCAGGGTGTCTATCGCTATGTGGTGCTCAAACCCGGCAGCTTTGGCGACGCGGGGACACTGGTGACGCTGCATGAAGCGCTGCACAGCCATATGGTCGAGCCAGAGGCCGCTGGGGAGATTGATCAAGAGACAGCACCGCGCGCAGCGGAGTAGCCCCAGGGTTACCCCTTCAGGCCCTGGGTGGCGATGCCTTCGATAATGAAGCGCTGGAGGAAGAGGTAGATGATAAAGATCGGCACGATGGCTAGGACAGCCGCGGTCGTGAATAGGTGATATTCGACGAAGAATTGGCCGATGTATTCGACCAGCCCCACCGTCACCGGGTACATTTCAGTGCGTTGGGCCACGACCAGCGGCCACAGCAGGTCATCATATTTGAAGATAAAGACGATGATCGCTAGCGCCGCCAGGTTATGCCGCACAAGGGGCAGCACCACACGCAGGAAGATCCTGAATTCGCTGGCTCCGTCGATGCGCGCGGCGTCCAGCAGATCGTTGGGGATGCTGTACATGGCCTGACGCATGAGAAACACGCCAAAGGGGAAAACCACCCACGGCAGGATCATGCCCCAATAGGTGTTGATCATGGGGATGCCCAACCAGTTTTGGATACGCAGCAGGATCTTGAAAAGGGGCAGCAAATAGGTGACAAACGGAACCATGGACGCGGCCAAAATGAACCAGAAGATCATGTTGCCCAGGCGCGACGGGTCTTTGACGATCACGTAGCCGATCAGGCTGCTGGTAAAGACCACGACCAGCGTTGTGCCGCCCGCGTAGATGAACGAGTTGAGGAAATAGCGTGCAAACTGCGCGCGCCACACTTGGGCATAGTTGGCGAGCGTGAAGGTTTCAGGGTACCAGGTGGGCGGGATGGCGCG
>CAZZNG010000250.1:0-8711 GCA_964655505.1 uncultured Litorilinea sp. | reverse complement strand
GGCGCTCGATCTGTCCGGCAACGCCACATTGGCGATGCGCGACATCCGCTTTCTGGCGAACCAAGCCCAGATGAATTGGAGCGCGGGCCGGATCGCTCTCATAGGCAGCGTTGTTGCCCAGTGGGAGAACATCTATGTCGGCCACAATCTTGCGGAGAATGGCTCCTCCGGCCTCTTGGTCACGGGGGATGAGAATGTTCACATTGTGGCCGACCGGATCATTGCCGAACACAACGACGGATCCGACGGCAGTGCGCTTGCATTCGAACTGAACAACCGCGCCCACATCACCGTTACCCAGCTACTCAGCCTCACCCACAACCTGAGCGAGGACGGCAGCGCCGGGGCAACCTTCGACGCAACCAGCAACGCCAGCGTCCAGGTGGCCGATCTCTATGCCGCCCATAACGATTGCACCGATTGTAGCGGCGCTGCGCTGAACCTAGGCAGCGGGTATTTCGGCAGTCAATTTCGCTTTGACAACGTCACCTTCATCGCCAACACAAACCAGGGCGACTACGGCGGCGCGATGTACGCCGACCTTGCCGACGGTAGCCGCCTGTCGATCGCCCAAGGGCATTTTGCAGGCAACCACGTCGCTGAACAGGGCGGCGGCCTGTACATAGACACGGTCGCCTATGGAAGCCAGTTGGAGCTGCGCAACATCTCCTTCATCACCAACACAGCCGACAGCGACGGCGGCGGGCTTTATCTGGGCTATTCCTATGATGGGGTTGGCATGGTCTTTGAAGACCTGACCTTCATCGACAACATGGCAGGCGGCTACGGCGGCGGCCTCTATATCGGCGAGTTCGCCGAAGAATGTGTCTATGCCCGCTTCAACCGCAACCAGTTCTTGGGCAACCGCGCCAGCGGCGACGGCGGCGGCCTCTATGTCTCCGACGGATTTGCAGAGGGATGTCATGTTGAAATCAAGGACAACATCTTCCGCGACAACATCGCCGACGGTGACGGCGGCGGCGCTTATTTCGAAGCGTTGATCTACTACGGAGGCAGCGCAGCGTTCAGCGGCAATGTCTTTGCCAATAATCATTCCCTTGACGACGGCGGCGGCGCTTACTTCTACACATTGGGCGACGACGGCGCTTATGTGACCTTCACCCACAACGAATTCAGCGACAACCACGCCGAAAACCGGGGTGGGGGCGCCTATTTCTCCAGCAGCTTGCTCGATTCGGGAGGCTTCCTCACCTTTACCCATAACAGCCTAGCAGGCAACTACGCCGGGGGCAAGGGTGGCGGCTTATCCGTCAATTCTGACTTGGTGTACAACGCTTCTGCGCTCTTGGCCCACAACACCATTGTGGACAACGTGGCCGAGGGGGATGGCGGCGGCATGTACCTGTCCCAGTTCACCTATGAAGGGTCGAGCGTCCAATTCCGCGACAACATCGTCAGCCGCAACACCATCACAGGCGCCGGCAATGGCGGCGGCATCTCAGCCGGTGGCACCTATGATGGCGACATGCTCTGGTTCACAGGCAATGTCATCACCGGCAATGTCGCGCCCGGAGATGGCGGCGGCCTCCACATCAGCGGGTACTTCGAATATGGCAGCTATGTGGAATTCGCCGACAACGTGATCAGCGACAACCAGGCCGGCGCAAGCGGCGGCGGCTGCGCCTTCGGCAGTGCTTGGGAGAACGGCGCGGCGGTCTACTTCCTGCGCAACGACATCTCGCGCAACAGCAGCGGCGACAGCGCGGGCGGCTGTTACATCCACGAGATCGCAGATGGCGCGCTGGCCGAGATAGCGCACAACCGCATCAACGACAACAGCGCAGCCGCTGACGGCGGCGCGCTCTACATCAACTCTATCAGCGAGGGCGGCGCCGAACTCAACCTGCGCAGCAACGAATTGATCGGCAACCGCGCGGGCTACACCAACGAGTCTCCGACCGGCGGCGCCGCGGGCGCGCTCATCATCTTCTCTGTGGACGGCCCCCATCAGGTCAGGCTGATCGACAACAAGATTGTGGGGAATCGCGCCTACGCCACCGTAGAAGGGATTGGCGGCGACTTCGGCGGCCTGGGCATCCTCAATGTCTATGGGGGCGCGTTGATCCTGCTTCAAGACAATGAAATCCGCGACAACAGCGCGGGCGGGAATTACGGCGGCGCGATGATTTGGATGCATCAGGGTCGCCTCGTCGCCAAAGGCAACACCCTCGCGGCCAACGACGCGACACACACCGGCAGCGGCTTAAATATCTCTGCCGCGAGCAACGTCGAAGCCATCATCGAGGGCAACCGCATCGTCGGCAACGACGCGGCCAGTTTGGGCGGGCTGTCGCTGGAGAGCGCGGCAGGCAGCACACTCTATGCCTATACGCTCAACAACCTGATCGCCGCAAACAGCCACGGCGTGCAGGTTGTCAACTTCCCCTACTACAGCATCCATGACACCATCGCCGACAATGGCGGCCCTGGCATCACCGTGCAAGGCACGCTCGACGCGTCGGCCCAGTTGACCAACACCATCGTTTGGGGCAATGCCAACGGCGCGATCAGCGCTGCGCCGACCCAAACCGTCACGATCAACTACTCGCTGATCCAGGGGGGACATGCCGGGACTGACAACCTGGCGGACGACCCGCTCTTTGTCGACGCAGCCGGTGGCGACTACCGCCTGCAGGCCGATTCCCCGGCCATCGACAGCGCGCACACCCCATCGGCCCCGCTGGTCGACCTGGATGGCCTCTTGCGTCCGGTCGGTGCGGCCGCGGATCGCGGCGCGTATGAATGGCGCATTGCCGGGGTGAATCTGACCGGCCCGGCCACCGCGCCCACAGGGCAGCCCGGCCTCAGCACCACCTTCTTGATCACCATCACCAACCAGAGCAACCACCCAGATACCTTCTGGGTCACGGTGGAGGACAACCCGCAGAACTGGCCGGTCAGCCTGGGCCTGCACAGCAGCGCGGCGGAGCCGCTGGCTGTGACGCTCGACCCGGACGAGACAACCGTGGTCGAAGCGCAGGTGACCATCCCCGCGGACGCGCCCGGCGGCACAACCAACCCGCTGCTCATCGTGGTCAAGAGCCAAAGCAACGGCGCGGTGGTGGACAGCGCACAGGTTCCCATCAGCGCAGCCACGGTCGGCAATGTGACGATTGGCCCGGATCACAACGGCACAGCCGAAACCGGCACAGCCATCGTCTACGAACATACGCTGACCAATAACGGCAACTTCACCGACACCATCAGCCTCCAGGCGGATTCAGCCTCCGGCTGGCCCGTGGTGGCAACACCGGCCAGCGTCCGGCTCGCGCCCGGCGCTTCGGCCAGCGTGCGCCTGAGCGTGACGGTTCCCGTCCATGTCGGCGGCGAAACCGACGTGACCACGCTGACCGCGATCTCGTCGGCCCAGACAGGCACGACCCGCGCCAGCGCCACCGACACCACCAGCGTGCCCCAGCACGCAGGCGTTGACCTGTCGTTGGGCACAGCCAAGCAAGTCGTGCCCGACACGACAGTGCACTTCACCCACCGCATCACCAACACCGGCAACGGCCCCGACACCTTTGCCCTGAGCTATCACGCCAGCGCAGGCTGGACGGTGAGCGGGCCGGAGAGCGTTGCGCTCGACCCCGGCAGCAGCCAGGCCATCCATGTTACGGTCTCTGTCCCGGCGGATGCCGCGGGCACGACCGACGTGACCACGGTGCAGGCCACCTCTGCGGCCAATGGCGCGGTGAGCGCAGCCGCCCAGAATACCACCGTTGTGGCGACCGTGGGCGTCAAGCTGCTGCCCGACAACGTGGGCATCGTGCGGCCCGGCGGCACAGTCGCCTACACCCACACAGTGGTCAACACCGGCGCAGCCGAAGACACCTATACCCTCGCCTATACGTCGTCGGCAGGGTGGATTGTCAACGGGCCGGAAAGCGTCACGGTCGCCGGGGGCGAGGATGCACAGATCGTGCTCCAGATCACCATGCCTGCGGACAGCGACGCAGAGGAGGATGTTACCATCGTGACCGCGACCTCGACGCTGGATGCAGCGCGCCAGGCCACGGCCACCAACACGACCCGCGTCGGCGGCGCCAACGGCTTCCTGCCCTGGCTCGCCCGCTAACGGTCACACCTCGCGCATAACCGCACAGCAGAACGTCCAGGGAGTTTCAGAACTTCCTGGACGTTCTGGCGCACGCTCTCCACAAAAAATGCGGTTGTCCTCCTGGCAACTTTATGGTACGGTACAGCGCAACTCGCCAATCGTAGCGCCACGCCATACCCCAACATTGACCCCTTTTGCACCGAACCCTTGTGCATCGAACCCGCTTGTGACCGGCCTGCTCCCATCCGCCGGCTGCCATCGGGTCGCCGTTCAATGATCGCCAGTGATTCGCCAGCCATTACCCACAGCCCCACCCCAGGAGGAACGCATGTCGCCATTCTTATCCGCCGACCAGGTTGCCCACTTTGAAGAACAGGGCTATTTGATCGTCGAAGACCTCTTCGACCCCGAAGAAGACCTCGCGCCGGTCATCGACGAATACAATGGCGTGTTGGACCAGCTTGCGCGCGAACTGTACGCCGAAGGGCGCATTGCGTCGCTCTATGAAGACCTGCCCTTTGGCGAACGGCTGACCCGCGTCTATGCCGAAAGCGGCAAAGTCCACGCCCAATACTTCGACTTTTCGCTGCCCCAAGCCAATGTGCAGCCCGACACGCCCATGTGGGTGGGGCCTGCCGTCTTTGGCATGTTGCGCAATGAAAAGCTGTTGGACGCGGTCGAGTCGATCATCGGCCCGGAGATCACTTCCAACCCCGTGCAGCATATCCGGCTCAAGCCGCCGGAACACCTCACGCCCAAGGATGACAAGGGCCGCGTCCAGTTGGGCAAGACGCCCGTGCATCAGGACAATGGCGTGGTGCTGCCCGAAGCCGACGACACCCAGATCCTCACCGTCTGGTTCAGCTTCTTCGACACGTCGGTCAAAAACGGCTGCCTCTGTGTGTGGCCCGGCAGCCACCGGCAGGGCCTCATGCAGCACTGCCCCAGCAACATCGGCCTGCGCATCCCCGGCAAGATGTTGAACGGCCGCGCCATCTCCGCGGAATTAAAACAGGGCAGCGCGCTCTTCCTGCACAAACTGACCGTGCATGCGTCCCATTCCAACCACAGCGACCAGATCCGCTTTAGCTTTGACCTGCGCTATAACCCCACCGGCCAGCCCACTGGCCGCGATGCCTTCCCCAGCTTCATCGCGCGCAGCCGCAGCCGACCCGAAAGCGAACTGCGCGACGCGCGCACTTGGGCCGAAATGTGGTATGAAACCCGCGCGCGGCTGGCCGCCGAGGGCGCAGGGGCCTTCAACCGCTGGTCCGCCGACGACCCCGCGTGCGCCTAGCCTCCCAGAGCCTACCCTTCCCGGACGCTGCATGAACATGAAGAATTGAATAGGGATATCCCACTCTACCGAGCGCATATCTTCCCGGAGCTTCGAGCGTCCGGGAAGATCATGGCGTCATGGCGTGGATGCGGCGCCTCGTCTTCACAAGTTAGCTTGGCTTGCGGCCGCGCAGGAGCGAGATCGTGCCCAGGGGAATGTTGAAGCGGGCCGCCTCGCCTACCTCCTCGAAGCCTGCTGCTTGCATCATCGCGGGCAGGCGACCGTCTAAATTATCGCGGATCGGCTCGAACTGTCGCATCCGGCGCGCCAGCAGCCGCGCCCACGCGGTGTGGGGTGGGCCGAAATCGGCAATATGCAGGGTTCCGCCGCGGCGCAGCGTGCGGTAGCTCTCGACCGCGGCCCGCTGCTTCTCCGCGCTGCTCAACATGGAAAAGACCAGGCTGGAGACAACGCGGTCAAATGTGCCATCAGCATAGGGCAGCGATCCGGCCGTGCCCGCGCAGAAGTCGAGTTGAACCCCTGCGCGGGCGGCCTTGGCCGCGGCGAGCGCCAGCACGGACGGGTCCGCGTCCAGGCCGGCGATGTGCGCGGCCGGCTGCACCTGCTTGAGCCAGATCGCCAGCGTGCCTGTTCCCGCGCCCAGATCCAACACACGTTGGCCCGGCGCAACGCGTGCCTGCGCGATCAGGGCGCGCTTGATGCGCCCTTCGTGCAGAAAACGCCGCGCGAAAAAATCATAGGCAGGCGTCAGCCCACCAATGATCAACGCCGGATAAGGGTGGTTGTCATTCATCGCTCAGGTAGCTTGCCCTTCGAGGGGTAGGTGTCCAGCTACGTGTCCATCTACGTATCCAGCCAGCTAAGTATCAAGCGCCGTGATCAGCGCGTCCACAATCAGGCCGCGGTGGCGCGGGTAGCCGTAGCGCTCGGCCAGCCAGATGGCATCTCGGCCCAACCGCTCGATCTCGCACAAGGCAGCGGGCTGGCGCGCGCAAAGCACCTCCAGTTTGCTCTGCAGCAGACGCAGATGGCGCAGCGGCAGCAGGCCGATCGCGGCCAGAGAGTCCTCCGCGGCATCAAACCATTCAGGCGCGCCGCCCAAGTCCATGATGCCGTGGGCGCGGGCAATCGCTTCCTGGGTTTCGCACACCTGCTCGCGCTGGGTAAAGCGGCCCGCCTCGATCAACTGGTGGGCCGTACGCGCCAAGTCGCTCACCACCGCGGGCTTGTCCAGGTAAAGCGCGGCCACCACGCCAGTCCGCACAATCCGCAGGCGCAGATCCGCACTAAGCGACGGGCCTGTCGCCGCTTGCCCCAACGCGTCACAGGCCAGGGCCAGCCCGCGGCCATAGCGCTTGTCGATGTTGTATGCACCGGCCAACATCGCGTGCGCCAGCCCTGCATACTCGGCGTGTTTCAGCCGGGCCGCCATCGCAGCGATCTGCGTGACGACCGGCCGCACGCGATGCACGCTCGTTCCCGCCACAGACAACTCCAACAGCGCCGTCCCCTTCTGCACCAGCGCAGCCAGACAGATGCGCTGCATGGCATCCGCATAATGGGGCAAATAGGTATGCTGCGCGGCCTGGTCTGCCTGGGTGAACACAAAATCCGCCATGCTGATCGCCAGTTCCGGCTGGCCCGCCAGCCGCACCGCGTAGATACGCGCTTGATAGTCGGTCAGAACCGCCAACAGTTGTTCCGCGGCGCTCGCGCCCAACGACGTCTGGGTTGGGTCGCCAAAATGGGCGACATACCACGCCGCGGCCTCAGCCCGATTGGTCACGCCGATCTTGGCATAGATCGCCCGATAGGGATCAGCCGTGCCCAACATATGCTCCACAGTCTTGGGAGCCAGCCCCATGCGTGCTGCAATCTCCCGGTTGGTCAAGCCGCTTGCAGTCAAACGCAGCACATCCAAATCGCGCGCGCTCAGTTCCTCTTCCATCTGTGGCCGCCTTTCACTGCTCCAGGGGAAATGCCCCCTAGCCTTCAGGCAAGCGCTCGCCGAAAATCATGGATTGAAATCATAAACTGGATGGATTGACGTCTCTCCTCTACACACCTTTCCATACCTTCCCACAGGACCTTTCAACAGACGGTCAGGGGAAGGAAACCTCTCCGACACAGCGCAAGCCCAAAAAACGTGGAAACGTGAGGACAAGGGATCTTGCCCGGGTGGGCCGCATTCCCCCGTCGCAGCCCACCGGGCCTGATCGCATTATACGCCGCCCAAGCGCGTGTTTGCGTTGGGCTGCTTACAGCGCGCGCACCCTACCCCAACAGGCGCTCCAGCGATTGGGTCACCCCAGGCCAGCGGTTGACGTGAAAGGTGCGCTCCCGGTCATAGTCCGCGGCAAAGTAAAGCGGTTGGGGCGTGGCCTGCTGCGTCATCGATGCAGGTGCGTACGTTTCCCACACGCACAGCGCATAATGCACCTGCCGCCCGCCCTGCACCCGCGCCGCGGCCACCTGCGCGATGGCGGGCGTCGTCACGACCGGCGTGCCGTTGAACGTGACCACCCGCGGCCCGGCCTCCATGCTGAAGGGCAGGGCAAAGGCCAGCAGTTGATCCGACCATTTATGGATCTCGTAATCCTCTTTGGCCGACTCGGCAAAGAGGCGATGCAGCAGATGGCGCACCTGCAGCGTAAAGAGGTGGCGCTGCACAAACTCATGCTGATAAAAATAGACAATCGTCGGCGGGATGAACTGCCCGCTCTGATCGTGGGCCAAGCGCACCGGCGAACCGGCGGGGATCTTGGAGGCCACCGCGTGCCAGCCCTCCCACCGGCGCAAGAAAGGCCCCTGGGGGTCGATGCCATACAAGCGCAGCAACCCCTCATTCACCACATGGACAAACCAGAGATCATCCATGATCATGGCAGGGTAGGGCGTGCGCGCCAGTTGATCAACCAGCGCAACCAAAGCGGGTGGTCGTGCCCCATTGGCCGGGTGGATCAGAGCAAAATCCACCCCCTGCAAGGTCCGGTGCTTTTCCAAGAGTTTCGTCACGTCTCGCTCGTAGTAGTGCCGGGAGAGCAGCGTGGCCTGCTCCCGCGTGAGCGGCATGGGCACGCGCTCGCCATCCTGCATAATACGCAGCCAGCGCTGGAAATAACCCTCGCCCAGTTGATTGTTCTCCTCAAAGTCACGCGTGATCGTCGCCGAAGAACGGCAGTGGCACAGGCGCGCAATTTCTGTGCCGGTCAGCCCGCGCGCCAGCCGGATCCGCTTGCACAGCGCGCCCAGATGAGGCATGTCGCGCGGGTGGAGCCGATGGCGGAGGGGTGTCATCAGCGGCATGGGCCTTGTTCCTTGTCACGAACG
>CAZZNG010000249.1:0-8716 GCA_964655505.1 uncultured Litorilinea sp. | reverse complement strand
GCAGGCATTAGCACCTTTACCAAAGATTACGGGCTGGCGCTCACCCTGGGCGGCGGCGAAGTCAAGCTGCTCGACCTCACCACAGCCTTCGGCATGTTCCAAGATGGTCGCCGTCTCGAATCGCGCGCCATTCTAGACATCCAGAGCCGCGGCCCAGACGGCGAATGGCGCTCACTCCTGGGCCAGCCCAACTTACCCGCGCGCAGCTCCCACGCCGATCCGTACGGCGCGCGCATCGTTCAACCGGAAACCGCCTACCTGATCACCGACATCCTGGCAGACCCGGTGGCGCGGCAGCCGGCCTTTGGCTCATACTCCGTCCTCGACCTGCCCTTTCCTGCCGCAGTCAAGACAGGAACCACGACCGATTGGCGCGACAACTGGACGCTTGGCTATACCACCGAGCGCATCGTCGGCGTCTGGGTGGGCAATGCCGACAACACCCCCATGCTCGACGTCAGCGGCATCGACGGCGCAGGCCCCATCTGGCATGATCTCATGCTCGCGGCCCACCCCAACTCGCCTGCGCCCTTTACGCGCCCAGAGGGGATCGTCGAGATTGCCGTCTGCGCACCCAGCGGGCTGCTGCCAACTGAACACTGCCCCCGTGTGCGCAGCGACCGCTTCATACGCGGCACAGAGCCTACCGCGCAGGACAACCAATTTCAGCCATTAACCATCGACGCGGCCACCGGCTTGGTCGCCAACGACGAGACGCCGGAAAACCGCCGTGTCGAGCGCGTCTACTGGATGCTGCCCCCCGCATACCATGACTGGATGCTCAGCCAGAACATCCCAATCGCGCCGCCGAGTGCAGCAGCAACAGCCATGAACGCGGTCGCGGATCAGCAGGCCCCAGAGCAGGCGACAGCGCCGCTCATCTTGGCCGCGCCAACCTCCAACACGGCTTACAGCCTCCATCCGAGTATGCCGCGCGACCGCCAGCGCATCGAAGTGGCAGGCTATACAGCCGCCGGTCGCGCCTGGGCTGAACTCCGCCTAGTCAAAGATGGCGAAGTGCTGGCGACAGCAGCCGATGCAACCCACCTGGCCGCCTGGTGGACCCTGACGCCTGGCACACACCACTTCTGGATCGAAGGAACCGCCGCGCCAGGCGAACCCGCAGCGCGCTCATCCGTTGCGCTCGTCGTTGTCACCAGCGGCAGCGGCAGCAGTGGGCTAGTCAGCAGCGGAGGAGTCGGCGACGGCTCGCAGCCCGTAGACATCATTGATGCAGAAATTATTGATGCAGAAACCATTGATGCCGTAGCGTCAGAGATAGAGTAGCGCCCAATTCAGCGCCTACATGTGTCATATATGCCCAGGATATGTATCCCGGATCTAGCCATAGACACACCAGTTCACAGCGCCTATCCCTTGCGCTGCTGCTATAATTGTAAGTAGGACTTATCACACAGTACCACCAACTGCACAACAGCGTCGGAGTGGCTTGGCCGCTCACGGAGACTTGCTATGCGTCATCATCTATCACCGCGTAAACTAAGCCTCTTGCTTCTCATCGGGGCAATGCTATCCATATTGCTCGTCAATGCACCTTGGTCCGCAGCCGGCAGCCCCTCCCACGTCGCGGCTGGCGCACCAGCCGAGCCGCAAGCCGTCGCGGCCCAAGAAGCCCAGCCCGCACCCAATGCCGCAGCGCCCGCATTGATCGACACCTCGCCCGCCGACCTCACCCGCTGGGACGGAGGGCCGATCACCTTAACCTTTGATCAGCCCCTCAACGCCACAGCAGCCGATCTGCTCATACTCAGCCCAGAACTAGAGGGCGAGGCAGTGGTAGACGGCGAGACGCTCACCTTTACTCCGGCAGAATCGCCGCAGCCCGGCGCTACGTACACGCTGCGTACTGAAATTCAGTCAGCCGATGCCGCGCCCACCGAACCGGCGCAGCCCTTTGAGATCACCGTCACCGCTGCTGTCCCCTTGTCGGTCACATCGACCCAGCCCACAGACGGCGCGGCTGAAGTAGACACCGACACGCAGATTCTTGTCGTCTTTAACCGGCCCGTTGTGCCGCTGACCGGCATAGACGACCAGGCGAACCTGCCCACCCCCGTAACCATCGAACCGGCTGTCGAGGGCGAAGGCCGCTGGCTCAACACCTCGGTCTACAGCTTCCAACCGGCCACAGCCTTTGCCGGCGCGACCGAATACACAGTGACAGTTGACGGCGTGACCGCAATCGACGGCTCAACCCTGACCGGACCAGTTCAATTCACCTTTACTACAGCCGCGCCCATTGTGGTGGATGCAACCCCAACCGGCGCGCAGATCCGGCCCGACGCTGTCGTCACCGTCAACTTCAGCCAACCCATGGATCGGGAGGGCACAGAGGCCGCCTTTAGCCTCACCGCAGCAGACGGCACTAAAGTCGATGGCGATTTTGAATGGCGCGATGAGGATCGCGCCCTCGTCTTCACCCCCACGGCAGCGCTGGAATTTGGCGTGCAATACACCATTGCCGTGAATGAGGCCGCGCCGCCCGCCAGCCGCGTCGGTACGCTACGCGCTGGCTTCAGCCGCACCTTCACCGTCGTGCCGCTGCCCGGCGTTGCAGCCGTCTCGCCTGTGAACGGCGCGACAGAAGTCACGCCCGATGCCTCGGTCGTCGTGCGCTTCACCGGCCCAGTCAGCCCGGCCCTTGTCCTGCCAAACGTCCATGTCCAGCCGGTGCTGACCACGACTCAAGTCTACAGCTACTATTCCGATTACCTGAACGAACTCCAACTCAGTTGGTTCAAAGAGCCGAACACGCGCTACACCGTCACCCTGGGCAGCGAAATCGCCGACGAGTACGGCAATACACTGGGCGAGGATTATGTCCTCACCTTCACAACCGGCGACTATGCCCCCTTTGTGCGCCTCGAAGCAGAACGCTTCACCCACTTCAGCGCCTTCACCGAGACACGCATGAGCGTGCTCTATCGCAACGTCGCCGACGTCACCATCGACCTCTACCAACTCCCCCAAGAGGAGCTATTCAAGCTCACAGGCGCTAACCAGTGGGAGACGTGGCAGAATTACAGCGTCCCCAATCCAGACGCCAACCGCATCTGGTCGCGCACCTATGACGCGGCGGACGAACAAAACATCACCGTGCGCCAGGTCGTCACATTGACCACCGAAACCGGCCAACCGCTCTCGCCGGGCGTCTACTTTGTCGAAGTACAGCAGCCGGTCAGACCCGATCCAGAGGACATGGCCGCGCCCACCAATCAATCGCAGGCGCTGATCGTCATCAGCGACATCAACGTCCTGCTCAAAAAGAGCGAACGCGGCACAAGCCTCGTCTGGCTCACCGACTTGCTCACCGGCCAACCGCTCGCCGGTCAAGCAGTGCGCTTCTACCATGAAAACAACCTCGTTGCCGAGGGAACAACCGGCGACGACGGCTTGGTCACAACCGAACTCAACCTAGATCTCGAACGCTCCTGGACGCCGGTGCTGGCAATGGTCGGCGAACCGGGCGATGCCCGCTTTGGCGTCGTCTCGTCCGATTGGTCCAGCGGCATCGCCGTCTGGGACTTCAACCTAAACGGCGGCTACTGGCTCGACCCAATGGTCAGCTACTTCTACACCGAGCGGCCCATCTATCGCCCCGGCCAGACAATCTACTGGAAGGGCATCGTTCGCCGCCTCGTCGACGAAGCGTATGAACTGCCGCCCCGTGACCTGCCCATCACCCTTACCCTGCGCGATCCCCTGGGCAATGTCATCCGTGAGGAGCAGGTCCAACTCAACGAACTCGGCACAGTCAACGGCGAAATATCGCTCTCTGAAGAAGCCCTGACCGGCGGCTACTTCCTCGAAGCGATGATTGGCGAACAGCCAAGTGCCTCCTACGGCGGCGCCAACTTCATGGTTGCCAGCTACAGCGTGCCCGAATTCGAAATCACCGTCACCAGCGACCAAGACGAATATGTCCAGGGCGACACGGTGCGGCTCACCCTCCAAGCCAATTACTTCAGCGGCGGCGCGCTGGGCAACGCGCCCGTCACCTGGCGGCTCATCTCATCTCCCTACTTCTTCAATTGGGAAGACGCGCCGCGTGACCGCTATTACAGCTTCACTCCCTTCGACCCGGAAGAGACCGACTACGACCCATACAGCGGCAGTTTCTACCTGGGCTTGATCCGTGAAGGCACAGGCACAACCAACCCCGATGGCTCTTTTACGCTCGAACTGCCCGCCGACATCGGCGAAACCATGCAGAGCCAAGTCTGGACCTTTGACTTCACCATCCAGAGTCCAACCAACCAATTTGTCAGCGCACAGCGCTTCGTCCCGGTCCATGCCGCCGAGTTCTACATCGGCATCAGCGGCCGCGAACAGGTTTCCAACGTCGGTGAAGAAAACGCGGTGGATGTGGTGACAATCGCACCGGACGGAACAGCCTACCCCGACGCGTCCGTTGAAGTCACCGTCTATGAATATTTGTGGAACAGCGTCTATGCACGCGCCGCCGATGGCATGTTCCGCTGGGAGACAAACGTCCAGCGTACCCCCGTCTATACCACCACCGTAGAGACAGACGCAGACGGCGCGGCTTCCTTTACCTGGACACCCGACAAAGGGGGGCAATACCAGATCGGCGCGACAGCCACCGACCCACGCGGCAACGCCACCACCTCCAGCGGCTTTGTTTGGGTCAGCGCCCAAGATCCCAACGAGGTTGTGGCTTGGCCGCGCGCCAACAATGACCGTATCGAACTTGTGGCCGACAAGACACTCTACGAGCCGGGCGACACCGCGCGCATCCTGGTTCCCAGTCCTTTCCTGGGTGAAACCACCGCGCTCGTCAGCGTCGAGCGCAACGGCATCCTCTCCAGCAGCGTCATAACGCTCAGCGGAACCAGCGAAACAATCGACGTACCCATCGAAGACAATTACCTGCCCAACGTCTTTGTCAGCGTCGTTCTCGCCAAAGGGGTAGACGAAACCAACCCCACACCGGCCATGCGCTATGGCTACGCCGAGTTGTCCGTCGATACCGCGACCCAGGCGCTCAGCGTCACAGTGGATAGCTCATCGCAGCGCGTCGAGCCGGGCGCGACCGTCACCTACACGGTCAGCGTGCGCGACAGCAACGACGACCCGGTCGAAGGGGCCGAGCTAAGTCTTGCCCTCGTCGACCGCGCGGTGCTGGCCCTCACCGTGGAGCCGGCGCGCAGCATGATGGATGTCTTCTACTATGAACGTCCCTTGAGCATTCAGACATCCTCCTTGCTCACCATCAACCGCGACCGCATGAGCCAGCAGCTATCCGAAGGGGCCAAAGGCGGCGGTGGTGGGGGCGGCTTCGACATGCAGCTGCGCGAAGAGTTCCCCAATACTGCCTACTGGCGCGCCACTGCCACCACGGATGAGAATGGTGAAGTAACCTTTGCCGTTGACATGCCCGGCAATCTCACCACCTGGCGACTTGCCGTCAAAGCCGTTACCGATGAAACCAAAGTGGGCGACGCCACCTATGATGTGGTCACCACCAAGGATCTACAGTTGCGCCCCATCCTCCCGCGCTTCTTCACCGCGGGCGATCTAGCCGAGATCGGCGCGGTCATTCTCAACGCCACCGGCGACAGCCTGGGCCAAGGCGTGGCAGCCATCGAGCTAGAAGGCGCGACCTTGCAAGGCGACGCAGCCGCTCAAATTGACTTTGAGCTAGACGCCAACAGCCAATTCCGCCACACTTGGCCTGTCAGCATTGCGCCCACCGCGACCCAGGTGGTCGTAACCATGACAGCCGTCACCGGCATCGAAGAAGATGCAGACACGGATGCAGAGAGCGAGTACGCGCTTGCCGATGGCGTGCGCATGACCATCCCGGTCAATCGCTATGAGTCGCCCGAAACAGTGGCGACTTCCGGCATCGTCCCGCCGGATGGGACAACCGAAGCCATTCACCTGCCCGACGAGGCAACCGATCAAGGTACGCTCGACATCACGCTCGAACCGAGCCTGGCAAGCGGTATGGTTGCCGGACTTGACTACCTGGAACAATACCCCTACGAGTCCAACGAGCAGACGGTGAGCAGTTTCCTACCCAACCTCTTCACCGTCCAGGCCATGAACCGGATTGGCGTCGAGAACCCCGACCTGTCCGAGAACCTGGACACGCAGGTCAACCTCGCCCTCCAGCGGCTCATCAACCGTCAGAACCAGGATGGCGGCTGGGGCTATTGGCCCGGCGAATCTAGCTCGGTCTTCATCTCCGCCTACGTGCTTTGGGGGCTGCACACAGCCGATACAGCGGGCTACACCGTGCCGCAGCGCACGCTGCAAAACGCCGTAGACTTCATCGAGCGCAGCTTTGTTGCGCCCAGCCAAGTCACGGCAAACTGGCAGCTAAACGAAATGGCCTTCATGAACTTCGTCCTTGCCGAGATGGATCAAGGCGACCCCGGTCGCGCCAGCACGCTCTACGATGTGCGCGAGCGGCTTGACATCTATGGCAAGGCGCTGCTTGCGCAAGCCTTGGCCGCCATGCAGCCCGAAGGGGCGGACGACCCGCGCGTCGCCACACTGCTCGACGATCTTAACGGCGCGGCCATTGTCACCGGCACATCGGCCTGGTGGCAAGAGGATAATATCGACTACCGCACCATGAACACCGATACGCGCACCACTGCCCTGGTGATCGCCGCCTTCGTTCGGCTCGACCCGCAGAATCCGCTTCTGCCCCAGGCCGTTCGCTGGCTGATGCAGATTCGCGAGGATGGCTATTGGCCCAGCACCCAGGAAACCGCCTGGTCGTTGATTGCCCTATCCGAGTGGCTCGAACTGACCGGCGAACTCAGCAGCGATTACGAATGGAGCGTCAGCCTCAACGACGAGACGCTCGACAGCGGCCAAGTGACGCCGGAAAATGTGACCGATCCCGTTCAACTACGCGCTGCGGTCGCCGATCTGCTGCGCGATCAAAGCAACACACTGACGATTGAACGCACATCCGACAGCGGCACGCTCTATTACAGCGCGTACCTCCGCTACTATCTAGACGCGGCCCAGGTCGAAGCGCGCGATCGCGGCATCGTCATTGACCGCCGCTTTACCCTGGCTGATGATGGCACAGGCGCACCCATCGACGCCGCCTCAGTGGGCGATGTCATCAGCGTAACGGTGACCATCATCGCGCCGACCGATCTCTACCACCTGCGCGTCGATGTGCCCATCCCAGCCGGGACAGAACCCATCGATCCCAAGCTCGCCACCACCAGCGACCTATACATCGGCCCGGGCGCGATCGAGCCGGTGGAGGAGGATGGCAAGCCAAGTTGGTGGCGCTACTGGGTTCCCACCTTCACCGATCTGCGCGACGACCGGGTCGGCCTGTTCGCCACCTACTTACCGGCAGGAACCTATGAATACACCTTCAACGTCCAAGCGACCTTGGCCGGTGACTTCAACGTCCTGCCCACCACTGCGGAACAGATGTATTTCACCGATGTCTGGGGTCGCAGCAGCGGCAGCGTCTTCAGCATCGAGGAATAACAGGCGCGCAGTGCATACCACCACCCATTGATCCACATAGATCCACGACGGGGCGGCCAAATGGCCGCCCCGTCCCTGTCTGTATACTGTTGTCTTTATGCTGTTGTTTGTATGCTGCGTTCCCGCGTACGTCCTGCATAGACCGGCTGGCTAGACAGCCAGACGCTTGTCAGGTTGTGGCTGGCATGGGGTCTCAGAAAGCGCCGTGCCCCACTTTGTAAGCTGTCCGCCGCCATAGACCAAGAGCCGTGCCGTCCAACGCTGCCATAGGGGTGTGCGGCGCGGCAACTGGCGCATCAACTGAATCAACTCCATTTCTCGACGCACTCTGGCCTGTCGCTCTGCAGCTACATACTCCCACTGTTCTGGCCAATTCATGCGACTCATCTCCTCCCCCATTTGAGCGCTTGAGTATGCTTCTCCTCGGCGCAGCATTGTGACGAGTAAAACACGTCCTGATTGCCACATTTTAGCACAAAAGTTCATTAATATCAACTACCAAATTTGCTTTTGACTGGTTAAAGTTTATGTGATACACTGTTTTTTATGACAACTAACCGGCCCTACCTGGGTGACAAAGCACGCGAATTAGACGCGACACAGACGCTGGGCGCTGGGCGGCTCTGCCTGGAGTTTGCCAATACGCGAGATTGGCGCGAATCCGACGCGCCGGTCGAAAACCTGCGGACCTACGCCGACCTAGTCGGCTGGTCCCTCTCCATCGGCTTGATCGAACCAGCCAAGGCAGTCGAGTTGCACGCCACAGCCCAGCGACAGCCCATCTTGGCGACCCAATTTCTCGATTGGGCCATCGAACTGCGCGAGGCCATCTACCGCATCTTTGTCAACATCGCACACGACACACCCCCTGCCGCCGTCGATGTGCAGCTTCTGAACGATGCGCTGCCCAATGCCATGACCGGCCCTGAACTGGCCCAAGTCGACGGCAACCAATGGCGCGTACACTGGCGCGGCGATCACACCGGCCTCGACCGTATGCTTTGGCCGGTGATCCGCTCTGCCGTCGCCCTCCTCACCGAAGACGACCTCACGCGTGTGGGCCAATGTGCCGACGACCGCGGTTGTGCCTATCTCTTCTTCGACACCACACGCAACCGCAGCCGCCGCTGGTGCGATATGAACGCATGTGGTAATCGCGCCAAGGCACGCCGCCACCATGCGCGGCGCAAACACACTGAATTAA
>CAZZNG010000248.1:0-8743 GCA_964655505.1 uncultured Litorilinea sp. | reverse complement strand
GCGCGATGCCGAACTGGCCCAGCAGGATATTGACGATGCCGCTTTCGTTGCCCTGGAAGATATATTTCCAGATGCCCGCGATGATCACGCCGGAGGTGACATAGGGGACGAGCACGGTGGTGCGAAAGAGGCGCGCACCGGGGATCATGGTGGCGATCAACAGCGCCATGAAGAAGCCCAAGAAGATGGTCGGCACGATGTAGTAGATGGAGAAGAGGACCGTGTTCCACAGCGACTGCCACACCAGCGGGTCTTGGATCGATTCGACCCAGTTGGCGAGGCCGACAAAGCGGGGCCGACCAATCAGGGGCCAACTGCTAAAGGTGAGCAGAAAGCTGCCGACGAAGGGGCCGAATTTAAAGACGACGAAGTGGATCAAGAGCGGGATGACGACGAGATAGGCAAAGCGGTTGCGCGACCATTCGCGGCGCACCCGCGCCCATCCGCTGGCGGTTGTCTTGGCCTGTGACAGAGCGGCCTGTCCACGGACGATATCTGCCGAAGATTCCACGCGGGCATCTCCTCTCTTGCAAATCGCGTCTTGCGAAGCGTGTCTGGCGAATTGTGCCTTGCGAAGTGTGACGGTGACCTTCCCAGAAACTCAAGTTCCTGGGAAGGTCGATTGGGCAAGCGTACGGGCTTACTGCTGGGCGGCTAGCTCGTCCGCGGCCTTCTGGATGCGTTCTTGCATGGCCGCGGCGGCTTCTTGCGAGGTCTTTTGGCCGGTCAAGACGGCTTGGTGCTCTTCGGCCAAGATGAAGTAGGCTTGGCGCGCGGCGGGATAGACCGGGTCCACATGCACATAGGTCGCCAGTTCGAGCAACTGTAGATAGCCCTCGTCGCTGGCAAAGAATTCGCCCGGCTCCTTGAGCGGGGGCAGATAGCCGGTGGTCTGGTTGAGCAAGGACGAGTTTTCAGTGTCGGTCACATGCTTGATCCACTCGGCGGCCAGGGTTGGGTTCTCGGCGTTGCTGGTGATGGTGTAGGTGCCAACTGTGCCGTTGGTGACCTTCTCGTCGGCTGCGAGCACGGGGCCAAAGGCCCATTCGAAGTTGTCGACAAAGGATTCTTGCGACCCGTAGAAGCGGTTGCCGTCGGTGCGGATGGCAAGCGTCTTTTGCTGACGGAAGAGGGCCACGTCGTCGTCGCCCGAAGCGGTGATGGCGTCGGGCGGGATCCAGCCTTCGTCATACATCAGCTTGATATAGTCGAGCGCGGCGACCGTGCCGGGGTTATCGACCACGACGTTGCCCTGCTCGTCGAAGATCTCGCCGCCGAACTTCCAGATCATTTCGGTCAGGCCCGCGGTGGCGCTGCCCGCGCGCCAGGTGGAGACATAGAGGCCGTTTTCTTTGGCTGTGCGCGCCCAGACCTCAAAGTCGTCCATGGTTTCGGGCAGCGCCGATGTATCCAGGCCGATGGATTCAGCCAGGGTCGTGTTCCAAATGAAGATGGGCGCGTTTTGCAGGATGGGCAGGCCCCAATGTTTGCCGTCCCATTCGATGACCGTGCCTTCGTTGAACTTCTCGATGTCTTCAGGCGTGATAAAGTCGTCGATGGGCACGATCGCGCCGGTCTGGGCGAAGCTGGGGATCATGTCGGGGTTGATGTAAAAGACATCGGGGCCGCGACCGCTGCCGATGGCCGAGAGCAGCTTTTGCGTGCGGTCGTCCCACGGCTGGGTTTCGATGGTGATGGTCACATCGGGATATTTCTCATTGAAGCGCTCGATGATGGTGTTCCACGCGGCTTCTTCTTTCTCTTGGTCGTCGGCTAGGGGAAAGCGCCACATGACCAGCTCGCCGGAGAAGGTGCCTTGGGCCGCGGCATCGTCGCTGGCGGCAGCATCGCCGCTTGCGGCTGTGCCGCCCGGCGCGGCCGGTGCACAGGCTGCCAGCAGGAGGGCAACGGTGAGCAGGAAGGTCAGCGCAAACGTTGGTCGGTTTCGCATGTGTCTCTCCTTCAACCCTGGGGTCGTTGAAACGGTTTGGATGGTGGCGAACTGTGCTGTGGTGAACGGTATTGTGGTGAACTCTGCTGTGGTGAACTGTGCTGTGGTGAACTGTGTAGCGGCTCTTGGGGCAACCTTATTTGTGGCGGGCGGTAGCCCAGTTGATTGTAGGTCGCGGGCAAGGGCGTGTGGTAGGGGTCGGGCGGCTGCACCGCTTGGAACCACTGGGCGAGCAGGGCTTGGGTCGCCTGGCGTTCTTCCAACTCGGCGAGCATTGCCTGCGGATGCCAGTCTTGTTGGGCGCGCGCGGTCAACTCGACCAGGATGGCACGACAGTCCAGGTCCGCGGCGCGATCGTGCTGTTCGTGCGGGTCGTCCGCTAGATTGAACAACTGCACGCCGCTGTCGTGGTAGTAGACCAGTTTCCACGGGCCGCGGCGCACCATGCGCGTGGGCGGGTCGCTCCATGTGCCCAGCGCGCCGTGGGGAACCGGCGCGATCAACTCGGCGAGGATGTCGCGCTCGGCGAGATGGGGAGCCTGTGCGCCGGTCAAGAGCGGGACAAGGCTCATGCCGTCGATGTGGGGGAGGGGCGGCCCCTGGGCCAGGGCGGCCAGGGTCGGGGCGAGGTCAACGAGACTGACCGGCGTGGTGACGGCGGCATTCTCTTGGAAATGGCCCGGCCAACTGGCGATCAGCGGGACGTTGACCGAGGCGCGGTAGAAGGTGGATTTCCACCACAGACCATGTTCCCCGGCCATTTCGCCGTGGTCGGAGAGGTAGATCACAACGGTGTTGTCTGCGTCGGCGCGCGCGGCCAGCGCGTCCAGCAATTGGCCGACCTGCGCGTCCACCATTTCGACTAAACCATAGTAGGCGGCGCGTGCTGTGCGGATCGTTTGTTCGTCGACCGGCTCCCAGAGACCGCGGCGCTTCATCCAGCGTTCGACCTGCGGATGGATGGCGCGGCCGTTTGGATCGCGGTGCGTGGGGGCGCTGTGGGGCGGCGGCACGCGATCAAAATAGTAGTCGAACAAGGGCTGCGGCGCGACAAAGGGGCAATGGGGCAGGACATAGCCGACAACCAGGCAGAAGGGCGCGGCGCGGTTGTCTTCTATTCCGCCCTGATGGGCAGGACCGGCGGGACGTTGGCGGAGATAGGCAACCGCGGCATCGGTCACCAGCCGGTCATAGTGCTGATAGTTGGTGAGGCCGGGACCGGCGTTCTCGACCGCGATGCGTGTCTGGCCGTTGGCCCCGGCCAAGTCGCCCATCTCCGGGCCGGGCGCGCCGTACCAGGTGGGCGTGACATCGCCGGCCAGACGACGGGCGAAACCGTGCAGTTGGTCTGCGCCGCGGAAGTGCATGCGTCCTGCGAGGGTGACTTCATAACCGGCCGCGCCCAGGCTGTGGGCAAAGGTGGGGATGTCTTGGGCCAGCGCGCATTCATTGGTGTAGGCGCGCGTGTGGCTGGGCAAGCGTCCTGTCATCAGGCTCATGCGCGAGGGGCCACAAAGGGGCGAGGCGCAGTACGCGTCGGTGAAGCGCACGCCGCGGGCGGCCAGCGCGTCCAGGTGCGGGGTACGCACGACCGGATCTCCGTAGCAGCCCGCGATGTGGGGGCTGTGCTGATCGGAGAGGATGATCAGGAAATTGGGTCGCCGGTCTGACGTGATCACGTTTCACTCCGCCGGTCAGGGTGTGGGCTTTCAGCCGTAGGCGTGGCTGACAGTTGATTCGAGACAAGAGACGCCAGACGTCGCGAAGAGGAGCGTTGGACGTGCGGCGGCTGCCGGTTGAGTCAAGTTCCGTGCAAGATGGCGGTGAATTCATGCCGCGATGGCGCTGCATGGACCTGCGAGAAAGGGAGTTGCTTCCGTTACGGTGATGTTTGCCGCTGTGATGTTTGCCACAGTGATGTCTGCCGCTGTGATGTGCGTCACGGTGATGTGTGTTGCTGTGACATTCATCGCTGCGATGTTTTGTCTTTTATCAGAACAAAGTCGATGGTAGCATAGCCATCTCCCTTTGTCAATAGGGGTTCAACGCTCCCATTTGGCCCGGCTCTGCTCTAGATCTGCCCTAGATGTGCTGGGCGAATGGCAAAATCTGGGCCAGGTGGTTGACAATCGGCGCGGTTACGCTATAATCGGGTGAGCATTTTAGTTCATCGTTTGGACTAAGTCTGCTTTCCAGCGGATTGGGGGCGCAGCGTCCAATCCCGAATGCCCATGCCCGTTCCCTATTTTCTGCTTCCTATTTCCTAATTTTCTACATATCTACTGCCTACTTCCTTCTGTCCCGCCGCACCTGCCCTTGAGGAGAGTTTGCGCCATGCCCGAAGCCACAGCCTCGTCTGCTGCGTTCGCCCGGTCTGCACCGGCCTGGCCGGAGACGATCCAGCATGAAGCCGACTTAGACGAACTGCTCTCGCGTCCGACGCAAGCGGTCTACGAGGCGCTGGCCGGTCTGGACGGCGATTTGGTGATCCTGGGGGTCAGCGGCAAGATGGGGCCGACGCTGGCGCGCATGGCCGCGCGCGCGGTGGCCGATCTGGGGCTGCCCCACAAGGTCTATGGGGTGGCGCGCTTTAGCCAGCCCGCGAGCCGCGAGCAGTTGGAGGCGTGGGGCGTGGCGACGATCGCGTGCGATCTGCTGGACCGGCGCAGCCTGGCCGATCTGCCCGACAGCCGCCATGTGATCTTCATGGCCGGGCAGAAATTCGGCACGACGGGCAACACGTCGACCACCTGGGCGATCAACACGCTGATGCCCGCGCTGGTGGCGGAACGCTATGTGGATGCGCGGCTGGTCGCCTTTTCCACGGGCAATGTCTACCCGCTGACGCCGTTGGCGGGGGGCGGCTCGGTCGAAAGTGACCCGCCCGACCCGGTGGGCGAGTATGCCATGTCGTGCTTGGGCCGCGAGCGTGTCTTTGAACATTTCAGCCGCGCCCACGGGCTGCGTGCGGCCATTATGCGGCTCAACTATGCGGTGGAGATGCGCTATGGCGTGCTGGTCGATATTGCCAGAAAGGTGTGGGACGGCGCGCCGGTGGATGTGTCCATGGGCGCGTTCAATGTGATCTGGCAGGGCGACGCCAATGCACAGGCGCTGGCGCTGCTGGCCCACTGTGCCGCGCCGCCTTTGGTCTTGAATGTAACTGGGCCGGAGACGGTTTCGGTGCGCTGGGCCGCGCGCGAATTTGGCCGCCTCTTGGGCAAGACGCCCACCCTGCGCGGCGAGGAAGCGCCGACCGCGCTCTTGAGCAACGCGGCCCAGGCGCAGCAGATCTTCGGCTATCCCCAGGTGCCGCTGGGCCGTATGATGGGCTGGATCGCGGACTGGGTGCGCCGGGGGCAAGCCTCTTTGAACAAGCCGACTCACTTTGAGACGCGTGACGGGAGATTTTAGGAGAGAAATTCAATGGGACGATTGCCGGGGCAGTTGACCGACTTGCTGCATCAGGGTGTGGTGATCCCCGCGCATCCGCTGGCCTTGACCCCGGAGATGGGCTTGGACGAACGCGCCCAAGCCGCGCTGACGCGCTATTACTGCGACGCGGGGGTGGGCGGGATCGCGGTGGGCGTGCACACGACCCAGTTTGAGATCCACGACCCGGCCGTTGGCCTGTATGAGCCGGTGCTGGCGCTGGCCGCGTCGGTGGCCGACGAGTGGCTGGGCGACGACCCGCGGCCTTTTATCAAGGTGGCCGGGCTGATCGGCTCTACGCAGCAGGCCACGCGCGAGGCCGCGCTGGCCGCGGACCTGGGCTATGACGCGGGGCTGTTGAGCCTGGCCGCGCATCGCGATGCAGACGACGCCGCGCTGCTGGCCCACTGTCGCGCGGTGGCGGAGATCATGCCGATCTTCGGCTTCTATTTGCAGCCTGCGGTGGGCGGACGGGTGCTTTCGTATGATTTCTGGCGCGCCTTTGCCGAGATCGACAATGTGGTGGCGATCAAGATCGCGCCCTTTAACCGCTATCAGACGCTGGACGTGGTGCGCGCGGTGGCGGACGCAGGCCGCGGGGATACGATTGCGCTCTACACGGGCAACGACGACAACATTGTGGCGGACTTGCTCACCGATTTCACTTTTTCCAGCGCGGGCATGGACGGCGCGGGCATGGACGGCGCGGGCCAAGCGCCCCTGCAGATTGTGGGCGGGCTGTTGGGCCAGTGGGCCGTGTGGGCGCGCGAGGCGGTGGACATGGTGCAGCGCATCCGCAGCGGGCACGCCGCGGGCGACCTGGACTATGGCTATTGGCTGCGCTATGGCGTGCATTTGACCGATGCCAACGCGGCCATCTTCGACGCGGCCAACAACTACCGCGGCTGCATTCCGGGCATTAGCTATGTGCTGGCGCGGCAGGGGTTGGTGCAGGGACCGTGGAGCCTCAACCCGCGTGAGGTGCTGTCGCCCGGCCAAGTCGAGGCCATCGAACAGGTCTATGCACGCTATCCGCACCTGCACGACGACGAATTTGTCGAGGCGAACCGGGCGCGCTGGTTCGACCGCGTGGCGATCTAAGGGATAGGAAATAGGGGGTGCGCTTCTATTTTCTATCTTCTCCAAATACTCCTGGATACTCCTGAATATTCTCAATAGGGGAGAGGATCATGGCTGGCTTGCAGGCTGCGTTGATCGGCTGCGGCAATATTGGTCGCCGCCATGCCGACTGTGTGCAACAACTGGACGGTATCCGCATGACGGCCTTTTGCGACATCGACAAAGGCCGCGCCCAAGCGTTCTGTGACCAGTTTGGCGGGCGCTATGCCACGGACGACGTGGCGCGCATCTTTGCCGACGATGCCATCGACGTGGTCTATGTCTGCACCCAGCACGACACCCACGCCGAATATTGCATTGGCGCGGCACAGGCGGGCAAGCACATTTTGGTCGAAAAGCCGCTGGCGTTGAGCAGCGAGGCGTGTGTCGCGGTGGGCCGCGCGGTGGAGGAGAGCGGGGTCACGTTGATGACCGCGTTCAAGATGCGCTTTTATGACATGATCCAGCAGGTCAAGCAACTGATTCCGCAGCCGCTGATGGTCACCATGCAGATGATGGACAACCGCTGGGCGGACGACATGTGGGCCAACGACCCGGTCAAAGGGGGCGGCAATGTGTTGAGCCAGGGCGTCCACTCGTGCGATATTTTGCGCTATGTGGCGGGCGGCGACCCGGTGACGGTGAGCGCGGTGGGGGCCAACTATTACCAGGCGACGGGCGTGATCGACAACATGGCCGCGGTCTATCATTTTGACAACGGCGTGACGGGCAACTTGGTGCAGGGCGACTGCGGCTGTCCGTCGCTGGTGAGCAAGTTTTATATGCAGGTCTTTGCCGAGAACCGGTCCGCCACCCTCTCCGACCGGCTGTGTACGCTGACCTATCAGGAGACAGGCAAGGAGCCGGTGGTCTATCGGGGGAGTGAGACCGGCTTTTTGGAGGAGAACCGCGCCTTTGTGGAGGCATTGCAGGCCGGGCGGCCCGCGCCGGTCGATCACCGCGATGGGTTGATGGCGACGTTGATGATCTTGCAGGGTTTCCGCTCGATTGAGACTGGCGCGCCCCAGCCGGTGGCGTCGCTCTTGGCCGATTCCGCGGCTGTGTAGGGATACGGTTTTGATGAATAAGAGCGATCTGCGGGTCGAGCATGTTGAGGTGGACTTTGGCGACGAAACGCTGGCGTCGCCGCTGCGTTTGAGCAAGGGCGACATCGAGGCGATCACCTCTGTGCGCGTGACGATCGCGGCGCGCACGCGCGACGGCAGGCCGGTGCAGGGCATCGGCGCGATCTTGCTGTCGGATGTGTGGGCTTTCCCCGGCGGCGCGTTCACCCATGCCCAAAAGGACGATGCCATGCGCGTCCTGTGCATGGCGCTGGCCGCGTGGCTGTCGCAGGATGATTGGGGCGATGCGCTGGAAAAGGGGATGCGGCTGGAGGCGGCATTGGGCCGCGTGACGCAAGAGGCCGCGGCCGCGCAGCGTGACAACGCCCCTGATCGCGCTCGGGTGCTGGCCGCGCTGCCGCGGCTGGCGCAGTTGATCTGCCTCGCGCCCTTTGACGCGGCGCTGCACGACGCCTGGGGCCGCGGCCTGGGGCGGCCTGTCTATGCTTGTTATGACGGCGCGGCGCTCAACCGCGACTTGGGCGACTATTTGGGGCCGGACTTTGCCGGGCGTTATCCTGGCGATTATTTGGCCGCGCCGCGCGGCGCGCTGCGTGTGCAGCATGTGGTGGGCGTGGGCGATGCGCTGGGCGCGCTGCCTGCCGAGGATGCGCAGGATGCACACACAGACCCGCCGCGTATGGGCCTGCCGGGGGATTTGGTGGGGTGGATCTTGCGCGATGGCGTCAGCGCGTTCAAGCTCAAAACGCGCGGCCAAGACCCGGCGGAGGATGCCGCGCGCGTGGTCGAAACCTACCGCAGCGCCTACGCCGCGCTCACGCACAGGGGGCTGGACGGGCGGCGGCTGCGCCTTTCGGTCGATCCCAACGAGGGCTGTCCCGACCCCGCTATTCTCCTGGAGATGCTCGACCGGCTGGCTCAGGACGCGCCGGACGCGCTGGCAAGCCTGGACTATATTGAGCAGCCCACGGGCCGCGATCTATCGGCCTATGATTTCACGCTGCACGATGTGGCCCGCCGCGTGCCGGTGATCATCGACGAGAGTCTGGAGAGCCTAGACATTCTGCCCCATTTGGCCGAACAGGGATGGTCGGGGCTGGCGGTTAAGACGTGCAAGGGGCATACGCACGCGCTTTTGGCCTACTGCTGGGCCAAG
>CAZZNG010000247.1:0-8773 GCA_964655505.1 uncultured Litorilinea sp. | reverse complement strand
CGTGCTTGAGCACGTTTCCCATCGCTAGGCGCAGGCTTGAGCCTGCGCCGCAAACTACTGCTGCGTTAGATGCGCCTGCGCCGCTTTTTGAAACAGCCAGGCCGACCCGGCAAACAGGGCGACGAAGAACCCGGTCAGCGCCAAGAGTCGCAGCCACCAGAGCGGCCCCGTCGCGCCGAACCCGGCGGCCAGCGCGATGACGCCGGTCAACGCCTGGGCGAGCGCGGTGGCGAACAAGGCGCGTGCCATGCCCTGTGGCTGGAAGCGGGCGATGAGCGCGCCGACGATGCCAACGGCAAGCACCCCGAAAAACATCAAGTTGGCGGGTTCGTCCTCGCTGCCGATGATGCCGACCGCGGCGTTCACCCAGATGAGGAGGAAGGCTGCCGCGAGCGCCAGGCCCACAGCGGCCCGGTATGCATAGCTGCCTGTCCTGCGCACGGCTAGCTCATAGGTAAGACCTGTGCCGCCAAGGAGGATGCCCGCGAAAATGAAATCGCCCACGCCCCAATCCACTTCATCGGTGAACTGCATAGCAACCAAGGGCAGCAGCAGGATAAGCGCTGCAGCCGTCCAGGCCGCAATGCGCCAATAGTTCCCGCGCCATCCGCCGTTGGTTTGAATATTCCTTGTCATTGTCCTGCCTCCCGTAAACGAACCTCTACCATGAACCCCTGTGATTTCAAGCTTGTCATGCAGTGTAGAGTGAGCGGCCCGCGGCGACAGCCGTTCAGGTGCGGGTCGCCGCGCACGTAAGTGCTTGACAGGCTTAAGGCTATCTACTCGTAGTGCACTTGCAGCAGGATGGCCTGGGGGTAGTCGCCGAAGCCGCCGCCAAACAGGTTCAGCCCGCCGACATGCTCTGCATTGGGGTCTACGCCGAAGCGCACGCGCACGAAGGGCTGCTGATCGAGCGCAAGGTCGCTGAGGCGAACGTCCGACAGCGGGTCATTGTCCAGCCAAGTGCCGTCCGCGGTCACGCGCCAGACCTTGAGCAGACCGTATTGGCTGTTCCAGTCCTCCCACCAGTCTGGGGTGAGGTTGCCGCGCCGGTCGCCAAAGTCGCCCGGCGACGTCCACACCCCAAGCCGCTGCCCGTTGACTTCCAAGTAGATATCCGAAGGCCAGTCGTTGTGGTACAGCGGCGCTTCCGAACAAAGCTCGGCGCTGACTTGGATGCTGGCGACCGTTAGGTCGGGGGGGAGGCGCAGCGGAAAACGGTATTCGACATAACCGTGTTGGAACCAAAGCAACTGTGCCTGGAGCCGCGCCGGTTCATAGAACGAAGCGGGATCATCCAGGAGGCCGATGATCCCGCTTGCGCTCGCCAGCCCGCAGGTTGGGAAGATTTGGCAGTCGCTGTAGCCGCCGACCGGCATCTGGTGGCTCACGGTCTTGCCCATCAGGGGCCGCTGTTGGGGCAAGACCACGACAATCACGTCAAAGATGCGCGCGCACAGTTTCTGCACACCGCGGCTGGCCGCGACGGTTTCGACGCGCACCAGACCGGCCTGCTCCAAAACATTGAGGTGGAGGAGGGTGGTCGAGAGCGGCATCGCCAGCGCTTCGGCGATCTCCGTGACGTTGGCGACCTTGTCCTGCAGGTAGGCCAGGATACGCAGCCGCTGGGCCGACCCCAGGGCTTTGATTGTCGCCACGCTGTCCTCGCGGTGCTCCTGGTCGGTATACAGCATCAGCGTGCGCTGTTTGCGGACTGCGGTTGGTTGGTTCGTGGTCTGTTTTGTGGCTTGTTCTGTGGGGGGCGCTGCCGGTGTTTCGGGCGGCGACTGTTGGGCGTTCGGTTCTTCTGAAGCGGAAGACATTACTCACCTCGTACACGCATACACACACAACCATTCAGTTCTTGCTACACAAACCCCTGTCACAAATTCCATACGCCATCAACGCTTTGCTACATAAGAACATGGAGTAAAAGACTGTTTGTGTCAAGGCACCTTTCGTTGGTGTGCATCGTGGGACTTGAATCGGGTACTTGTTGGCTGTCTAACCTTCCCAAAGTTGATTGACGCAGCGTAAGAGCACTTAGACCCATTTCTTTTGGTACATATATACCTGAAATGAACCTTGACGGAGCAATCGCCTGCTGCTATGATCAGGCTGCGTCGAGATTTTATTCTGCCCGCTTCGTTTCGATGCGCCCAATTTCTGTGTAAGTCAAGACAATAGCAAGTCAAGATCATAGTAAGTCAAGACAGTTGTAAGTCAAGGCAGTTGTAAGTCAAGGCAGTAGCAAGACGAGCTAGTAGCAAGACGAGATAGTTGTACGTTGCGATAGTAAGCCAAGGGATCGGTCGCTTTTCTAGTCACCTGTTTTCCTATTCACCAAGACTAAACTATCTAGCAAGCTGAAGGACGTAGTCTTCACGAACACTCTCTACCCCAGGAGGTATACTAATGAAGCCACGCTACATTTTGGTCGGTCTTGCCCTTGTTTTGGCGCTTGTGATCAGCGCGTGTTCTCCGCCGCCTACGCAGCCCGCGCTGGACGGTGAGGATGCCGCGGCTGAACCGGCTGCTGAACCCGCCGCGGAGGAGGGGGACGCTGCCGCCGAAGCCACCGCCACGCCGATTGTGGCCGAGGCGGGTTCGGGCGACTTGCAGTTGATCTACTGGAACGGGTTGACGGGCAGCGACGGCGCGACCATGACCCAGATGGTTGAAGCCTTTACCCAAGAAAACCCCGACGTGTCGGTGCGGGTTGAAATGATGCCGTGGGACATCTATTTCGACAAGCTGCTGGCCTCGCTGGTATCCGGCAGCCCGCCTGACCTCTTCTTGCTCCACGAGTTTGAGATTCCCCAATTCGCCAGCCAGCAGGTGCTGCGCGAGACGAGCGACTTCTATCAAGAGATGGGGGGGCTGATCCCCGAAGATGACATCGTCGACTATACGCTCGACGCGCTCTCGTTCGAGGGGAATCGCTACGGCGTGCCGCTGGATATTCACGGTTGGGGCCTCTGGTACAACCGTGATCTGTTGGAGGCCGCCGGTCTTGACCCCAATGTCTGCCCGGCCACCGGCGACGAATTTGTCGAGATGGCCCGTCTGCTGACCTTGGACGCCAACGGCAACAACGCCACCAGCCCCGATTTTGACCCGGAGAATGTGGTGCAGTGGGGCACCGCGGTCACTTGGTTCAAGGTGACGTTCCTGAGCACGATCTACCAGTATGGCGGCGATTGGTCGGACGGCCAGGGAACCGCCACCCTCACCAGCGATGCCGCGTTCCAGGCGGTTAACTTCTGGCGTGATCTGATCTATGAGGAACATGTCGCGCCGCAGCCTGCCGGTTTCGACTCCTGGCAGAGCTTTGCCGGCGGCTCCTTGGCGATGATCACCGAGGGCAGTTGGATGCTCAACTTCAACGAAGAGGCCGGGCTGAATTGGGGGGCCTGCCCCTTCCCGCAGATTGGCGATGAACCCGCGGTCTGGACCAGTTCCCATGTGATCTACACCCCCACGACGTTGGAAGGGGAGAAGCTGGACGCGGCCAAGCGCCTGATCTCCTATCTCTCGGATCAGGGCTTGGTGTGGGCGACCTCCGGCCAGCCGCCGGCGCGCATCTCCCAGCAAGAAGCCATGACGCCGGATGAGTTCCCGTCCGCCACGGTCTTTGGTCAGAGCTTCCGCGAGTTTGGCCGCTACGACATGGCCCACCCCTGCATCCAGGAAGTGATCGCGGCCTATGAGCCGGAGCTGGATGCCATCTACAACGACGTCAAGAGTGTGGAACAGGGGTTGGAAGACGCCAACAACCGCGTCCAGAATATTCTGGATCGCTGCCAGTAAGCCCATTCGGCCGCATCCAGAGCAGATGCGCTTGACAGAGCAGGTGGCTTGACAGCGTTGTCAGGTGGGCAGGGGCGGTCGGTGCGCTAGGTGTGTGCCGACCGCCCCTGTGCTACGAATCGATATGTTGTTGGTAAACGCGCTGCTGCGCGAACCTGCTGCGACATAAAGGAGTTGCTGTGGCTACGACTGTATCACAACAGCGGATTTCTCCTCGACAGGCGAAAGGGTGGAAGACGCGGCGCTGGATGCTGGGGAACTACCTCTTTATCCTGCCGTTCATGATCTTCTTTCTGACCTTTACGGTGTTCCCGATCTTCTATGCCGTCTACATGTCCTTTCACGACTGGGCGATCTTGGCACCGGAGCATCCCTTTGTCGGCATTCAGAACTACCGTTTCTTGCTGCGCGATGATCTGTGGTGGCTCACGCTGCGCAACACCCTCTACTTTGCCTTTTTGACCGCGTTTCTCAACACGACCTTTGCCCTGATTGTGGCGATTGCCGTCAACCAGCCGATTCGCCTGCGCGATTTTTACCGCTTCATTTTCTATGCGCCGGTTGTGCTGTCGGTGGCTGTCATGGGCGTTGTGGCGGCCTGGATGTTCAATACCCAGTTTGGCATTGTCAACTACTATCTGACTTGGCTTGGGCTGCCCGCGGTGCGTTGGCTGGCGGACCCCAACCTGGTCATCCCGACCCTGAGCATCGCCACGGTTTGGTGGGGCTTTGGCTTTCCCATGTTGATCTACCTGGCCGGTCTGCAGGGGATTCCCGGCCACCTCTACGAAGCGGCGCGCATCGACGGGGCCAATGAACGGCAACTGACTTGGTACATTACCGTCCCCCTGATGATGCCTTCGATCTTCTTTGTCGCGGTCACGCAGCTCATCGCCCATTTCAAAGTCTTCGGCCAGCCCTACATCATGACCGGCGGCGGCCCGGGCCGGGCCTCGTACACGGTGATTATGTATCTCTACCAGACCGCTTGGCGCTTCTTCCGGATGGGCTATGGCACGACGATTGCGATTGGGCTAGCGGTGGTCATCCTGATCTTTACGCTCATCCAATTTCGAATCTTTGGCCGGAACGCCACCGTTGAATATTGATGAATGCTGCGCCACAGCAACCTGCGCCACAGCAATCTGCGCCACAGATGTCGTACCAGCCTGTTGCACAACAGGGATAGATTGACAGGGAACGAATAGACATGGCCTCCACCATTCGCACGCGGGATCATTATCGGCTACGCAACCGGCTTTCCAAGCTGGGGCTGCATGTCTTTCTCATGAGTTTGGCCGTTCTGGTCGGCTTTCCGATCTACTGGGCGCTCATCGTTTCCATCACGCCGAGCGAACAGGTCTTTCGTTGGCCGCTGCAACTTTTCCCCGACGCGCCCACCCTGGAGCATTATCGGGAAGTGCTGACGCGCCCGGATTTGCAACTGCCGCGCTGGTTTCTCAACAGCGTGGTGGTGAGCACCACCATCACGGTGCTCAGCCTCTTTGTCAGCAGCCTCACAGCCTATGGCTTTTCACGGCTGGAGTTTCCGGGGCGCGACTTCCTCTTTGTCAGCATCCTGGTGGCGCTGATGGTTCCGGGTGAAGTGACCCTGATCCCGGTCTTTCTGCTGGTGCGCAACCTCAACTGGTTGGACACCTACAACGCGCTCATCTGGCCGGCGATGGCGAATGTCTTTGGCGTCTTTCTCCTGCGCCAGTTTTTCACCACCATCCCCAAGGAAATGGAGGAGGCCGCGGTGATCGACGGGGCGAGCCGCTTCCGCATCTATTGGCAGATCATTCTGCCCTTAAGCCGGTCGGCGCTGGTGGCGCTGACGATCTTTACCTTCCTGGGCGCGTGGAATGACCTCTTTTGGCCGTTGATTGTGCTCAACCGGCTTGAAATGCGCACCCTGCCGGTGGGGCTGACCGTGTTGAACGGAACCTATAGCCAGGAGCGCGCCCTGATCATGGCCGGGGCAGTCATTGCCAGCGCGCCTGTTCTGCTTTTCTATGCCATCTTCCAGCGGCGCATTATCGAAGGCGTCATGCTGACCGGCATGGGGGGGCGCTGACCCGCGCCAGGCTGGCCCCGTAAGGCTGGCCCGTATAAGACTGGCCGATATAAGATGGATGCTGCGCGGGGATTATTATTTCACACGCTTCTATAGCGCTAGTGGGAGTTGCTATCTATGTCATTTCGCACGCAGATCTCGCTCGACGGCAGTTGGGATTTTCAGATCGATCCGGCCCAGCACCAAAACATCAGCCAAGTGCGCGAGTGGCGCACCATCCAAGTGCCTGCACCCTTGCAGGCGCAGTTCGACGACTTGCGCCATTACAGCGGCGCGGCCTGGTACCGGCGGCGTTTTCATTTGGACGCCGCGCCCGATGGGGCGGCTAACCTGCACTACGGCGCGGTCGATTACCACGCCACGGTTTGGGTGAACGGCCAAGCGGTCGGCGAACACGAAGGGGGGTATCTGCCCTTTGAGTTCGACGTGAGCGCCCACCTGAGCGCGGGCGACAACGAAGTAACGGTCTACGTGGTCGATCCCAGCGACGACCGCAGCCGCTGGCCCCAATTCCCGTTTAGCGAGATTCCCCACGGCAAACAGAGTTGGTACGGGCCAATCGGCGGGCTTTGGCAGAGCGTTTGGCTGGAACTGCGCCCGGCCCAGCATATCCGGTCGCTGCGCCTCACGCCCGATGTCGAACGCAGCGCCATTGCTGTGAACGCCACGCTGCACAGCGATGGCAACAGTGCAGATGCCAGCGCGGGCGCGGCGCAACTCCAAGTCACCGTCCTCAACCCCCAGGGGCAAGCTGTGGCTGAACAGACGCTGGACGGTGTCGAAGGGGAAGTGACCCTGCCGCCTGAATCGGTCGCGCTGTGGAGTCCGGAGAACCCGGCCCTTTACACGGTGCGGGCTGCGCTGGTGGTCAACGGGGCAACGGTGGATCAACACCAGGCGACCTGTGGCTTCCGCACCGTCGAGGCGCGCGACGGGCGCATCTACCTCAACGGCGCGCCCATCTACCTGCGCGGGGTGCTGGATCAAGCCTATTACCCCGAGACGATCTACACGCCGCCCAGCGTTGACTTCTTGATCGACCAGGCGCGCAAGGCCAAGGCGCTCGGCCTCAACTGCCTGCGCATCCACATCAAGATCGAAGACCCGCGCTATTACGAGGTGGCCGACCAGTTGGGCCTGTTGGTCTGGACCGAGATCCCCAACTGGGCGCTGCTGACGCCTGAAGCGGCTGAACGCGCCAAGCAGACCTTCCGCGAAATGGTGGCGCGCGACTGGAACCACCCTTCGATCATTGCCTGGACGCTGGTCAATGAGGATTGGGGTACAGACTTGGTGCGCAACCCGGAACATCGCCGCTGGTTGGCCGACTTCTACGCAGAGGCCAAGCAGATCGACCCGACGCGCCTGATTGTGGACAATTCCGCCTGCCCGCCCAATTTCCACGTCGCCAGCGACCTGGAGGACTATCACCATTACCGCGCCATCCCCGACCACGCGGAGGAATGGGATGCCTGGGTGGCGGACTTTGCCAACCGCGCTGACTGGGCGTGGGCCGAGGACTATGCCGAGCAGCGCCGCGAGGATCTGCCCCTGATCGTCAGCGAGTTTGGCAATTGGGGCCTGCCCAACCCCGACCAGATCAAAGAGGGAGGGCAAGACCCCTGGTGGTTCGAGACGGGCCACGAATGGGGCGAGGGCATTGTCTATCCTCACGGCATGGACAAGCGCTTTGGCTTTTGGGGGCTGAACTATGTTTTCGGCACGTTGGCGGACTTTACCGCGCAGCACCAGCGCCACATGGGGCGCAGCCTCGCCTATGAGATTGGCACCATGCGCCTGCACCCGCGCATCGGCGGCTATGTGATCACCGAATTTACCGATGTGCATTGGGAATGCAATGGGCTGCTGGACATGCAGCGCAATGTGAAGCAGGGGCTAGAACAGTTCGTGGCGCTCAACCAAGACCGCGCGGTGGTGGTGCGCCCGCAGCGCTGGAGCGGGTATCCGGGTGACAGCCTGCCGGTGGAGGTGCGCGCCTTTGACGTGGACGGGCCGGGCCAGGGGGGAACGCTGGTCTGGCAGGCAGGCGGTGACCGGGGCGAGGTGGCCGCGCCGGGCGGCGTGATTCAGGTGCGCCTGCCCAATCGCCAGTTGAGCGGGATGCTGCCCATCCAGGTGGCTTGGATGGATGACCAGGGGCAGGAGGTGGCGACGGGCCATGCAGAAGTCGCCTTGATCCAGCCGCAAACGGTCAACCGCCCTGTCTCTGTGGTGGACGATCCGGCGTTGGCCGAGACGCTGTCCGGCCTGGGCTATACGGTTGTGCAGGAGCCGGGCAGCGAGGGCGTGCTGGTGGCGCGGCAGTACACTGCGGCACTACAGGCCGCGGTGCAGGCCGGGGCACGGCTGCTGCTTCTGGCCGGCCCGCACAGCGAAGGCAGCGGTGAGAGCGTCCGGCTGCCGGTTGGCCGCGTGATACCGCGCGCGGGAACCCCTTGGCAGGGGGATTGGGCGACGTCGTTTAGCTGGCTCAAGAAGCTGGACACCTTTGGTCATCTGCCCGGCGACCCGCTGCTGGAGATGGAATACGCGGCGATCATGCCCGATGCGGTGTTGGTGGGGCTGCCTGCGTGGGCCATGCGCACCCACTGCTGGGCCGGGCTGGCGCTGGGCTGGATCCACAAGCCCGTGGCCCTGCTGGCCGAGATGCCCTATGGCCTGGGCAAGGTGGTCGTCTCGACCTTCAACTTGACCCCTGAAACGCTCTCCGGCAATGCTATTGCGGAAAGCCTGTTGGCCGGTATGGTGGAACTGGCGTAAGGCCCAAGAGTTCGCTAGCTAGATGCTGCAATGGGGGAATTTACCTTCCGGGACGCTACGCCCATCTCGCGAGCAGATGGGCATTGAGCAACATGCCATCTCGCG
>CAZZNG010000246.1:0-8786 GCA_964655505.1 uncultured Litorilinea sp. | reverse complement strand
CGTCGCCCCTTCCTGGTTCACAGCCGTCTTGGTCTATGGGGCCATCGTTCTTCATTAGGAGCCATCAACCCGTGGGACGTTACGCACTGCGCCGCTTGTGGCAGATGATCCCGGTGATCTTTCTCGTCTCCATTGTCATCTTCTCGATCATCCATTTCATTCCAGGCAACCCGGCACAGATCATTGCTGGGCCGAATGCCACGCCGGAACAACTGGCCGCGCTCGAAGCCCGCTTGGGCCTGGACCAGCCCGTCCATGTGCAGTACATGATTTGGCTGGGCAACGTCCTACAGGGCGACCTGGGCGTCTCCTACATCAACAACTTCCCTGTGCTCCAGATGATCAAGCAGCGTGTGCCCGCTACCCTCGAACTGGCGTTTGCCTCGCTGTTCATCGGCGTGATCATCGCGCTGCCGCTGGGGGTCATGGCGGCCATGCGCGCCGGTTCTGCCGTGGACAGGGCCGTGACCATCTTTTCGGCGCTCTCCTTTGCCATGCCTGGCTTCTTTCTGATTATTCTGCTCATTTTGCTCTTCAGCCAAGAGTGGCGACTGCTGCCGCCCTCTGGCCGCCCTAATATGCTGGAGCAGCCTGGGCTTTACCTCAAATCGATCATTATTCCAGCCTTTACGCTGGGCGTGGGGGTGGCCGCCAAACTGGTGCGCTATCTGCGCTCGGCTTTGCTCGAAGTGTTGGACCAGGATTTTGTGCGGACTGCCCGTGCCAAAGGGCTGCGTGAGCGGCTGGTGATGATGCGCCATGCCCTGCCCAATGCCTTGATCCCGGTCGTCACCATCTTGGGGCTGCAGTTGGGCGATCTGCTGAGCGGCGCAATCATTATCGAAAGTATCTATGCTTGGCCGGGTGTAGGACGGCTTACCATCCAGGCTATCGAATGGCGCGATTATTCGCTGCTGCAAGCCTGTGTTCTGTTCATTGTGTCGGCCTTCTTGTTGGTAAATTTATTGACCGACCTGAGCTATGGCTGGCTCGATCCGCGCATCCGCTATGACACGTCTAATAGTGGCTAATCTATAAGGCCGGATAGTCGCTAGGCCGCATAGTCATTCGGAACCGTCTTCCTGTTGAGACCATGAGTTGCATGATTCGGCGCAAGCCATACGAGTTGCCATGTCTACTGCCAAATTGAGTCTGAGCGAGACCCAAACGTCCAACGATGTGCAGGAATTGAGGCGTCATGAAAACCCGACCATGGCAGCTTGGCGTGCGCTGCTGCGTCATCGTTCGGGCATGTTGGGGCTGATCATCACCCTGCTCATGCTGCTGCTGTCCTTGGCTGCTCCGTGGATTGCGCCCCACGATCCATTGACCATGATGTCGGCGGATCGCTTTGCGTCTCCTTCGTCAACCTATCCGATGGGGGCGGATGAGTTTGGCCGCGACATCTTCAGCCGTATGCTCTATGGGGGGCGCGTGGCCTTTGGCGTGGGGGGCATCTCAATTGCCATGGCGACGGTCGTCGGCGTGATCATCGGGGCGACGGCGGGCTACGTGCAAGGGTGGTTTGACGCGGTGAGTATGCGCATTCTCGACGCGGTGTTGGCCTTTCCGGCCATTCTGTTGGCAATTGTGATTCTCGCCATCTTGGGGCCGGGTGTCGTCAATGCAATGTTGGCGGTTGCCATTGTCAATGTGCCTGTCTTTGCGCGCTTGGCCCGCGCCAATGTCCTGGCCGAGAAGAACAAAGATTATGTGCTGGCCGCGCGCGCCGTGGGCACGCCGCCGCGACGCATCCTCTTTAGCGGCATCCTGCCCAACAGCGTCGCCACCATCATCGTGCAGATCACGGTCTCCTTTGCCAGCGCGGTCTTGCTTGAATCGTCGCTGAGTTTTCTCGGTTTGGGCGTGCCGCTGCCCGCGCCGTCGTGGGGGTCCATGTTGAGCATCGGGCGCACCTACATGACCTACGCGCCGTGGTATGTGATCGGCCCCGGCTTGGCGATTATGCTCGTCGTCTTGGGAACCTACCTGCTGGGAGACGGTTTGCGCGATGTGTTGGACCCACGACGACAAAAGTCGATTTAGCCGATCTAGGAGTCGATACCCCAAGGTGATCGTTCCGGAAGCTCCAAACTTTCGGACAGCGTAAAGGTCACCATCTCGTTTGTTACCGTTTAAACCGTGCCGGATCAAATAGCAGACAAAATAATCTCCGGCCTAATTTAGGAAGGAATGAATGATGGCTTCAAGTATGTCTCATTGGGAGCGCATCAACGCTGCGCTGAAGGGGGAAGAAGTTGACCGTGCGCCTGTCAGCCTGTGGCGGCATTGGCCTGTGGAGGATGAAACCGCCCAGGGGCTGGCCGCGGCCATGGTCAAGTGGCAGCGCCAATATGATTTTGACCTGGTTAAGTTCATGCCAACGGGCATGTATGGTGTGCATGATTGGGGCGCGCAGACTGCCTACAATCCCGGTTTCCGCGGCAACCGCATCCTGACCCAGCCGGGGCTGCACAAGCCGGAAGAATGGCCCAAGCTCGCCAAACTCGACGTGACCAAGGGCGCATATGGTCAGGAAGTCGAGGCGATTCGTCTGGCCGCGGAGGAGCTAAAGGGCAGCGTGCCCATCTTCCAGACGGTCTTTAGCCCCCTGACCACTGCCATCAAGCTGGCGGGCGACGCGGCCTATGCCCACCTGCGCCAGTATCCTGACCTGCTCAAAGAAGGGCTGGAGATCATCACCGATGTGACCATCCGCTTTAGCCAAGCCTGCTTCGACGCGGGCGCGGATGGCGTCTTCTTTGCCACCCAGGGCATGACCTATCGCCTTTTCAGCAAGGATGAGTATAAAGAGTTCGGCGCAGCCTACGACACGCGCATCCTCCAAGCTGTGCGTGACGCGGGCAAGCTCAACCTGCTTCACGTCCACGGCGAAGATATCATGTTTGATCTGGCGACCACCTACCCGGTGGACATGATCAACTGGCATGACCGCATCACCTCGCCGTCGCTGGCCGAAGCCAAAGACCAGTTCCAAGGCGTCTTGGTCGGCGGCATCGAGGATCGCAAGATCATTGCCGAAGGCCCTATCGAGGAGATTCGCAACGAGGCGCGCACAGCCGTCGAACAGACCGGCGGGCGGCGCGTCGTGGTCGCGCCCGGCTGTGTGATCCCGACCAACACGCCGGATGAGCACATCCGCGCGGTGATCGACACGGTGAACAGCGTGCCGGTTGCCTAACCCTGTGTTCAGGATGATCCTACGGTGAATGTTCCTGTAGTGAGTGATCCTGAGTGATCCTGTAGTGAAGGTCTAGAACCTGTTGTGCCATAGGCTGCCGGTGGATTCCCTGTTCGCCGGCAGCCTCGCTGAATCCATATTGCTGAATGAAATGTTGGACGCTTCATGGCGAATTCGCTTTATCCATTAACCGAACGCCAGGCCCGCTTTATCGATCTGGCGCAAGCGCTGGCCGGTAAGTTTCGCACCCGCGCCGCCGAATTCGACCGCCGCGGCCAGTTCCCGCTGGAGAACTATGACGACATCCGCCAGTCCGGCTTGCCCAAGCTGGTGGTGCCCGCCGAATATGGCGGTTGGGGCGCGAACCTGCTCGAAACCCTCTTGACCATCGAGGCGCTTGCCATCGGCGACGGCAGCACAGCCCTCAGCTTCACCATGCATTTGCAGACGCTGGGCGGGGCAGCCGAGCGCCGCACCTGGCCGCAGGCGCTTTTTGATGAGATCTGCCGCGCGGTGGTCGAGCGCGGCGCACTGCTCAACTTCATCGCCACCGAGCCGGAACTGGGCAGCCCAAGCCGCGGCGGCAAGCCCAAGACCACAGCCAAGCCTGTGGCCGCGACGGGCGAGCAGCCCGCCGGTTATCTGCTCAACGGGCGCAAGAACTTTGCCAGCATGAGTCCCGCGCTCGATTACATGATTGTCCTGGCCGCGCTGGAAGACGGCAGCGACCAGACCGCGCATTTTGTGGTGACGCCGGGCGACGGGGTGGAGGTGGTGGAGACTTGGGACGCAATGGGGATGCGCGCCACGGGCAGCCATGATGTCGTGCTGACCGATGTGTTCGTGCCCGCCCAGCACATGATCCCACCCGCACAGCAGACCGGGCCAAAGGTGAATCCCTGGTTCCCCTTGAGCGTGAGCACAGTCTATATGGGCGTGGCCGCGGCCGCGTTAGAGTGCGCGGCCCAGTTCGCGCAAGAGCGCGTGCCAACCGCGCTGGGCAAGCCCATTGCCGAGTTGGAGAACATCCAGCGGCGCTTGGGCCAGGCTGAACTGCTCCTGCACCAGGCGCGCACCCATCTCTATCACACAGCGGAGTTGTGGGATCGCTGTCCCGACCGGCGGCCCGATCTGGCCGAGTCGATCATGGTTGCCAAGTATACCGCCACCAACAACGCTGTGGCTATCGTTGACCAGTGTATGCGTGTCGTGGGCGGCTCTGCCATGAGCAGGGCGCTGCCGCTGGAGCGCTACTACCGCGATGTGCGCGGCGGCTTGACCCACCCCATGAACGATGACCAGGCGCTGCAACTGCTGGGACAGATGGCGCTGGCGCGTCACCCCCTGCAAGAGGAGCCGCTGCAGGAGGAATCGCGGTAATGGCCTCGGGGCGCGATGGAGGGAAGCGGGGTTCAAGTCAGTGGGATTGGCGCTCTGCCCTGGCGGGCGCGCTGATCACAGCCTTGGCGCTGGGCGTGGTCGTGTTGATCTGGCGGCGACCGACGCCGCCGCCGGTGGTGGTCCATCCGCCACCCGCGGCCCTCATGCCTGCCTCGCCCGAAGGGCAAGCGTCCGTGCCAGACGCGGCAACAATCCCAGAGGCGGAGACAACGCCAGCGGAGATCATGGTCTTTGTCAGCGGCGCTGTGCAAACGCCGGGCGTCTACACGCTTGATGCGAGCGCGCGCGTGGCCGATGCGCTGGCCGCGGCCGGTGGTTTGCGCGATGATGCCAACCCCGCGGCTGTCAACCAGGCCGCGCCGCTGCGCGACGGCAACCAGGTGCATGTGCCTACCCAGGCGGAAGCGCCCACCGAACCGACGGCTGGTGTTTCCGGCGCGTCCGTTTCCGTGGATGATGCAGCAGGCGGGTTGGTCAACCTGAACACGGCAAGCCTGGCCGAGCTACAGACGCTGCCCGGTATTGGCCCGGCCAAGGCCGAAGCGATCATTGCCAACCGGCCCTATGGCTCAGTGGACGATCTGGAGCGGGTTCCCGGCATCGGCCCGTCGACGCTGGAGACGCTGCGCCCGCTGGTGCGCGTCAATTAGGCTGCGTCCCCATCGCAGCTAGAGGTTTGCTTCCTCGTCAAATGGGGCAACTTTGGGCCAGGTAAAGTGGAAGATCGTGCCCTCGCCGGGGGGCGATTCAACCCAGATGGCCCCTCCGTGGCTTTCCACTGACTTCTTCACGATTGCCAGACCGATGCCGCTGCTTTCAACCCTGTCGCGCGACTGCAAGGTCTGGAAGATTTCAAAGATGCGTTGATGGAACTCCGGCGCAATGCCCGGCCCGTTGTCGGCGACGGTAAAGGCGATTGCTTCGTCTTTCTCGTGCGCGCTGATCGTCACCACGCCTTTGTCAACCTGGTGATGATGTTTGATGGCGTTGCCGATCAAATTGCGGAAAACGGTTTCCAGCGGCGTGCGCGCCACATACATGAACGGCATCTCACCCTCGCACTGGACGGTGAAACCCGCGGGCGGCCCAATCGTCTCGGTCACATCGTGAATGAGTTGGGCGACATCCACGCGCTCAACCGGGTGGCGCTGGCGGCCTACGCGTGAATAGGCCAGCAGATCGTCGAGCAAGGCCCCCATCCGGTGAACACGTCCCAAGAGCTTCGCCAGATGTTCGCGCGAGGTCGGCGGCAGCGTATCGCCTGCATCCTCTTGAATCCAGCCGCCCAAAAGGCTGATGGCACGCAGCGGAGCCTTGAGATCGTGGGAGGCAATATAGGCGAACTGTTCAAGCTCGTCGTTGCTGCGCCGTAATTCGGCTGTGCGCTTCTCCACGCGCTCTTCCAAGGTGGCATTGAGTTCGCGCAGCGCAGTTTCGCTCTCTCTGATCTGGGCATACAGCTGTGCGTTCTCCAGCGTGATCGCCATCTGGCCCGCCAGGCTGCCCACCAGTTGTTCGGCCTGTTCGGTGAAGACGTTGGGCTTGCGATGGCCGAAGAAAAGCCCGCCGATCACCCCTTGCGCCCGCGAGACAACCGGCACGGCGAGATAGCTGCGGATGGAGAGCAGATCGCGCGGCAGCCCATGCCACAGCACCACCGGCGCGTTGTCTCCCGTTTCGCTGACATCGGGGATGCGAATGGGGTTGACGTCGTCCAGGGCCGCGCTGACATCGTCGACCACATGGGGCTGGGCGAGATGCTCTGTCGCTTCCGGCGGAACCCCTGTCAGCGCATACAGCAGCCTCGGCTGATGCCCTGTCCCGTTGCCGTTGTAGCTGTTTACCTGCCCATTTGCCGCGCGGCCATCTGTGAGGTAGCCGTCTGCGCTGTACAAAAACGCGCCAAACTGCGCGCCGCTCAACTCGGTAGAGACATCGACCACCATCTGCAACAGCTTTTGGATGTCGAGTTCGGCAGCCAGGGAAAGCTGGGTGTGGTTGAGTTCCTCCAAGATGCGGGTATAGGTGTGCAGCCTGACCTCTGCTTGCTTGCGCTGTAGGGCATGGGCAACATGGCGCGCGATGGTCTGCGCCCACTGCACTTCGGCCTCTGGGAAAGAATGGGGTTGGTCGTAGTAGACCATGAACTTGCCCAGGAGCCGATTCTGCGTCACCAGTGGAATATAGCCGATGGCGCGTATGCCCTCATCCAGCGCCGCTTGCAGCGCGGGTGTTCGCTCCATCTTTTTCAGATCGGGGATGAACACAGGCTGCGGCTCGTCCTCGTCGATCACCTGGGGCAGTTGTCCATCGGTCGCCGCGCGGTAGGTTGCCGACAGCCCGCGCCAAGCCTGTACGTGCAGGGCGCCTGTCTGGTCAAAGAGCAAGATCGCGGCCCGCGGCACCTCCAGCACATGCTCAAGCCCCGACAGCGCCAACTCATAGATCTGCTCCACCTCTTCGGCGCGGTTGACAGCCTCGTTGAGTTGATAGATCACCTGCAGGCGTTCTTCTGCCTCTTTGCGGTCGGTGATGTCGAGAATTGACCCGATGAAGCCGACAAATTCGCCGCTTTGGTTTTGGCGCGGGACGGCTGAATTGAGCAGCCAGCGGTACACGCCGTCATGGCGGCGAAAGCGAAATTCTTGGCGAAAGGCCCGCTGCTGCTGAAAGCTGCGTTCGAAGAGCAATCGGGCGCTTCTGGCGTCTTCGGGGTGGACAAGCGTCCGAACCCACTCCATCTCTGTCGCGCCAGCCGGCAGGGGGCCGACAAAGTCGCGCCACTGTTGGTTGGAATAGATCGGTTTGCCCTGGACATCGATCATCCAGATCATCACAGGCGCGCTGTCGGCCAGATAGCGGAAGCGGGCTTCGCTTTCGCTGAGTTCTGTGGTGCGCGCCTTGACGTTCTCCTCCAACTGCGCGGAGTAGCCTTGCAACTCCCCGATTAGCTGTCTGTTCTCCAACACAATGGCGCACTGGCGGGCGAATAGTTCGAGCAGGCTGAGATCGTCGTCGATAAAGAGCGAACGGTCGTGCAGCCCAACCGCCAGCACGCCCCAGATGTGGTCGACAGTGAGAATGGGCACAAGCAGCCAAGAACGCACACCGGTTGCCCGTGCCGGGCCATTTGCGCCCTCACGCTGGGGCTCCTCCGTCGAAATGGCAAGCGGGCGACGCTGCCGCCACACCTGTTCGACCACATTCTCGTCGCTGGGAACGACGAGCGATGCAGCCGCTGCGTCGGTGGACTCCACCACCACCCATTGATGGGCCGCATCATCCCAGCGGATGACGAGCGCGCCCATGCCATTGACGGCTTGATTGGCGGCCAAGCACAACTGCTGGAAGCTCTCGGCCATGCTAAAGCGGCTGCCATCGGGCGAGCGGACTTGCATGAGAAAGTCGCGCAGTTCCTCGAACTGCCACGAATTGCGCAGCCAACGCGGGGGGACAAAGGCAAGATAGAACAGGATGGCGGACATTGCCGCCACAGCCAAACTCGCAACACCAATGTCCGCGGCTTGGTTGGGCAGAAGCGGGCTGACGACGTTGCCTAGCACAGCGAGAGTGAACAAGCTAGAGCTAATGCTGATCAACAAGAGCCTGCGCCGCAGAATACCGACGCTGTGATGCATGCCCCGGATGTATCCCCATGTACAGTACGCGTCGACTACGGCACAGTAGCCAAAAATGACAATCTGGGTTGCCTTTGGGTAGATGGCGATGAACTCCAGCAGGATCACCCAACAAAGCACCATGCCCAATAGAACCGCGCCGTGTATCCAGGGGCGGCTTGGCCGGTAATACTGCAAGAGGCGGAATAAAAAGTAGGGCTGGGAAAAGAGGGCAAACGCGCCCAGTAGGTTGAGCCAGGTGTATTGAAGCCCGAAAAGATCACGCAGCAGCGTAATGCCCAGTGGAAAGCCGAGCGAAGCAGCTAATAGTGTAAAATCTCGGCGTCTTGCATCGCGATGCCCCAGATAGTCGATGAACGCGATCACGCTCAGGACGATAAAGAGAGTCTGGGCAGACAGCCGCAAGATATCATTCAAATTCATGCGTCGGTAGCTCCGTGTCCTGCGTGTAGCGCCTAGCGGGATACAAAAAGGGCGATGGACTCCATCGCGATTGCTAGAACGCTTTTCGTCGATACAGGTTGCTGCCGGCTTGAGTGGATGTA
>CAZZNG010000245.1:0-8826 GCA_964655505.1 uncultured Litorilinea sp. | reverse complement strand
GATCGTCCCTTCTTCTTTGCCATCCAAGACAGCGACAGCGGCATGGTGCTGTTCATGGGCGCGGTGTACGCGCCGGAGCCGCTTGAGGCGCAGTAGGATCTTCCCGGGAGCTACGCCCATCTGCTCGTGAGATGGGCATGAAGCTCGCAGCTTCCGGGAAGGTGTAACAGCGGCGCGATTGGCCGCGGCTTGTGCTTGGTGGTGATGGGCGGCGGGTGCTAAGATGGGAGGCTATGGAACAGCCGTTGGATGAAGGGCGACACACATCTGCATGGTCGCCTCCACAAGTTGATGCCCGCCATTTGGCGCTGCTGGGCCTGTTGGCTGTCGCCACGGTTGCGCTGCTGATCTATTTCGGCGGCGGGCCTGCCACGCTGGCGACGCTGGCCCAGGCCCATTGGCCGCTGCTGGCTGTGGGCGCGGCAGTGCATTACGGCGGCTTCGCGCTGCGCGGCCATCGCTGGCGCTTGCTGCTGGCAGAGCAGGGTCACCGGCTGGGCTATCTCTATACAACCGGGGTGCTGCTGGCGGGCTGGTTTGTGAGCGCGCTGGTTCCTGGCCGCGCGGGCGATGGGTTTCGCATGTTGGTGCTGCGCCTGCCGCCGGAGGGGCGCACGCCGGTTCCGGTAAGCGACAGCCTGGGCACGATTGTGCTGGAGCGCGGTTTGGACATTGTGGCGATCCTGCTGTTGAGCGCGGGCGCGGGCTGGATGGTCTTGGGCAGCCGTGTGCCGGGCTGGCTGTTGGGCGTCTATGGCGCGGCGGTGCTCATGCTGGCGCTCTTGGGCGCGCTCATCGTAGCGATGCCCGGCCTGCTGGCCCGTTGGCAGACAGATGAGCGGCAGGCAGATGGCCGCGCGCGCGTGCTGCAAAAAGGGCTGGCCTTTGCGCTCGACGTGGCGGTGAGTTTGCGCCGCTTGCCGCGCAGCCCGTGGCGGCTGGCGTTGATCGTGGGCGAAAGCCTGTTGATCTGGCTGTGCGATGGGCTGCTGCTGTGGGCGGTAAGCGCGAGCCTGGGCCAAGCGCTGCCGGGCGGGGCCGCGATCTTCACGGCGCTGACGGTGGACATCTTTGCGGCAGTGCCGGTGACGCCGGGCGGCATGGGACAGATTGAGACAGCCTATGCCGCGCTCTTGGCGCTGATCGCGCAGGGCGGCATGGAGATCGCCGCGGTGGTGCTGGCGACCCGCGCCATTAGCTATTGGAGTTTCCTGGCAGTTAGCGGCGCGGTCACGCTCTTGGGCGGCTTTGGGCGCTGGTTCTCAATGGCTCGCCTGACCACTGTGCGACCGGGTTGATTCATGGCTGTCTCTCCCTCCCCTGCGTCGCAGCCGGACGCGACCGCTCCCCCCCTGGCCACGCGCGATGACTCGCGCCCGACGCGCCTGGCCCCGCGGTGGCGTCTGTGGTGGACCCTATGGTGGCAGCGGCATGTGGGGTTTGTCTATCTCCTCTGCTTCTTTGTGGCGTTTCGTCTGCTGGCGCTGCTGCTGCTGCGTCCGGGCGGCTTCATCACCGATTTCTCCGACTACGATTTTTATATGACGTGGGGCACGCTGGGGCCGATGGGGTATCGCGCCTATGACAACCTGTGGACCGCGTACCCGCCGCTTTTTCCCCTGATCATGCTCACCGTCTACGAATGGGCCAGCCGCATTCCGCCGTGGACCGAGCCGCGGCTGGCCTTTCATCTGCTCTTTGGGCTGGTGCTACTGATCTTCGACGTGGGCAACATCTCGCTGATCTACCGGCTGGGCGGGCAGTTGGGGCGGGACGAAACGCAGCCTGCCCGCGTGTGGGGGTCGCCAGGGCTGCACGCGGCGACTTTCTACGCGCTCTGCTTTGTGCCGCTCTATACCATGCTGGGCTGGTTCGAGCCAATGCCCCTTTTCTTCATGCTGCTGGGGCTGGCGCTGCTGCTCACCCCGCGGCTTTGGGGTGGGCCTTGGGGCTGGGTGGGCAGCGCGGTCGCGGTGGGGCTGGGCTTTTTGACCAAGCTGACGCCGATCCTGCTCGCGCCGATTGCGGTGCGCTGGCTGGGGGCCAGGTTAAGCTGGCGCGCGGCGCGGGCGGAGTGGTTTGATCCCAGATCGCCCGGCAACCTGCTGCGCCCTGCGATCTATATGGCGATTCTGCTGGCGGTTATCGTGGGTGTGGGCTATCCGCTGGTGCGCGCCAACCCCGCGCTGGCCTTCAGCAGCTTTCGCATCCAGTCGATCCGCCCGGCGTGGCAGAGCGTGTGGGCGCTGATCGACGGGGTGTATGGCTACGGACTGGTTCCGCTGGACATGCGGAATTTGGCCGGGCTGTCCGCGCCGCTGGCCGAGTCACGCATCCCTTGGGGGCTGGTGGGGCTGGGCTTTGCGCTGCTCTTTTTGTGGCTCTACACGCGGCCCTATGCGTGGTCGCGCGTGCGCACGCCGCTGGCGCTGACCGGCTCGTTCGTGATCCTGCTGTTCCTCTACAGCAAGGGGTGGAGTCCACAATTTCTGCTGTGGGTGATCGCGTTTGTGGCGCTGCTGCTGCCCACGCTGCGCGGGGTGGTGTTGGTGGTGCTGTTGAGCGTGATCAACGCGGTCGAGGCGGGCATCTTTTTGATCCTCTTGCCCGACGAACATTGGATCATGGTGGGGACGGTCTTGGCGCGCACGCTGCTGCTGGTGCTGCTGGTGGTCGAGTTTTTGGGACAGATCTGGCCGGGTGGTTCGGTGCAGTCGGTGCGCCGCGCGGCCGCGGGCGCGACGTGGGCAGTGATGGCGCTGACCCTTGTGGCGGGCGTGGCCGCGATGCCGCGCGCGGCGCGGGCGTATGCGGCGCAGCAGTTGGACAAGCACCCCTGCCGCGCGGCCATCGACCTGCTGCAAGCGGAAGCGGGCGGCGTGGTCGACACGATTGTGACGCAGCAGCCGGAAGTGTGGCGCGATCTCTACCCGTGGCTGCGCCAGGATTACACGATCCAGGTGTTGGACGGCTATGCCGTGGACTACGATTTCACGGCGGAGGCGCTGCGCCGGGCGAACGCGCTGCCGCCGCAAGAAGTGTGGTGGATCAGCCGCCCAGACATTGAGCCGTCGGCGACTAGCCCGCTCGACGCCTACGATCAATTCTTGGCGCAGGATCACGTTGCGCTGCTGGAGGAACGAACGTTGGGCGCGTGTCGTCTGGATCGGGTGCTGCTGTGGCAGCCTCCCGCGGCCGCGACGGTCGATGTGGCGGGCGGGCCGATCCAGTTGTTAAGGGCCGAAACCGGCCCGGCGCAAGTGGGCGAGGCGCTGGAGGTGGTGCTATACTGGCAAGCGGATTCCCCGGTAGCGGCGCGCTACACGGTCTTTACCCAGTTGTTCAATCCAACGGGCGCTTTGGTGGCCCAGCAGGACAATTGGCCGGTGGAAGGGCTTGCGCCCACGGACACCTGGGAGCCGGAACGTGTGATCCGCGATGCGTATCGGCTGACGATTCCGCCCGACGTGCCTCCGGGCGATTATACGCTGTGGGTGGGTATGTACGATGAGGCGGGGCGGCGCACGCTGACCATGGCCGCGGGGGAGAGCGCCGACCATCTGGCGCTGTCGATCCAGGTGCGCGAGCCGTGAGTACCTGATCTTCCCGGAAGCTCGCAGTTTAATACCCATCTGCTCGTAAGATGGGCGTAGCTTCCGGGAAGGTAGTGGACAGTCTATTGTTAGCTAAGTTGTTGGCTAAGGTGTGAGACGATCAAGCTGTTGTGACCAACTCAAGCCGTGACATTGAGATTCGGGAAACTGAGATTCGCGAGATTGACCGGCGGGATCGGAGCATTGCGTTTGCTGTGATCGGGCTGCTGCTCGCCTGCTACCTGCTCACCTTTACCGGTATCATCCAGAGCAGCGACGGGCTGGCAATGTTTGCCACTGCCGAGAGCATGGCGCGGCGCGGGGAGATCGACAGCAATCAACTGCTGTGGATGGGCAATCAGCAGGGCAACATCGGCCCAGACGGCGAGTTGTACAGCCGCAAGGGGCTGGGCATGGCGCTGTTGGCGCTGCCGCTGGTCTGGTTTGCGCTGCTGTGGCGCTCGATTGGGCTGGTCCACGCGGCGCTGCTGTTGAACCCGATCCTCACCGCGTGGACGGGCGGGCTGCTCTTTCGCAGCGGGCGGCGCTTGGGCTGGACCCGGCGTTCGTCTGTGGCGACCGCGCTGATCTTTGGGCTGGCGACGCTGGCCTGGCCCTATACCCAGACCTTTTTCAGCGATCCGGTCTGCGCCTTTGGCCTCTTTGGCGCGTTCTATGGGCTGTTGAGCTACAGCCAGACCGCGCGCAAACGCTACCTGCTGTTGGGCAGCCTGGCCTGGAGCGTGGCCTATTTGGCGCGCGTGGTCAACTTGGTCACGCTGCCGCTCTTTGCCCTGGGGCTGTTGGCCGCGATCTTTGCCGCCGCGCCGGTGGACCGGCCGGATCGCGCGGCGCAGCCGCGGCCTACGTCGTGGCGCGACGGTATACGCAGCCTCTTTGTCGACCAGTGGCGGCCGCTGGTGACCGCGGTGCTGCCTGTGCTGTTGGCCGGGCTGCTTTCGCTCTGGTGGAATTGGGCGCGCTATGGCAGCGTGTGGGACAGCGGCTATGTCGAGACGGAACGCTTCAACGGCGTCTGGTGGTTTGGCGTTGTGGGGCTGTTGGTGGGGCCGAGCCGCGGGCTGATCTGGTATAGCCCAGCGCTGCTGCTGGCAATTGGGGGCGTGGGCTGGTTTTGGCGACACAGCCGCGCGGTGCTGGCGGGCTGTCTGGCGCTGGCGCTGGTCTATGTGCTGCTCTATGGCAAGTGGTACATGTGGCATGGCGGCTATAGCTGGGGGCCGCGCTTTTTGGTGCCCGCGCTGCCCTTCCTGGCGCTGTTGATTGGGCCGGTTTGGGAACGAATCTTTGTCCACGGGCGGAACCGGCTGGCACAAGGATTCGTATTGGTGTTAATCGCGCTTTCGATTGCGCTGCAATGGCTGGGGATGTTAGCGCCCTTTGGCTTGGTGCAGGACTATCTGGCCCAGACGGTGACGCCGCTCTTTGCGCCGGAGACATTCACCCAGCTTCGCTATTCGCCCCTGCTGCTCCAGTGGCAGTTCTTGAGCGCCGAGCATGTGCCGTTGGCTTGGTGGCGCGTGGGAGAGGGTTGGCGCGATCTAGGCTGGCCGGGGCTGTTGATCCCGTTGACGATGCTCATCACGAGCCAAGGGGTCTTGGCACGTCGGATGCGCCGCCCAGACGAGCCGCCCTGGCAGCGTCCCGGCGGGTGGCTCTATGCGGGGGCGTTGGCCGCGATGATGGTGGCGCTGCTGCTCTACTACGGCACGAATTTGACCGCGGTGGACATGGCGCGGGCCGGGGAACGGATCCGCCAGATGGAGATGGCAGATGACGCGGTGTTGCTGTTGCAACCTGCCCGGACCCAAGATTTCGCCAATGCGTATCACGGTCGTCTGCCCGTGTATGGCTTCTTCCCCGAAGGCGAGTTAGATCCCCCTTTGGCGCAACAGTTGGAGAGGCTGCGCACGCGCTATGGGCGGCTGTGGCTGATCCCGGACGAGACGCTGCCCGAAGAATCGGGCTGGGAGCGCACGCTGCGCTTTGAAGATTTTCTGCTGCTGGACACACGTCTGGCGGAACCGGATGGGCAGCGGCTGGCGCTCTATGCCATGAGCAGCAATCGCACGCTGCAAGAGGCAGGCGTGGGCACGATCTTTGGTGACCCGGCTTTGGCCGACACGGGGGTGACGGAAGAAAACGGCTGGATCCGGCTAGACGGCTACGCGCTGACCCCGGAAACCGAGCCGGGCGGCGAATTGCTGTTGGCACTGCGTTGGGAGAGTTTGCGCCCGGTCGATTATGATTACCAAGTTTTTGTCCATCTGCTCAACGCCAACGGCGAAAAGCTCGCCCAGCGCGATGGGCAGCCGGTACAGTGGATGCGCCCGACCAGCTCATGGCAGCCGGGCGAGGAACTGGTGGATCGCTATGGCTTGCTGCTGCCGCGCGACTTGCCGCAGGGGAGCTATACGATTGCTGTGGGTCTGTATGATCCGATTACAGGACAGCGCTTGCCGGTCAGCGCAGGCCCGCGTGACTATGCCATTGAGTTAGGGCCGATCTTGGTCGGGCCGGATTGAGGATTGCCCATCGATAAGCCATCTCCGGCGGGCTATGGCTGGGGTAGGGCGCGTGTTCATCGCGTGTTCATACGGATGCGTGAACTGCCCTAGCAAAAACCATTGAGGACGGTTTTGACAATGAAGATGCATACTGCAATCAGTTGGCGTACCTGGCGCATGGGGCTGAGTTTGGCGTTGCTCTGTTTTGCGCTTGCTGCATGTGGCGATAGGGGGGAGGCGTCGACGGCTGGCGAATCACCGGTGATGCCCACGCAGACCGCAATGGCCCAAGCCGGTGACACACAGCCAACCGGCACGCAAGCCGAGGCAGCCGGCGCGCCCGTGTCGCCCCTAGCGACGCCCGCGCCCACCCGCACGGAGACGCAAGCGACGGCAGCGGCTGCACCTGTGGTGACGGCGACGGTGTCGTCCAACGGGTCAACCGCGGTCTTTGCGCCGCTGCAAGTGGAAGAAGGCACAGATTGCCCCATTGAATCGCACCTGGACTTGATCGGCTATCCCGATTTGTACGAACGCATGGGCTGCCCGGTGGCAGAAGCCGTGTTGGACGATGTGGCGATCAACGAGTTTGGCGAAGCGCAGCCGCCCGACCGCTTCATGCTCTGGTTCAGCCATGAACAGCGCATCTATACGCTCCTGCCCGATGGAACCTATATCAGCTTTGACGATACGTGGGTAGAGGATGTGGACCCGACCTATAGCTGTAACCCCACGGACGAGGAGCCGGATTCGCCGCCGCTGCCCCGCCGCGGGTTTGGCAAGATCTGGTGTGAGAACCCGCAGGTTCAGGCAGTGATGGGCTTTGTGCCGCGCGAAGAGCGGCTGTGCCAGCATTCGGTCTTGCAGGCTTTCACCAATGGGCGTCTGCTGGCCTGCTTTGAGGATGCGACCATTCGCTACTTCCGCCTCTTGAACAACGGGACATGGGATGTTGATATCCAGTAGACGGGCTGATTGTGTAGGCTGTGGGGAACTATGCGTGTAATTGCGGGCCGCGCCAAAGGGCATAAGCTGTTAAGTGTGCCGGGGGATAGCACCCGGCCCATCACCGACCGCGCCAAAGAAGCGTTGTTTAGCATCCTGGGCGATGATGTGGTGGATATGCTGGTGCTCGATCTGTTTGGGGGAACCGGCGCGGTGGGCATCGAAGCGCTGAGCCGCGGGGCCTATCATGCCCACTTCGTCGACCACAACCGCAAGGCTGTGCAGACGATCCAGGCCAATTTGCAGCACTGCCGGTTAACGGACCAGGCAACGGTGGAATTGGGCGACAGCTTTGTGCTGTTGGAGCGCTATCGCGGGGAGCCGTTTGACCTGATCTATGTGGCGCCGCCCCAATATCAGAATATGTGGCGCAAGGCGCTGGAGATGATCGACGCGCGGCCTGAACTGTTGGCGCAGTATGGCGCGGTCATTGTCCAGATTCACCCGCGCGAGGATGAGCCGGTGACGCTGCAGCATTTGCAGGAGTATGACCGGCGACGCTATGGCTCGGTGTTGTTGATCTTCTATGCCGCGGCAGAGGATTTGGCAGAGGACGACGAGGACGAGGAATACGAGTACGACGAAGAATACGAAGACGACGAGTAAAGCCGGTGTCATGTTGCCAAGTGGTGATGTGCCTCGCCCCTCCATTCAACTGTTACAGGAAGTGCCTCTTTTCGCTGGGCTGCACAAAGAACAGCTTGAGGCCCTTCTGTCGAGTGTCCAGTGCCGCCAAGTCCCGGCAGGAGGCCGATTTTTTCTACAGGGCGAACGCGCAACGCGGTTTCACCTGCTGATCGAGGGCCAAGTACGCATCACCCAGACAACGCCTGACGGGCAGCAGGTGCTCCTGCGTCTGATCGGCCCTAACCAGATATTTGGGGCACTGGAGGCGATCCGATCCGGCGACTACCCGGCATCGGCAGAGGCGCTGGTCCCGTGTACGGCGTTGGTTTGGAACGGCGAAACCATGCAGGAATTGCTGGAGCGCTTTCCGCGTGTCGCCTACAACATGATCCTGTTCCTGACCGATCAGATCCAGACATTACAGGACCGGCTGCGCGAGATGACAACGGAACGGGTCGAACGGCGTATCGCGCATACGCTGCTGCGTTTGATCCGCCATGCCGGACGCAAGACCGCGGAAGGCATCCTCCTCGATCTCCCCTTAACTCGCCAAGATCTGGCCGAAATGTCCGGGACGACCCTCTACTCTGCCAGCCGTATCCTGAGCCGTTGGGAAGCGGACGGCATTGTCGAGAGCGGGCGACAGCGGGTCGTCGTCCGCATCCCCCATCGCTTGGTTGCCATCGCCGAAGACCTATCCCCGGAGCCGGAGGGAAGCAAACATTCTGGCTGAGTATCCGGCCTGTTGCCGCCAACGTGTTCGGGCCGTTTTTGCGCCAGCGCAAAGACCGATTCGCTCTGATCCCCTACACTAAGGCCAAAGGAGCTATCTATGGAGGATCTGCCTATCCGCGATCTCACTGTGTCAGAAATACTCCAACGCTGGCCTCAGACGGCGGAAGTGTTCTTGCGCTATCAGCGGGTGGGCAGATCCTGAAACCCGTCCTGATGATGTTGTCATACTCCATCGCGTTTGCATTACCCTTTGCATTTTTTGCGTTCTTTCCGGAAGTCCTCAAAAGCATGCCCAAATCCGGTGGATGGCTCAATTCTGTTAAGGTAACGCTGGGATT
>CAZZNG010000244.1:0-8895 GCA_964655505.1 uncultured Litorilinea sp. | reverse complement strand
TATATAACCTGTAGGTCACCCAGCACCGGCGACAAGCCCTTTCAGGAGGAAATTTGAGAATAATTGAAGAATAAGCGGTTATATGCTACGCTGTGATGCATGAAGCGCTCATCCATACCAAAGCTGGTAGGGCGTTTGATCTACCGGCTGCTCACTTGCCTTGTTGTTCTGTGGCTAGCAGCCTTCTACCCTGCGGTCTGCCAGTATCACGGTCTGCTTCTCTTCACTCCCCCTGCCATCCGCATTGAGCAGGATGCGGCGTTCGCCTCGGGCGCGATAACGGTAGGGCATAAGCACCTGCCTTCGACAGACTCGGCCCACACAGGCCCGGATCCTACGGTGTGCACACCGAGCGCGCCGATAACCGAGGCCTCCACGCCCCACCTGCGCCATAAGACTCATCCCCTCGACGCCTCGCCCATGAGTCTATTGAGCGTTGTATTCCTCCCGGCGATCATCCTCGAAACGGCCCAGACGCATACGAGCCGGAAAGTCGCCGCTTTTTCGCAAAACCACCAACACCAGTTCTCCCCGCCCAAGCCACCGCCACGCCGCTCCGTGGTTTGATCCCTTGTTACGATCCATCAATCGAATAAACACTTACCATGTATAGCCGCAGGCCGTTCATGCCCGCGGCTGCACCTCCTGAATCGTTATTCTCCGCACGCGGCGAGCACAGCCCCCTGCTGCTTGCCGACAGCGGTTTGGACGCACGTTGAGCAGCGTTCCATCCTGAATAAGGAGTAAATAACCAATGAGAAAATGGTACTTGAGCATGGCTGCGGTTGTCATGCTTGTTGTCGCGGGCTTGTTTGTTCTCACCGCGCAACAGGCTTCCGCCCATGAGCGCCGCACGGTTGGCGGCTATGAGTTAACCTTTGGCTGGCAAGTAGAACCGGCCTATGTAGGGGTCTTCAACGGCCCGGAGCTTTTTATCGTCGATAGCGAGACTGACGAGCCGGTCATCGGCGCAGAAGAGACACTCACGCTCACAGTACACTTCGGCGGGCGGTCCAAGCAGCTGAGATTAGAACCAGCCTGGCAGGATCCAGGGCATTATGTAGCAGCGCTAACGCCGACGCGGCCAGGGGATTATGTGTTTGAACTGAGCGGCGTCATCAGCACCACCACAGCCCTCACCCCCACGGTCGTGGCGGAGACGTTCACCTCGGCTGATGGTGGGTTTAGCACGATCGAACCCGCAAGCGACGTCCTCTTCCCGGACACCGACCTGGATCCGGTTCGCCTCCAAAGCCAGCTCAATGCTTTGAAGGCAGAGATTGAGGCGCTGCGTGAAGAAGTGGAGGCGCTGCAGGATCAGAAATAAGAACTGCTGTCACGAAAAACAATGAGATACGGCGAAGCAGTCGTCGTATGGCCGGGGGGAGACTGTGCGCTCCCCCGGTCGGCACGCTGCTCGTCAAGTTGCTGAAATGCGAAAGAGAGACACATCGATGCGCGCCGTGCGCAGCATAATTCTAAGCCTGCTCCTGCTCGCCATTGCTCGCCCCCTCTGGGCACATGCCGTACTGGTGCGCTCAGAGCCGGCCTCCAATGCGCGGCTGGCAGAGCCGCCTACAGAGATCCGGCTGTGGTTTACGGAACCCCTGGAGCCAAAATACAGCGGCTTTGAACTGCGCGACAGCCAGGGAGCTGTGGTGCCTACCGCCGCCAGCCAAGTAGACCCTACCGACCCGCACCAACTCTTCATGCAGCCAGATGGGCTGGCCGATGGCCTCTATACAGTGGTGTGGTGGAATGTCTCGGCTGCCGACGGACATGCTATAGAAGGGAATTTCCCCTTTACGATCCGCGCCGATGCCAGCGCAGCAACACAAGACGCTGTCACCGAGCAGCCGATCCCCCTTGCTGGCACACTCGTGCGTTGGCTGAACCTGGTGAGTCTGACGCTAGCCGTCGGCAGTCTGGGCTTTGTCCGCTTCGTCTGGCGACCTGGGATGACACTCGATCTGCCTGAAGCGGAACAGCGGCTGCGGCGTGTCGTCTGGCTTGGCTGGAGCCTGGTGGGGATCAGCACGCTAGCGCTGCTCTGGCTCCAGACTGCGGTCATCACCCGTGCAGCGCCCCTGGATGCGCTAAATATTCAGGCGATGCGAGACGTGCTGCTCAACACGCGCTTTGGCACGCTCTGGCTGGCGCGCCTGGCGCTGTGGCTGCTTATGGGCGGTCTGCTCTGGCTGGCGCGCCGCCAAGCCAGATTCGATGGGGCGGCACTGGGGTGCGGGGCCGCGCTGCTCCTGCTCACCAGCCTCTACAGCCATGCCGCCGCGGTAACGGATGCCGTGCCCGCGATGCTGAGTGACTGGCTCCACCTGCTGATGACTGCACTTTGGGTGGGCGGGCTGGCGCAGTTCTTTGCCGTCATCCAACCGCTGCGCCGCGCCCGCACGACGACTGCCCCGCTGTTGGGCCGGTTGGTAGGCATCTTTTCCAACTATGCGCGCATAGCCGTGATCGCCCTGACCGTGACTGGCTTCTATGCCCTATGGCTGCATATTGGGTCAGCCGAGGGCCTCCTGACCACGCGCTACGGCCGCTTGCTCGTCGTGAAGCTCTTGCTGGTCGCTCTACTGTTGGCTGTGGCACTGGTCAACTTGGTCTGGACGCACCGGCGGCTGCTGGCCGGGCACGAAGTGTGGACAGCGCGGCTGCGCGGCCTGGTGGGTGTCGAACTCGTCCTGACCCTGGCCGTGCTGGTCGTGGTGGGCGCGATGACCTCTATCAACCCTGCACGGGATGTCGTGGCGCTCCGTGCCGCAGCCGCAGCAGTCCCCTTAGCGCCCGCACCACAGCCGATTAGCGCAATGCAGCTAGCCGATGACCTCCATGTGCAATTGACGATTTCCCCTGGTTGGGTGGGCGAAAACAACTTCGAGGTGATGCTCACCACGATAGATGGTGAAGCGGTGGCGAATGCATCATTGATCCGGCTGCGCTTTGAGCATCAGACCGAACGTCTGGGGCAGAGTGAATTGCAAATCACGGAGGGGCAGGATGGCGTGTACAGTGTGCGTGGCGCGAACCTCGGCGCGCCCGGCGACTGGCAAATCCGCATGACCGTGCAGCGCCCGGATCAGTTTGATGCGGTGGTAGACTTTTTGCCGACAGTCCCCCCTCCCCCACTGCCCCAGCCTGCCCCGGTGGTCGAGGTGCAGACCGCGCTCCCGTACCGCAGCGAAATTCTCTTGGTTACGGGTCTTCTGCTGCTGGGCGCAGGCGGTTACTTCTTGGGCCGGCAGCGATTCCGCTTCTGGCAAGGATTGGGCGTGGTGGCAAGCACCTTAGTTGTGGTGGGGGGTATCCTGTTGGCGAATGCGCGATAAGGCAGTCAACAGAATCGCCAACATTCGGCTTGGTGTCGTATGACGTGTATTCGTCTGCGGATGCAGACGAATACACGTTGCGGCCTTCTTTCAACCGACACAACCGATAATCTATGCCTGGGCCATCTCAGCGTGGTTCGGGCGCATTGTCAGCATACGCAGGCCGTTGATCACGACGATCAGCGTGCTGCCTTCATGCCCCACCACGCCAAGCGGCAGCGGCAGCGCAAAGCCTTCGACAAAGAGCGGCACGATGATGGTCAGGATGATCAGCGTGAAGATCACACCCACCGAGAAGATCACATTCTGGCGCACGATCTGGGAAGCCTTGCGGCCCAGGCGCACCATGTAGGGCAGCAGCGACAGATCGCTCGACATGAGCACCACGTCGGCTGTCTCTAGCGCCACATCCGTGCCGCCTGCGCCCATGGCAATCCCCACCGACGCAGCCGCCAGCGCAGGCGCATCGTTGACGCCATCGCCCACCATGGCCGTCTTGCCCTCTGTCACCACTTGGCGGATCACCTCGACCTTCTCTTCAGGCATTAGCTCGGCATGAATATCATGCGGGTCGTCGATGCCCACCTCAGCCGCAATGGTTTCCGCCACAGAGCGGTTGTCACCCGTTAGCATGATCACGCGCTCGATGCCTGCTGCGCGCAGATCCGCGACCGCGGCTTTGGCCTCTGGCCGCACTGTGTCGGCCACAGCCAGATAGCCCACTGCCTCCCAATCGCGATCTTCGCCCAACGTATCCCCGGCTGTGCTGCGGCGCACGACGAGCATCGCCGTCTTGCCCTGCTTTTTGAGCGCATCGCCGATGGCGCGAATGGCGGGCGAAAAGTGCATATCTTCATTCAAGAAAAGCCGGTCATTGCCGATGTAGATTGTTTCTTGATGCTCGCCCCGGTCAAAGGTCGCTTGAATCCCGTGCCCTGCGATGGCGTAGAACGAAGCGGGCGTCTCCAATTCAAGCCCCTCTTGCTTGGCCTGCTCGATAATTGCCCGGCCAATGTGGTGCTCGCTCAACAATTCGGCGCTGGCCGCCAAGCGCAGCAGTTCGGCCCGTGTGTGCCCCGTCAGCGGGTGGACGTTGGTCACCACCGGGCGACCGTGGGTCAATGTGCCGGTCTTGTCAAAAGCCACCACCGAAACCTCGGCCACCTTTTCCAAGTACGCGCCGCCCTTGAAGAGCACACCGGCCCGCGCACCGGCAGCAATCGCGCTCAACACACTAGCAGGCGTGCTGATGATCAAGGCACAGGGGCTTGCCACCACCAGCAAGGTCATGGCCCGATAAAGCGTGTCATGAAATGGCTCATTGACAAAAAGCCAGGGGATCACGATCGCCAGCAAGGTCGCGCCGATCACCGCATAGGTATACGGCTGGCTGTAGCGGTCGATAAACCGCTGCGTCGGCGCGGCATCTTCGCGCGCCTCGGCCACCAGCTTGATAATCTTGCTCAGGGTGCTTTCCGAGGCGGGCTTGGTCATCTCGATCTCTAGCGCGCCGCCCCCGTTGATTGTACCGGCGAAGACCTCATCGCCAGCCGCCTTGCGCACGGGCACGCTCTCGCCCGTAATGGGGCTTTGATCGATGCTGCTCGCCCCGTTGATCACAATCCCATCAACCGGCAGCCGCTCGCCCGGACGCACCAAAACCACATCCCCCGGCATCACCTCTTCTACCGCCAGGGTTATCTCGGCCCCGTCCCGCAGCACGCGTGCCGTGTCCGGGCGCAGTTCCGCCAGCGCCTCGATAGCTTGGCGCGTGCGGTCCATGGCGAACTCCTCCAACGCGCCGCTGAGCGTGAACAAGAAGAGAAGCAGCGCGCCCTCTTCCCATTCGCCGATCAAGGCAGCGCCCAGGGCCGCGGTCACCATCAAGAAGTCGATGTCCAGTTTGCCCTGCCGCGCCTCTTCAATTGCGCCCATGACGCCTGAATAGCCGCCCGCGCCAAACGCAACCAGCGCGGCCAGCGTCACAGCCCACTGGGGCAGCGCCCCCGTAACGGAACCGCCCACCCAACCGATTAACAGCGCGATCAAAGTAATCGCCGCCAGCAGGAGTTCAACGTTTTCACGCCACAGGCTAAAGACGTTGAATGTTCTGCCCCGCGGCTGGACAGAAGGCCGCAAAGTGCTTTCTGCAGAAGATTGGGTTGTCATCATCTTCCTCGCTTGTGCTGATAAATACTTATGCACAGAACGCGCGTTGTCGGTTCTGTGTTCTGTCTACATGCCCTAGTTTTACTCGTCGTCTTGCTGATTGTCTTGCTGATTGTCTTGCTCATTGTCTTGCGCGTCCATGATCTGTCGCTCATCCCCCAACGCCTCGCGCTGGGTCTGCCACTGCTCGCGGATCTCGGCGCGCTTGCGCTCTTGGCACTTGCGGCAGAAACCAAAGACATCGGTGCGCACGGCAACGGGCCGAAAGCCGCCGAAGCCGCTGACAGCCGCCTGAATCTCGCCCAGCGGCAGGGCACTGTCTGCGCTCGCATCCGGCGTCAGGTGAAAATCCTCGATCTCATGGCAGCGCAGGCAGATCAGATTGATGTGCGGCGACGTGTCCGTGTCGTAATGGGTGTGGTCGGCCCCAAAGCCGATCTCCACAATTGCGCCCAGTTCCTGCAACACCTTGAGCGTGTTGTAAACAGTCGCCCGGCTAATATCAGGGTATTGGGCAGACAGATCAGCATAGACCTGATAAGGCGTCGGGTGGCTGTCGGTCTGCGCCAAATAATCACAGATCAGGCGGCGCTGCTCAGTAATGCGCCGCCCTGCCCGGCGCAGCGCGTTCAAGTAGATGTCGCGCTTGGCCGTTATATGCTGCTTGTCGGTATGCTGTTTATTGATACGTTGGTTATCGATACGGTAGTTGTTTGTTGCCATCTTCTACACCTCTCGTTGTCTAGAATCATTCTAAACAACTGCCCTAAGTGTACCACACGTTCGCCAAACACCCAAATCTAATTTGGACTCATTCTAAACAAATCGAACCATCTTTAGGCACAAACCCAACAGCCAACCCTCCCAGGTGGAACAATCGGGCCATGTGGGTGTATCATGACTGTGTGGATGCATTATGGAGTGGATGCATCACAGAATGGATGCATCATGAAGTGGGTATATCATGGACGTAAATGAGTGGGCGCGTTGTTTGACGCCTCTTGTGAACTCCAGTACAATCTAATGCGCGGTTTGTACGTTTATCTGTTCGATCTGTCTGCTCAATCTATCTGTTCAATCTGTAGACCCGACTGATCGCACCCGCATCTGCCTGTCGGCTGTGCCGCACAACGGCGTCAGCTTGATGGGTCACAGCTTGACGGATCACCGCATTGAGTCGCATCATGTAGACAGCGTTACGCGACGCACCATCGTCGCGTGGACAAGGCAAGGTCGCGCCACAAGCTGGCCTTGCGCAGCACTCGGTCATGTAAGGTCGTTCGCGACCCGTGCGCTGCCACACAGGGCGCACGATCCCCCGGCCAAGCCCTTCGCCACAGGGCTGACACGGATAACTTATTTGGGTTTGAACGATCCCTTGCGGGTCCGTCCATGTGCGTTGAAGCAGCGGATGGATATATAATATCCCCTCGCGCCTTGCGACCCACTGGCTTCCTTGCACAGAGGCTTTTGCACGGACGGTTCCCAGGCGTATTGCACACGACATCAGCCATCGATCACCAATCGAATTGGAATCGAATTGGCCGATGTAGTTAAGATCGTCGTTAAGATTGCGTCAGATTCATACAGTCAGTCAGGAGCAGCCAATTCATATGCCCAAGTCTGCAACCGACAAGCGCCACTTTATTGTGGTCGGTGCGCTGGTGGCGATTGCTACCGCTCTCATGTACCTACTACTCGACGCCGCGCTGCCGCTGCCTGTGCAGGCAAGCCTTGAGGCGTTGACCGTTGACGAGCTGATCGGCTGGCATATGTTCATCATTGCCTTCCTCTTCTCGCTCATCGTGGTCTTCACACTGTACAGCATCGTCGTCTTTCGCAAGCGTAGCGACGACGACAGCGAGGGCGAACACTTCGAGGGCAACAGCACACTCGAGATCGTTTGGACGGTCCTCCCCTTGATCCTCGTGGTGGTCTTTTCCTTCTACGGCATCAATACGCTTGCCACCGTGACCAAAGCAGAACCTGACGAACTGCCGATCAAGGTCGTCGGTCGTCAGTGGAGTTGGACCTTTGAATACGAAGAGGGGTTCATCTCTCCAGAGCTTGTGATGCCGCTCAATCAGCGCGTGCGTCTGGAAATGACCTCTCCTGATGTCATTCATTCCTTCTGGGTTCCAGAGATGCGCGTCAAGCAAGATCTGGTTCCCGGCCAAGAAACAGTGTTGCGTATCACGCCTATCCTGGCCGGCGAATACAAGTTACGCTGCGCGGAGATGTGTGGCATGAATCACTGGAGTATGCTTGCGCCTGTGCGCGTCGTGGAACAGGCCGAGTATGACCAGTGGATCGCTGAGCAAGTAGCTGCTCAAGCGGACACGCTTGCGCAGGCTGATGATACCCAAGCGACGGAGTAAAACCGCCGCATCCGTTTCGCAGGTTTTGATTCCCAGATTGGGTAAGGAGATCTTCTATGTCTTTAACGTCGTTGGGCTTGGTACGCGGGTTGATCGGCCAAGCGCTAGGCATGGGTCTAGGGGTCGCTGTCGTTACCCTAATCCGTGCGCTGTCTGGCAGAACTCCGGTATGGGAACCGGATCCGGCTTTTGTTCTAGGCGCTTTCTTTAGCGTAATTGGCTTCATGATCGGCGTCGGCATCTTGGACGACTGGTTCAAGTGGACGCTGGGCAAAGAGACTCCGCTGCATCATGGCCCCCCGCCTGGCAAACCGGCGTGGGTGCGCTATTTCAGCGTGGACTATAACCACAAGGTGATTGGCATCCAGTACGCGGTGACAGGGTTGATCCTGTTCATGATCGGCGGCGGTTTCGCCGTGATCTTCCGCACCGAGCTGGCGCAGCCCGGCCTTCAATTCCTTACGGCCGACACCTTTAACACCTTCATGAGTATGCACGGGTGGGCCGCCCTGGCCGCGATCCTCTTGGGCATCGGCGGTATGGCCAACTACCTGGTTCCGCTCATGATCGGGGCCGAGGATATGGCCTTCCCGCGGCTCAACGCCTTTGCCTACTGGATCAACGTGCCCTCCATTGTGCTGCTCCTGGCCAGCCTCTTCTTCGGCTGGGATGGCGGTTGGACTGTCTACCCGCCGTTGAGCATCATCGGCTCGGTCGGCTTCCAGTTCGTCTTTTGGGCCATCTTCTCCCTGGGCTTCTCGTCCATTCTCGGCTCGCTCAACCTGATTGTCACCATTTTGACCATGCGCCCGCCGGGCATGAGCCTGTTCCGCATGCCCATCTTCTGCTGGTCGGTCTTGGCGACGAGCTTGATCCAGTTGACCGGCACCCAGCTCATCGGCCTGTCGTTCCTGATGCTCTCCTTCTCGCGGCTGTTGGGCATGGGCTTCTTTGACCCGGACAAGGGTGGTTCGCCCATTCTGTACCAGCATCTCTTCTGGTTC
>CAZZNG010000243.1:0-8904 GCA_964655505.1 uncultured Litorilinea sp. | reverse complement strand
GCCATTCACGGCGTCACCGACACCCTGACCGAAGGCGGCAGCCGCTCGCCCCATGAAGCCACCCTGCCTGTGGACATCCAAACCATGGGCAAGATGCTCGCCTCCGCGGGCTACGAAGTCCACTTCCGCGGCAAATGGCACATGAGCAAAGGCGCTGACGGCGGCATGGCGAGCACCGAAGATATTGAAGCCTACGGCTTCAAAGGCTGGATCCCCACCAAAGCAGGCGACGACACCGCGCAAGAGAATTTTGGCGGCGGCTGCGCCAACCACGACGCGCGCATCGCCCAGGAAGCAGTCGATTTCCTCAACAGCATCGATCCCAACGACGACACCCCCTTCGCGCTCATCGTCTCCTTTGCCAACCCCCACGATGTGCTGGCCTACCCCCTGATCTGGGACGTGGAAAGCGAGACCAACCCCGGCTGCTTCAACTACCGCGACGTTGCGCCCGAATGCTTCAACCAGGGCATCAGCCTGCCGCCGACCTATGACGAGCAGTTGGCCCACAACTTCAAGCCCACCGCTCACAGCCAGTTCAAAGTGCTCGCCGCGGGCCTGGGGCCGCTGCCGGGGCCACCTGCCTCCCACGCAGAGGATTATGTCAATTTCTACGCCTACCTGCAAAAAGAAACCGACCAGCACATCGGCGCGGTGCTGGACGCGCTGGAGGCCAAGCCAGGGCTGACCGACCAGACCCTCGTCATCCGCACCTCCGACCACGGCGAAATGGGCCTCTCCCACGGTGGGCTGCGCCAAAAATCATTCAACGTCTACGAAGAAACCATCAACGTACCGCTGGTGATCGCCAACCCTGTGCTCTTCCCCCAGCCCGTCACCACCAACGCGCTTGCCTCGCTCATCGACCTCATGCCGACTTTGGCGACCCTGGCAGACGTACCCGACCGCGACGACTGGACCTTCCAGGGCAACGACCTCACCCCCATCATCCAAGACGCCATCGACAACCCTGATAACCCCATCGCCAGCGTGCAAGAGAGCATTCTCTTCACCTACGACGACGAGCATGTGGGCGCGCCCGATGGGCAGAACGTAGTGACCCAGCCCAACCACATCCGCTGCCTGCGCGATGAACGCTACAAGTACGCGCTCTACTTCGACCCAAGCGGTGTCGCCGCGCCTGAATATGAATTGTACGATCTGCTGAATGACCCGCAGGAGATGGAGAATCTAGCCAATCCGGCCAACGAGGAAAAGTACGACGCCGCGCTCCACGCGCAGATGGATCAGAAGTTGGCCGCGGCCATGGCCGCCACCGGCACACAACCCTACCGCACCAGCCTGCCGCTGGTCACCACCTAGAGCCAGACAGGGGATTCCCCGCAGTCAAAACCTTCCGGGACGCTTTATGAACATGAAGAATTAAACGGGGTAATCCCGCTCTACCGAGCGCATACCTTCCCGGCAGATCCATAGGCGTCAACAAATTGATCGGGGAATCCCATTCACGCAAGGATTCACCTTCCGGGACGCTCCGATCTTCCGGGACGCTCCGAGCGTCCCGGAAGATCACCCGGTCAATGTTGAGGCCCTAATCACAGTTGGGGATTTGCAACACCTCACAGCGGTAAATTTCCATCCCCAGCACAACCACCAGCAGCACGAACACGCCCAACAAGGCCGCGCCCAGCAGCCCATTGAGCAGATAAAGCGTTCGCTTGCCGTCCGCCCCCATTTGGCCCACAGGCCGCAAGGCCATCAGCCCGCCGATGGGGATCAGGAGGATCGCGGCCGCAAGCAGAACGACTTCCAACGGACTGGTATGCAGGCCGGGCCGGATCAACGAGAAAAACGGCTCGATGCGGTTGCCCACAATCAGATTGAGGCACACAAACGGCAGAAAAAGCAAAACACCCGCCAGCGCCGACAGTTTAGGCTGCGCCATCAAACCAATTTTCATTGTGCTCCCTCACGAAAACTCCGGCAGGACCGAATAGATGGCGGCCAACAGTGCATCCGGGCCGTCGTGCTTATAGACAAACCCCTTGGCCCCCGCGTTCAGCGCCTGCTGCCGATACTGCTCATCGCCGTGACCCGTCACAATCACCACCGGCAGATTGGGATGCTCCTTGCGCAGACGGCTCGCCAAATCGATCCCGCTGCCGTCGGGCAGTGAAATGTCCGTCAACACCAGATCAGGAACCTCGGTTTCCAGCCGTACCAACGCCTCTTGCATCGACGCCGCCACCCCGCTAACCACCAACTTACGCGTCCGGTTGAGCAGCAGCGTATAGCTTTCCTGCATCACAGGATGGTCTTCGACGATGAGAATCTGCTGTTTCATCCTGTATCTCCTGGCTCCCGCGGGTGGGCCTGCACGCCTTCCGCTCTATCGCCCGCCAGCGGCACCTCAACCGTGACCCGCGTGCCGTCGTCCGGCTCTGAATAAATGGTCAGCGAGCCGCCCAAAAGCCGCACCCGCTCGCGCATTCGCAACAGCCCCGTGCTGTCGGAAGTTGCCTGCAACACCTTCTCCATCTCAAATCCTTTGCCATGATCCGTCACGACCAGGCGCACCTTCCCCTTGTCCATCATAATGTGGACTTCAGCCTCGTCCACACCGGCATGTTTCACCACATTAAAGAGCAGTTCGCGCACCAGATGAAACAGCAGCACGCGGATCTCCTGCCGGGGAAAGACCACCGGTTCATCGGCCACCACCTTGATCTGCAGCCCATGCAGTTCGCGCATATGCGTGGCGAGCCAAACCACCGCTTCCTTCAGCCCTTCCCCCTCCAGCACAGGCGGGCTGAGATCGACCACCAGACGACGTGTCACATGGATGCTGTCGTCCAGCACTTTGCGCACCTGGCCGAGCAGTTGCACGCTGTCCTCCAGATCCCCTTCCTCAAAGACCTCGCCCAAAATGCTCAACTTCACCTGTGCGCCAAAGAGCAACTGCTGCAGATGGTCGTGCAGCACTTGCGCAACCCGCCGCCGCTCTTCCTCCTCGGCGCGGGTCAAATCCGCGGCCAGCCGCCGCACCTGCGCCGTCCGCACATGCACGCGCTCCTCCAGCGTGTCAGTCAGCGAACGAAGATTGGCTTCGGTCTCTTTCAACGCCGAAATGTCGCTGAAGACGACCACCGCCGCGCTGATCCGCCCCTCGCTGTCATAGACCGGCGCGGCGCTCGCGGCAATTGTTCCCCGGGTTCCATCCCCCCGCTCGATGGAAATTTCCTCGTTGTGTACCGTCTCGCCCAGGGCCGCGCGCTGCAAAGGCCACTCGCCCCGCGCGTAGCGCCTGCCGTCCGCATGATACCCCACGTAGACCGGCGCTCCGCCGCTCTCATCGACATCGCGCAGGGGCAGGCGGAAGATACTCGCCACCTGCTTATTGCCCATCACCCGCCGCCCGCTGGGGACTTCCATGATCATCACGCCGCTCGGCAGCTGTTGCAGCACCGCTTGCAGCAGCGCGCGCTCGGCTTCAACCTGGGCATAGAGCTGCTGCCGCTCGATGCGTGCGCGCTTGCTCTGGGTAATGTCCTCATAGATGCCCGAAATGCCGACCAACTGCCCCCGCTCATCATAGATCGGCGAGAGGTTCATCGACACGTCGATGGCCTCGCCGCCGCGCGTCAAGCATGTGATTTCATAGCTGCGGATCAACTCGCCCGCGGCCAGGCGCGTCCACAACTCTTCCCACTCGCTCTTGCCGCTTTCAGGAACCAGCATGGCAAACGACTGGCCCGCTGCTTCCTCAGCCGTCCAGCCAAAAATTCGCTCCGCGGCGGGGTTCCAGTCCGTAATGATGCCTTGCGGCGTCGTTCGAATAATAGCATTCTGTGACGATTCCACAATCGCGGCCAAGCGCGCCTGCTGCTCGAACGCCTCTTTGCGCTCGGTAATGTCCTCCTCGATGGCGGAAATCCCCACCAACTGCCCCTGGTCGTCCCAGATGGGCGAGAGGCTGACCGACACGTCGATCCTTGTTCCATCGCGGCGCTGGCGCACCGTCTCATAGCTGCGTACCGGCTCGCCGCTGCGCACGCGCGCCAACAGCCGTTCTTCTTCGGCGCGGCGCTCCGCGGGCACAAAGACATCCATCACCGACCGGCCCACCACCTCAGCCGCGGGCCAGCCAAAGATGCGGTTTGCACTGGGGTTCCAGTCGGTGATCACCCCAAAGGGCGTCTTGCGGATGATGGCAGACTGGGACGATTCCACAATCGCGGCCAGCCGCGTCAACTCCTCCGACGCCAGTTTCTGATCGGTGATGTCCAACACCAGGCCGGTAACGATCTGCGGCTCGCCGTCGACAAAACTTGTCACCTCCCCGCGGTTGCGCAGCCAGCGCACCGTTCCATCCGGCCACACAATGCGGTGCTCCAAGTCGAACATCCCCTCACCGGCCAACGTCCGATCCCACGCCGCTTGCAGGGTTCCGAGATCGTCGGGATAGATATAATCGATGAACGATTCGTCCACCCAGAGCACATCGTCCATCGGTCGCCCCAGCAGGCGGCTCATCTCCGCGTCGAGCAGCGTGCGCCCCGTGGTGAGGTCGATGCGCCAAGTGCCGATGGAGGCCGCGTGCAGCGCCATGCGCAGCCGTTCCTCGTTGTCGCGCAGCGCCATCTCGACGCGGTGACGCTCGACCGCGGTCGCCAGTACATTGGCGACACTCTGCAAAAACTGCGCGTCTTGCTTGCTGAAGTGGTGGGGGTCTGTGGCGTGCAGGCTCAACACCCCATAGGGCTGCGCCGAACCGCCGATCACCACGCTAACCCCGCTGACGATGCCATGTTCGCGCAGCAGCGACGAAGCGTTGAAGCGCTTTTCACTGCGCAAATCCTCGACAATCACCGGCCCTTGCGCGCGCAGCGTATAGGCTGTCTGCGTATTGTCGCCCGCGTCCAGCACCACTTGCCCCACGCGCCCCTCACGCCACCCCACCCCGGCCTGCAAGAACAACTTCTCCTCTTCGGGCTGCAAGGCCAACACCATGCAGTAAGGCACCTGCAGCGTATCGGCCAGGCGGTGCACTGCCTCGTCCATCAGCGTTTGCAACGTCACCCCGCGCAGTGCCAGTTGGCCCAACTCCGCCACGATCGCCTGCTGGCGCTCTCGGCCCGCCAGTTGCTCTTGGTAGCGCTTCAGGTCGGTAATATCCACAAAGGTGGCGACCACCCCCTCGACTTCATCGTTCAGCGCCCGGTAGGGAACCATGCGCATCAGATACCAGCGCTTGTCTGTCGTCGATACCTCTTGCACCACCTCATCCAGCGTATGCAGCACCTCCTGCGCCACGCCGACCAGGTCAGGATGGTTCACCTGATGGGTGATGTGAACAAAGGGCCGCCCAATGTCGCCCTCGATCAGATGAAACAGCACCGTCGTATAGGGCGTAAAGCGCTTGAGCCGCAGCTTGCGGTCGAGGAAAAGGGTGGCAATCCGCGTGGATGCCATCAGATTCTGCAGATCGCTGTTGGCCGCGCTCACCTCCGTCAGCGTTGTCTGCAACTCAATATTGACCGCGGACAATTCCTCGTTGGCCGACTGCAGCTCTTCTTTGGAACTCTCCAACTCCTCTGTGGTGGATCGCAGCTCCTCATTGGCCGCTTGCAGCTCCTCGTTGGCCGCCTTCAGCTCCTCGGTCGACGTTTCATACTCCTCGACCACGGTCTGCAAACGGTGCTGCGTGCGGCGCAGCTCCAACTCCAGTTGCTCGACCACCGAATCGTCATAGCTGCGGCTCTGCTGGCTCGGTTCGAGCGGCGGCGCTTCGACATGCTTCTCGAAGACCACCAGCGCCAGTTCCTCGTTTGCCAACTGCGCCGGGATGCGCTCGACCCGCAGCGTGATGACCTCGCCGGCTTTGTTGCGGTTCAACCGCAGTTCGCGCGGGGCCGGGTCATCTTTCTGCTGGAAGAGCTGAAAGAGCAGCGTACGCAGCTCGACCCGCAGCGCGGGGATCACATTCTCCACCACATTGTCCGTCACCGAGCCTTGGGGCCGCTGCAAGAACTCGCTCGTATCCCCCGAAATATGGCGAATCCGGTGGTTGTTGTCCACAATCAAGCTCGGCGGCGCATAGCGCGTCAAAAGGACGCTGGCGTGCAGATCGGCCAGTTGCACCGGCGCCTGCGCGTACACCCGCAGCGGCTGCACCTCGGGCATGGGCAGGTTCACCATCGGCGCAAGGGGCAGATGGAGAGGCCGCGCAGCGGCTGCCAGCCGCCGATAGATGCAGTGCTTCTTGTTGACCAGCGCGAAGAGATCGGCCACCCCTTCCGCACTCTCCGAACTGCCCAAAAAGAGATAGCCGTCCGGGCGCAGCGCATAGTGCAGCAAGTTGAAGACATGGCGCTGCGTCGGTCGCTGCAAATAGATCAACACATTGCGGCACGAAACCAGATCGAGCGACGAAAAAGGCGGGTCGTTCAACAGATTGTGCTCGGCAAAGAGCACGCTCTGGCGCACCTCATCCCGCACCCGATAGCCGCGCTCTTCCGCCACAAAATATCGGCTCAGATAGACAGACGGCACATCGGTTGTAATCGAGGTTGGATAAAGCGCAGCGCGCCCAAAATCGAGCGCGCCGCGGTCCAAATCTGTGGCGAAGATCTGCAAGCCGATCTGCTTCTTCTGCTTGGTCGCCTCCTCCAGCAGCAGCATCGCCAGCGTGTACGCTTCCTCGCCCGTCGAACAGCCCGGCACCCACACGCGTACAACTTCATTCGGCTGCTTGGCCGCAACAATCGGTGCAATTGCCTCGCGCTGGAGCGCGCCAAACGCCTCCGCATCGCGGAAAAAATTAGTCACAGAAATGAGAAAATCCTTGAACAAAGCGGTCGCTTCGGTCGTGCTCTCGCCCAGCAGCGCCAGATAATCGCGCATCTCCTCAATGCGATTCACATGCATCCGCCGCTGGATGCGCCGCAAGATCGTCGTCGGCTTGTAGTGGCTGAAATCATAGCCGGCGCGCACGCGCACCGCATTCAAAATGGCTTGCAGCGTGTCCGCGCCGCCGTCAGCAAGATCATCGGCGCTATCCGCGCGCTGCGTGCGCGCGACATAGCGGTAATAGTCCACCAAGCGCCGCGCCAAGTCGCCCGCGGGGGCTACCAGGTCGACCAACCCCGTGGTGATCGCAGCCGTGGGCATGCCCGCATATTGGGCCTCATCAGGGTCTTGGGCCATGACAATGCCCCCGCGCTCTTTGATGCGCTTCATCCCCAATGTGCCGTCTGACCCCGTGCCGGACAGGATGATCGCCACGCTGCGCTCCCCCACATCCTCCGCCAGCGAGCGGAAAAAGATGTCAATCGGCGAGCGTCGGTCACTCTGGCGCTGCAAATCCGACAAGGTCAGCGTCCCGCCCACCAGCCGCAGCGTCTTGCCCGGCGGGATGACATACACATGATCCGGCTGCACCACGGTCTGATCCCGCACCTGGCTAACCGCGATCGCGGTGTGGCGCTGCAAGAGAGACGCCAGTTCGCTCTCATGTGACGGGGCCAGATGCTGAACCAGGATAAACGCCATGCCGCTGTTCGCAGGCAGATGGTCGAAAAAGGCTTGATACGCGGCCAACCCGCCCGCAGACGCGCCAATACCCACAATGGGAAAGGCGAGGTTGCTTGCCGTGCCATCCGGCTGTATTTCATCCGCCTGCCCCTGGTCGGCTGCGGCGGCGCGACGGCGCGGCCCAGGCTCATCCTGCCCACAATCATCCTGTGCAGCAGAACGCTGTGTCATGCCGCCCGCGCCGACCGGCGTCTCGACTTCAGGCGTCTCGTCTATCGGCGTATGATCGTCCGGCTTGCTCTCCTCCCGGGGGACGGACGATCGCCGCTTGTCTGGTCGCATACCCTCAACTCACCTTATACCTGCATGATCAGAGCCATACCGAATCTGATCAACAGCTTTTGAGAAAACGCCGTCCAGCTAAATCTTAACACCGCGCCAGCGCAGCCGCCGCCATCGTCGGCAGACGGTTCACCAACACGGACACTGTGTACAGAGCGGCTCAGGACGGCTTATACGTCAGGACGGGTCAATCATCAGGACGGATAAACGATTCATCCAGTCAATCGACTTCGGCTTCTCTGATAAGGGGGAGTCACTGGCGCGCAGCGCGTACGGTGTGCATCGCGTACATTTTCGCAGCGTGTAATTGTTCTGCACTTTGGACGGAAATGCAAGTCGCGTGCTGTGCCATCCCCAGGTGGCCCCTGCCAAGTGCATCCCGCGCCACAGCGCGCTGCTGTCGATGAACGCGGCCCCGCGCCTCTGCCTATTTTACACGGCGGCAAAGCCCCCAATTGACCGGATTGGTACATTAAAGGTACATCTTACCAAGATAGTTTCAGCGCTGCGCCCGCTTGCAGGCAATCGCCTCGATCGCAGCCCACAACCGCAGCCCACAGCTTCTCGCAAGCGGCCTCTCTAGTCTATACGGCCCTTGTCCCCGTCTTGTTCCTCTCCAGCGACAATCCACAACCAAATTCACAACCCCAACTGCAACCATGACCTGTCAGCCCTGCCGCGCGGTCAAACGACAAATCTGACAAGATTGTAAGCTTTTTTCCCCTTTTCTCCTGTGATGTGTATATAATGGGGCCACGTCGCCGGTCTGGACTGGGTCCATAGGCGAATAGACAGATTGGACAGCACTGTCCTCTCACAACCGTTTTTACAATCCTTACAACCAAAGACAGCCACAAGACACAAGGAGATCGTCTATGTACCCCGTGCATACATCGCCCTGTACCGCCGAGCAAACAATCTCGGCGCCCATCTCACGTGCGCCTGGCTCATCATCGCCGCTCTTCCATCCCTTCCATCCAGCCGGGACTTATCTGCTTGCACTTGTTGTAGCCCTCTGTGCCGCGCTCATCGTCGCCCGCCCAGCCCAGGCTCAAGCGCCAGGCTGTG
>CAZZNG010000242.1:0-8943 GCA_964655505.1 uncultured Litorilinea sp. | reverse complement strand
CCATCTCGCGAGCAGATGGGCGTTAAATGACATGCCATCTCGCGAGCAGATGGGCCTGAATCTCCGAGCGTCCCGGAAGGTAAATTCCCACCAGGTACATCACCAGATACACACGAGAAGATACACACTAGATAAGGACAACCGCATGTCCCACACCCGTCACAAACTCGCCTGGCTGGTCCAGCCCGACCTGACCGACCAAATGCTCACCCCGTCCGCGCGCAGCTTGATCGAAGCCCTCACCGATGTGACCTGGTGGCAGGGCGACGCGCCCCCCACCCCAGACCAAGCGTGCGACGCGCTGGCGGATGCCACCCTCGCCGTCTTTTCCTGGGGCGCGCCCAAGCTTACCGCCGATGTGCTGGCCCAAGCCCGCCACCTCCAGCGTGTCCACTACGCGGCTGGCTCGGTCAAGCCCATCGTGGACGATGCGCTGTGGGCCAATGGCGTGCGCCTCACCTCCGCGGCCGCGGCCATTGCCGAAAATGTGGCCGACTACACCCTGGGCCTCATCATCCTCGGCCTCTCCAACTTCTGGGCGCTTTCCGAAGAGACGCGCGCGGGCAACTGGGTTCGCAGCGCGGGCGCGCTGGGCGGGCCGCGCGCGCTCAGCGGCTGCACCATCGGCGTGCTCGGCGCGGGCCAGGTAGGCCGCCGCGTGATCCAGCACCTCCAGCACTTCCCCGTCCATGTCCTGCTCTACGACCCCTTTGTCGACCCGGCAGCAGCCGCAGCCTACGGCGCGCAGAAGACAGAACTGGACGACCTCCTGCGCCGGGCCGACGTGGTCACGCTGCATGTGCCCAACCTGCCCGAAACGCGCCACCTGCTCAACGCCGAACGCTTCGCGCTCATGCGCGACAATGCCGTCTTGATCAACACCGCGCGCGGCGCGTCCATCGACGAGGAAGCGCTCGTCGCCGAACTGCGCAAGGGGCGCTTCTTTGCCCTGCTCGACGTCACCTACCCGGAGCCGCCCGCGGCCGACCATCCTTTCCGCACCCTGCCCAACGTGCGGCTGACGCCCCACATCGCCGGGGGCCTCAACAACGGGCGGCAGACCATTGGCCGCTTGATCTTGCGCGAGATCGAACGCAGCGTCAGCGGAGAGCCGCCGCTCTACGAGGTCACCCAAGCCATGCTCGCCACCATCGCCTAGCCCACGCCCGCGACGCATGAAGATCAAGCGATCCGTGTAGCAGCCGACATCGACGTCCTGATCTGCCCGGACGCAGTGCCCATCTGACGCGTTCGCCCGCCCGTGAATAGAGGAAATATAATAGAGGAAATATAAAGGAGACGCCGCATGGCGACCCGTCCCAATATCCTGCTCATTACCACCGACCAACAGCGCTATGACACGCTGGGCGTCAACGGCAACCCTCACATCGCCACGCCCCACCTGGATCAACTGGCCGCGACCGGCGTCAACTTCACCCGCGCCTACGTCACCAATCCCGTCTGCGTCGCCAGCCGCGCCTGTATCCAGACCGGGCGCTACACCCACCAACACGGCGTCGAATACATGGAAGATGTGGTCGACAACACGCCGGGGCTGCCCCCGTGGGAAGTCACCTTCATGGAGCGTTTGCAGGCAGCCGGTTACTACACCGGCGCGTTCGGCAAAATGCACATGTACCCGGCCAAAGGCTTCCACGAAGCCAAACTCTCCGGCGGCCAAGGCGCGCGCTGGGATAAGCCCTACGGTCTGCCCCTCGGCCCGTCGCCCCTGGGCAACGACTACGCCCAGTGGCTTGAGGCGCGGCGGCCCGGCGCATTCGCCGCCATCCATGACCAGCGGCGCACCGAAGCCTATCGCACCCACGGCAGCGCGGTCACCAGCCCCATCGACCTGGAGGACTATGTCGACACCTGGGTAGCCGAAAACTGCCGCGACTTCCTGCGCCGCCGCGCCGGCGCGGATACGCCCTTCTTCCTCTGGTGCGGCTTCCTCAACCCGCACACACCGCTCGACGCGCCCGAACCCTACGCCAGCCGCTATCATCCCGATGATGTGCCGCTGCCCGCCTCCTTTCTGGCCGATGTGAGCGACCGGCCCGCCTTCTATGCCGCCCGGCAGCAGGGCTTCCGCAAGCTGGATCGGCCCGCAGCCGAGGCCAAAATACGCCGCATGATCGCCTACTATTGGGGCCTGTGTACCATGCTCGACGACCTGAGCCAGCGGCTCTTTAGCACCTTGCAGGAGTTGGGCCTCTGGGACAACACGCTGATCCTCTACACATCGGATCACGGCGACATGATGGGCGACTTCGCCATGACCGGCAAGTCCAACTTCATGGAAGGTTCGATCCATGTGCCCTTCATCGCCAAGCCGCCCCAACGCGCGGGCCAGCCCAACCCCGCGCCGCGCCACAAGAACGAGTTGATCGAAAATGAGTTGATCGAAGTGATGGATGTGGCCGCCACCATCCTGGACTATGCCCAAGTGCCCCGGCCCGAACGGATGCAGGCCACCAGCTTGCGCCCGCTGCTGGAGGGCGCGGGCCGCGGCAAAGAGCAAGTGCTGTGCGAGTACACCAGCAACGACCGCGCCATCAAGGGCAAATGCCTGCGCACCGACCGCTATAAGTATGTCTTTTGGACGCCAGGCCGCGAGGAAGAACTCTATGACATGCACGCCGACCCGCAGGAGTTCCACAACCTAGCCGCGGACCCGGCCCATCAAGCCGTGCTGGCCGACCACCGCACGCGCCTGCTCGAACACCTGACGCGCAGCGAACAGCCGCTGCTCACCTGGCTATGACCGGCCCACTCGCGCGCTTACACACTCGTGCGCTTACATCTTACATAAGAAGGAGGCGCATCCCGACATTGTTGCGCTGAAGTGGTAGAATGGCACGCGGCCACAGTCAAGGACACGCCAGGCGGCAAATCGCCGCCCAGGCACAAATGCGGAAAAGCGCGGGGGATGCGTGCCCCGCGCCAGGAAGAAGTGGGAGCAGCGTATGTTTAACGAGTTGTTGGTGGGTGATACGGTACGCAAGCGCAACCGGCGCTTGGTGTTGGAGCAGATCAGCACCCAGCGCCAAGTCTCGCGCCGCGAAATGGTCGACAGCACCGGCTTGAGCAAGGCCGCGGTCTCGTCCATCGTGGCCGAGTTGATGGAAATGGGCCTGGTGCAAGAAAGCGGCCGCGAAACGCCCAGCAGCGGGCGGCCGCGCGTTCTGCTCTCCTTCATCCCCGATGCGCGCTGGCTGATCGGCGTCGAACTCAATGACCACAACTGCCGCGCGGTCCTCACCAACCTCTACGCCGAGCCGGTGCGCAGCGTCGTCCACGACATCCCGCCGGGCGACCACTCGGTCGAGACAATGGTCTGCGTGCTCGAAACATGCGTCAAGCAACTGACCGAAGACATCGACGCCGAGCGCGTTTTGGGCTTGGGCGTCTGTGTGCCGGGCGTGGTCGACCCCACGCGGGGCACAGTCGTCACCTCGGTCATCATCCCCTGGCACGATGTACCGCTGGGGACCATCCTGGGCGAGCGCTTCCCCTATCCGGTTGTGGTCTTTTCGCGCGGCAGCGCGGCCACCTGGGGTGAACGCTGGTATGGCGTGGGCCGCGCCGCCGATGCGCTGCTCTATGTGCGCGTGGGGCATGGCGTGGTCGGCGGCTTGGTGCTCAACGGCCAGCCCTACTGGGGGCCGCACTTTGCCGCGGGCGAATTGGGCCACATCACCGTCCAGCCAGACGGCGATCTCTGCGCCTGCGGCAGCCGCGGCTGCCTCTCCACCGTCGCCACACTTGACGCGCTGCTAGCGCGCAGCCTGCAACTCCTGCGCGGCGAACCCGGCAACGAGCTATGGACAGCCATCAACTTTCGCCCCGAACAACTCACCTTTGCCCACTTGGTCGCCGCGGCGGATCGTCAAAACCCGGTCGCGGTGCGCCTCTTTGCCGACCTGGCCCAGTGGCTTGCCATCGCGGTCTCGTCGGCCATCCACATGCTTGACCTGCAAATGGTGGTCATTGGCGGCCCCGTGGTCCAGGCCGAAGAGCATCTACTTGGCCCCTTGCGCCGTGAACTGGCCCAGCGTGTCATGCCCGCGCACTACCGCCACCTGCGCGTCGTCGCGTCCCAACTACGCGAAGAAGCCCCAGCCGTTGGCGCGGCCAGCCTCATGCTGCACGACCTGCTCTCCGCCGAACCGGCCACCTCCTTGGGCCAGGCGCTATAAACGCAGGTTGCTCTTGTGGGGCGCTTAACCTTCCGCGACGCTCGGAGCGTCGCGGAAGGTGAGGTATCCCGGAAAATCACACCCGGATACCGATAGCAAGCTGGAAACTGATCAACATATTGTTGGCGATCTGCTTTTTCTGCGCATCGCTGCTGGCGCGCAGCGGCCGCAACGCGCTGAGAATGTCGTCGGTCGTCGCCGTAGCTGGAATTGTAATGCCGAGCAGGCTCTGTGCCAGGGCAATATACGCGCTGCGCATCCCGGCCAGGAGCCGGTTGTGCAAAGTCCGCGCCAGCGCCATGCCCGTCAGATACGCCTGCTGATCCCCGCCTCTTTGCGCGTCGACGCAGTCCTTGATAGCGGGCAGTTGTCTCTCGATCAGCCTCTTCAACCCGCCATTAGCTCTGTTCAATGCTTTGCTGGGCCCCGTCCTTGCCAACTGGCCCTCAAGATTCTCCAGGTCACGGGGCAAGGCCATTAACTTCTTGATGGCCTGCACCTCGTCAATCACGTTTTGCACCGACGGGCGTTTCAGGTTGGAGGCGTTTTGATAGATGCCCCCGCCGCTGTCGTTGAGCAGCCCGCGGTTGCTCAATTCCGGAATCAGTTCATCCATCATGGCCGTCTGGCTGAAGTGGGAGAGATTGTCGCGGTTCACCTCGCTCACATTCATGCCCTTGTTGATTGCCCATTGGGCCAATCTCCGATCATTGAGCGCCAGCCCGTCCTTCGACATCCGGTCCGACTTGAGTTCGTTGACGAAATTGTCTACCCCGCGTGTATCGCCCAAACGAATCTTCTTCAGCGTGTCATCCATTGACGAACCCGCTTCGATGTCCGCGTCCATGCTCGTGTCGGTCACCTGGCTGGAATCCGTGCCCGCGCTGGTAAAGACAATGGGCAGATTGGGGTTGTGTTTGTGAATCGACTTGAGCTTGCTCTTGACCGACATGCTGCCGACGCCCAACTTCGCGCCAAACGCCATGAGCGGGTTCACTTCTTCCCGCGCTGCCTCATAAGTGCTCGTCATGGCGCGGTCCAACACCAGCCCCTTGACATTGCCGCCCTTCTTGAGGATGCGCTTGACCAGCGTCGCGGCCACCGGCCCGCCCATGGAATAGCCGTGCACCACAATATCCGCCGGGTTCACCGCGCGGGGCATCCCGCCAGCCCCATTGACCACGGCCTGATAGATCGCCATGGCGTCGTTGTAAAGTTTCGCCTCGGTGGGCGTCGTGTCGGAGGATTCGCCATAGCCGCGGTAGTTCACTGCCACCACCCGCGCGCCCGTGCGACAGTACTTTTCCGCCATCTGGCGCGTATACTGCTCGCTGGAGCCACCGCTGCCCGAAAGCACCAAAACCGTGGTGCCGTTGTAATTCACTGTCCTGTGCTGATAGAATTGACCGCGCAGCGTGTGGACTTTGTTCTTGCGCAAGAAGCGCCTCTCCACCACCGGAATCGCCAGGGGCGTCATCTCAATTTCCGCGAGAAAGTTCGGGGTTAAGTCCGAAGGCATCTTGCGGCGATCGTCCCGCTCCCCAAACACACTATCGCGCGCCGTCGCCGCACCGGGGATGTAAGACTTGCCCCGCGCCCGCTGGATGAGGCCCTGCTTGGCCGCCTGGCGCTGAACGCCGCCCCCCTGCTGCACCACATGGGTCAATTCATGCGCCAGCAGATGCTTGCCCGCCGCCGTTTGCGGCGCGTACTGGCCGCGGCGGAAAAAGATATCGCGCTGGGTGGTAAACGCGGTGGCATCCAACGAGCGGCTGAGTCGATCCGCCTGCGCGTCGGTATGCACCCGCACCCCTTGCAGGTTGACGCCCAACCGCGCCTCCATTTCACCCCGCACCGCTTGATCCAACGGCTGGCCGCGCCCGCGCGCGTTCTCAATCGCCTGCGCGGTCGTCCCGTCCACTGTACCGCCGCGGCTGCTTGCGCCCTGTCCAGCCTCGGCAGCCTGGCGCTTGATTTCGCGGCGGCGCAAGGGCGTGATCGACCCCACGCGGCCTTCCCCGCTCAACGCGGCGTCGGCGGCACGCTGTGCGCGCTGCTCCGCGGCCGGGTCCTCATCCACTGTCATCGCAGGCCCCTGCGCAGCCACATCCTGCGCATCCACATTCCTTGCATCCACATTCCTTGCATCCACAATGCGCTGCACCGTGCGGTTGCCCCACAGACGCTGCATGGTCAGCACATCCTGCGCGGGCAGCGCATTGGCCGGTGACGGCGCGGCCTGCCCCGCCGCGGGCGTGCCTGCCTGCGCGTGGTGGGCCTGCAAGCGCTGGATCATCTGTGTCGATAGCGGCTGGAGAGGCCCCTGTGCCGAGGCTTGGTTCGGGCCGGCAGGGCGGCGCTTGGCAAGTGATGGATGTGCGCGCAATAACTCTGTCGGCGCAGAGTGACTAGCCATGATTCTGCTCCTGCTATATCAAGGGGACAATTGGACGTTTATGTTGACTAGCTCTGCCAGATCTAGATAAGTTGTCATCATGAGTTGATTATACACTGGATCATGCTGACGAGGTAAGCACATCAACATGAACGGCGGAGCCATCCTCAATATAGCACAGTTTTCCCGGTGTAGACAACATGATTTGACGTATTCTGGCGCAGTTTGGCGACAATTTTGACAGATCCCTTCTCGATTCCCCGCTCAACCTTAAAATTGCGCGCCCCCTTAAACAATGCTACGCTTTACGCCACCGATTACGCCACCAAGCGCCCAACACCCTCCAATCTCTATTTCCTACTCCCTAACCTAGCATGAGGAACCCGTATGAAGATCACCAAGGTCGAAACGCTCTCCTGTGACGGCGGCTGGCGCACCCACAACTTCGTCAAGATGCACACCGACGAAGGCATCATCGGCTACGCCGAATGCAACTGCCAGCAGTCCGCGCCCATGATCGTCGCCGCCATCAAACACCTGAGCCACCACCTCATCGGCCACAACCCCATGCACACCGAGGCCGCGCTGCACAAACTCTATGCCGCCACCGTGCGCCAGATCGGCGGGCTGGCCCAACAAGCCATCTCCGCGCTGGACGCGGCCATGCTCGACATCAAAGGCAAAGCCCTGGGCGTGCCCGTCTACGAACTTTTCGGCGGCCCCGTGCAGGACAAGATCCGCGTCTACTTCACCCACGTTGGCCGCGCCACCCCTTACCGCGCCGACCTGCCCCCGCTGCAAACCCTGGAGGACATTCCCGCCGTCGCCGCCGAGGTCAAAAAGCGCGGCTTCACCGCGGTCAAGATGGGCGCGGACAGTTGGCTGCGCGGCGAACCTGTCTGGTGGCGGGAGCGCAAATCCGGCGACGTGAGCAACCAACTGCTCGACTACTTCGTCAACTGGATCGGCGCGTGGCGCGACGCGCTCGGCCCCGATATCGGCCTGGCGCTCGACGTGGCCTTCGCCTTCCGCATGGGCGGCATCATCAAACTGGCGCAAGCCTTGGAGCCGTTCAACCTCATGTGGCTCGAATCTGAAACCCTCGACGCCGAGTCGCTGCGCACCGCGCGCCTGACCAGCCGCACGCCCATCTGCGTGGGCGAAAGCCTGCGCCGCTGCCATGAGTACAAGCCCTTTTTCGAGTCCCACGCCATGGAGATCGTCATGCCCGATACTGTCTGGAACGGCATCACCGAGGGCAAGAAGGTGGCCGACTACGCCAACACCTATGACATTATGTTCGCGCCCCACAACTCCCACGGCGTACTGGGCACGCTGCAAGCCGTCAACCTGGTCGCCACCGTGCCCAACTTCCTCATCCTGGAATACGAATACGACGATGTACCCTGGCGCGACGAGATCGTCACCTCGCCGCTTGAAGTCAAAGACGGCTTCTTGGAACTGCCCACCCAGCCAGGGCTAGGCGTGGCGATCAACGAAGAGGCCATTGCCGCGCACCCGCCCAAAATCTGGAAGGACTGACCCCACCCTGCCCCCCTTGCACCGCGGGATCTTCCCGGACGCTTCGAGCGTCCGGGAAGGTTAGGCATCCGGGAAGATCCCCTGCTTTCTGCCCTCCGCGCCAAGTCTACCCCGCTTTATGTCGTCTGCTTGTACCACGGCTGATGGCCGCGACCCCTTCACCCTGCTACACTCGCACCGTCAAATGAATCGCCACCCCACCGCGCATCGACACACGCGACCAAAAGACACACGCCACTAGACAGGCTGCACATAGAGCAGATGAATAAAGACGAATGAACAGACAAGATGCAACGGAGGAGACGAAGCGCCATGGCCCAAATCGGTTACGCCCTATCCAGCGAGGAACACACCCCCAACGATCTCGTCCAGCACGCCAAGCGTGCCGAAGAGATCGGCTTTGAGTTTGCCCTGATCTCGGATCATTACCATCCCTGGGTCAGTGCCCAGGGGCACGCGCCCTTTGTGTGGAGCGTCATCGGCGGCATTGCCCAAGCCACCCAAAGGCTGCGCCTGGGCACAGGCGTCACTTGCCCCACGGTACGCACCCATCCCGCCATCATCGCCCAGGCCGCGGCCACCAGCGCGGCCATGATGCCCGGTCGCTTCTTTCTCGGCGTGGGCACAGGCGAAGCGCTCAACGAACACATCCTGGGCAACCACTGGCCCGAACATGCCGTGCGCACAGAGATGCTGATCGAGGCCATCGAGGTGATCCGCTTGCTCTGGCAAGGCGGCAACCACTCCTTCCGCGGCAAGCACTACGTGGTCGAAAATGCCCAACTCTTTACCCTGCCCGACTCCCTC
>CAZZNG010000241.1:0-8978 GCA_964655505.1 uncultured Litorilinea sp. | reverse complement strand
AGTACTTTTGCCGCATCTACTACTAAGTCAAAGGGCGAACCCTCTATATTGTCTCCCGCGCCTACGGGTTCATTCCCGAAGAGAGCAGCACGATTCCTCGTTCGGTCATCTTGCCCGCAGACGAATCATCGCGTGATGCGGTTGCTTCTGTTACTTGAACGGCTGGCTGTACCTTGCACAGCCACCCCCTTTCCGAATTCAAGGATCACCGATCAATGAAAGACCTGGGACTCGGTCAACTCTTCTCCCGCTACAGCTTGTATTTCGCCCTCATTGTGGCTTGGGTAGCCATGCTCGGCAGCCTCTACTTCAGCGAAGTGCTAGGCTATGTACCCTGTGCCCTCTGCTGGTATCAGCGCATCCTCATGTATCCGCTCGCGGTCATCATTGCCGTCGGACTCGTGCGCATGGACAGCCAACTGCCCTACTACATCCTGCCCTTCACCCTCCTCGGTCAGGGTGTCGCCACCTACCATTACCTGATCCAAAAGACGCAGATCTTCGGCGCGCCGACTGCATGTCGCAGCGGGATTCCCTGCACCTCGGTCTGGATCAACTGGCTCGGCTTCATCACCATCCCCTTCCTGGCAATGACCGCTTTCTTCTTAATTACGATCTTTACCCTGGTCGCCTTGACCGCGGGCCAGCCGGAAGAGGACGAACGCCAAAGCGCGCCCCTGTGGCAAGTGGCTGCCATCATCATTGTCATTGCGCTGATCTTCGGCGGCATGGCCCAGATGCGCGGCCAGACGCCCACCCTCTCCCTCACAGAGGTAGCAGGCGGCGACCAGACGCCCATCACCCAGCCCATCCCTATCACAGAGGCGGACAGCAGCATAGCCGCCGCGCCCAACGAAACCGTTGCAGACGACTCTGCAGGCAACCCCGCCAATGATCCAGCAGAGGATCCGGCTGTGGTGGCAACAGGCCAACAACTCTACGCCGAAACCTGCACCGTCTGTCACGGGCCAAATGCCGAGGGCGTCGTCAACTTGGGGCCGTCGCTGCTCGAATCTGAAGTCCTCTTCGATAGGGATGATGCCGAAGCGCTCGCGTTCATCCGCGCTGGCGTCTCGACCACCGATCCCAACAACACTACCGGCTTGGTCATGCCGCCCAGCGGAGGCCGCCCAGACTACTCGGACGAGCAAATTCTGGCAGTCGTGGCCTATCTGCGCTCGTTGACCTCGGCCCAATAGCCGTCCAATAACCGACGACCACTGTTTGCCCCATACCGGCTGGTTGCCGTTACGCTATTTTAACGGCGACCAGCCCGTCACCTGCACCCAGCCATTGCCCCATTGATCTTGCTGCCAGGCCCCCCGCGCCACCAAGGGCCGCCACGGTCGCGGATTCGCAACAGCCGGATCCAGCACCGCCACCGCGTAATCATCGCCCACAGCCAAGAACCAACCCTTGCCGCCCGTCCACCCCGGCAGACGCACACCATGCAGCGTCACACCGCGCCCCGGCGCTTGGCGCGCAGCAGCCAACGTGCATGGCGAAGGCATCGCCTCCAGCGCGGCCCCGTGGCTGCTGATGGGCATACCTAGCACCCGCTGCTCCCATTGCAGCCACTCGGCCAACCCTTCCGCCTCCACCTCGCGCACGGCGAAATCAAAGGTCATCTGCAAAGCCGACCGGCCGCGCTGCCCATCTTCGACTTCGGCCAACATGGCGCGGCGGCTCTCGCCCAGCCCATCCAACGCGCCGCACTGGATCAAATGACGGCACTCCTTGGCCGCGGGCTGCACCCGCCGGATCAGATCATCCACATCGCGGAACGGAGCCGCACGCCGCGCCGCCAGCAGCGCGGCAATCGTCGCCCGCCGCAGATCGCGCACCTGTCCCAGCCCCATCCACAGCACCGGCCGCGCGTCCTCGCCCTCCCCTTCCCAGGCCAGCGTGAACTGCTGCCCGCTGTGGTTGACATGGGGCGGGCGCACAGCAATGCCCAACCGCCGCGCCTCGGCAATATAGACCGCTTGATGGTGGAATCCGCCCCAATCTGCCAGCCGCGCACAGAGAAACTCAGCTGGATAGTGGGCTTTCAAATAGGCCGAACGATAGCTCACATCGGCATAAGCTGTGGCGTGTCCCTGGTTAAAGCCATACCCCGCAAACGCGGCCGCCTGGGTCCAAAGCGTCTGGGCTTGCTCCTCGCTCATCCCCGGCCCATCGGGCGCGGCGCGTGTACAGCCCGCCACGAAGCGTGCTTGCAGCGCCGCCATCTCGTCGGCCCGAAACCTGCTCATGCCCCTTCGCAGCCGGTCGGCCTCGGCCCAACTCAGCCCAGCAATCTCCCGCGCCACGCGCAGCACCTGCTCTTGAAAGAGCAAAACGCCCTGCGTCTGCGCCAAGATCGGCTCCAGCGCCGGGTGTAGATAGCGCACCGGCTCCTCGCCGCGATAGCGCCGCACAAAGGCGTGCGCCATGCCGCCGGTGGCCGGGCCTGGCTTAAAAAAAGCATTGGCAACCGCCAGATCGCGCACCGACCGCGCCCGCAACTGGCGCAGCGTACGCTGTGCCCCGGTGGATTCACACTGGAACACCCCCACCGTATCGCCCGCGGCCAACAGATCGCCAGTGGCGGCATCGTCGAGCGCAATCACCTCCAAGCCAAACTGGGGCCCATGCCGGGCACGCACCAACTCGACCGCATCGGCCAGGACCGTCAACGCGCGGATGCCCAGCAGATCGATCTTGGGCAGCCCCAGCGCTTCCACATCCTCATGGGCAAACTGGGTCACCCAAAAGCCCTTGGGCGTCCACTGCACCGGCGCATAGTCGGTCATGCGCCCCGGCGCAACCACCACGCCGCCAGGGTGGATGCTCAAATGGTGCGGCGTGCCCACCAGATCAAGGGCCGCGGCCATCACGCTGGCCTGCTGCGCGTCTTGCAGCCGCGCCAAGATTTCTTCGCGCGTATCGCGCTGTCGCCGCCGCGGATCAGGATGCCACTCGTCGCGCACCTGCCCCACCAGCGCCGTGATCGTCTCCTCGTCCAGCCCATACGCCTTAGCCGTCTCGCGCACAGCCGACTTGGGCCGCAGCGTGGCAATCGTCGCCACCAGCGCCACCTGTTCCGCGCCATAGCGTTTGCGCACATAGTGCAGCACTTCATCGCGGCGGCGGCTGCAAAAATCCAGGTCAATATCGGGCAGGTTGGCGCGTTCCGGGTTCAAAAAACGCTCGAAGAGCAGATCATGCGCAACCGGATCGACCGTCGTAATCCCCACGCAATAGGCCACCAGCGAATTCGCCACGCTGCCGCGCGTGTTGTAGGGGATCATGCGCCGCCGGGCAAAGCGCGTAATATCCGCCACCAGCAGAAAAAGCGGCGCAAAGCCATGCTGTGCGATCAGCGCCAATTCCGCTGTCAACCGCTCGCTGTGGCGTGGCTCCGGCGACCCATAGCGGCGGCGCAACCCTTCCTCAGCCAGTTTGGTCAAAGCCGTATCGGGGGAGGCATCGGGCGAGTCATCCTCCAGCGCCAGCGCCGGCCAGATCGGGCGGCCATCCGGCAGGGCAGGTTCACAGCGCGCGGCCACTTCGCCCACGTAGGCCAGCGCGTCCGGGTACGCAGCAAAGCGCGCGGCCATATCTTCGGGCGTCTGCCAATGCAGCACAGCCGCCTCATCCCCCTCGTCGGGCAGCATGGCCGCGGTCACCTGCGCCAATGGGCAGTTGTGGGCCATTGCAGCCAGCAAGCGCAACCGGCTGCGCTCACTTGGCTCGCGGCAAAAGACCGGCTGCACCGCGGCCACCGGCAGACCAAAACGCTTGCCCAACGCCACCGTTGCATCCGCCACCGGCCCATCCGCAGGCGTATGAGCCTCAATTGTCAGGATGGCTTGCTCGCCAAAGACGCCGCCCAGCCGCGCCACATAGCGCGCAGCCCCCGCGGCATCCCCCTGGCGCAAACTCCGCCCCAGCCAACTGCGCCGCCCGCCCACCAGACAGAGCAGCCCCTCCCGATGGTCGCGCAGCGTCTCCCAATCGACCCCGCGCTGCACTGCCTCCGCGCGGTCCGCCCGGCCTTGGATGCTCGACGACAGCGCGCACAGCGACCGCCAGCCCGCGCGGCCCGTCGCCAACAGCACCACCTCGCCCGCGCCCTCCCAGCCGCCCGCGATCTCGTCCGGCTGCGCCACGCTCACCACCATGCCCAAAATCGGCTGGATGCCTGCCGCGTCGCACGCGCGGGTGAAGGCCACCGCGCCATACAGCACATTGGTGTCGGTCAGCGCCAGCGCGTCCATGCCCTGGCTCGCCGCGGTTTGCACCAAATCAGCGATCGGGGCCGTCGCGCCCAGCAGCGTATAATGTGAATGGACACGAAGGTGGGTAAAGCCTGCCATCGTCGATCCGTCTTATGACACTTAATGAGATTGCACTAGAGCAGCGATTATTGTAGAGATTGCGCTAGAGATTATGCGCGCGGCCGCGTGCGGCCATCTTAGGCGCGGTCGGGTAAAATGAGCAAACAAATAGCTGCTAACCAACGCCAGCCAAACTTATTCTACTCGAAGACCATTCTACTAGAACATTCGTGCAGATAGAACCACAAGCATGTCAGACGCACCACACTCTTCCCAATCAAGCACCCCTTCCCCTGGCGCAACATCATCCGACACAGGATCACCCAAACCTGTGTCACCCGGACGCGTGCGCGCCTGGATCATGGCTGCGCGCCCCAAGACACTGCCCGCGGCCATCGCACCCGTCATCACCGGTGCAGCCATCGCTTGGGCCGACAACGCATTTGCGCTCCTGCCGGCCCTGGCCGCGCTGATCGGCGCGCTCCTGCTCCAGATCGGCAGCAACATCGCCAACGACTACTTTGATTATGTCAAAGGCGCGGATCAACCTGACCGGCTTGGCCCCACCCGCGTGACCGCCACCGGCTTGCTCCCGCTGCCCGCCGTCCGCACGGGCATGATCGTCGTCTTTGCCCTGGCCGCGCTCATCGGCGTCTATCTCGCATGGGTCGGCGGCTGGCCCATCGTCGTCATCGGCCTCAGCGCCATTCTGGCCGCCATTCTCTACACCGGCGGCCCCAAACCCTTCGGCTACATCGGCTTGGGCGATCTCTTTGTCTTTCTCTTTTTCGGCCCGATCGCCGTTTGCGGCACCTACTACGTCCAGGCCCACGCCCTGCCCCAGCATGTCTGGCTGGCCTCGCTGCCCCTGGGCGCGCTCATCACCAACATCCTCGTCGTCAACAACCTGCGTGACATCGACACCGACCGCCGCGCCGGAAAAATTACCCTGGCCGTCCGCTGGGGCCGCGCGGGCGCGCGCCGCCAATACCTGGCGCAGCTTGGCCTAGCCTATGCAGTGCCCTTTATCCTGTGGCTTGGCGGCGGGAGCCTTTGGCTGCTTACCCCCCTGCTCACACTGCCGCGCGGCCTGCGTCTGCTGGCGACCATCAACCGCGCCACTGACGGGCCAACCCTCAATGCCGCGCTCGCCGGGACCGCGCGCCATGTGCTGCTCTATGCGCTGGCCCTTTCAATCGGATTCCTAGCCTAATTCCCCCATCCATGCGTTTGCTATTCCGGCGCTTCCCCTGCTAGACTAACGCCCATGCCCAAGACACTCGTCCGCATCTACCACCTGCAAATGACCGACCCGGCCCAGTTGCGCCCGGCCACGCGCACCCACCCCGACGCAGCAATCAAGCGCGCCGAGATCCCTTCGCCCGAACTCAACCGCTACTTCTATACCGCGGTGGGCGGCGATTGGTACTGGCGCGAGATGCTGACTTGGACCTACGATCAATGGCGCGCTTGGGTGGACCGGCCCGAATTTGAAACCTGGGTCGTGAGCGTACGCGGCACGCCCGCAGGCTATTACGAGCTTGACCACCAACCCGACAACACCGTGGAGATCGTCCACTTTGGGCTGCTGCCCGCGTTCATCGGCCAAGGGCTAGGCGGGCAACTGCTCACCCATGCCCTGCGCCGCGCCTGGGAACGTCAGCCGGAACGCGTCTGGCTCCACACCTGCACGCTTGATCATCCCCTGGCCTTGCGCAACTACCAAGCGCGCGGTATGCAACTCTACCGCCAAGAAGAAAAGTGGGTAGACTTGCCCGATGCGCCTGTCGGCCCCTGGCCCGGCGCGCACCGTCCAATTCCCCACCAAACTCCGCAGAGTCAGGAGTAACGATTGCAATGACATCTCGTAACGTTTTGCTGCCGCGGCTGCTTGCCCTGGCATGTATGCTGCTCATTCTCGCTGCGTGTGGCCGCGGCAACAGCGACGAACCCGCGCCAGCCGACGCAGCGCCCACCACAGCAGTCGAAGAAAATACAGACAATGCCGGTGCAGCCGAGGACACAGCCGCCGATTCCGCTTCAGATTCGGCGGCTGAATCAGCCCCTGCCGCGCCCGCTGCCACACCGACCCCCCTCAACCCGGAGAAAACCGTGATCACAGAATCTGGCCTACAGTACACCGAGGTCGTCGCGGGCGACGGGCCGCAGCCCCAACCCGGCGACATCGTTTCCGTCCACTACACCGGCACGTTGCAAGACGGCACCGTCTTTGACAGTTCCTATGACCGGGGCGAACCGATTCGCTTCCCGCTTGGATCAGGCATGGTGATCCCCGGCTGGGAAGAAGGCATCGCCATGATGAACCTAGGCGGCCAAGCCATCCTCGTCATCCCGCCCGAAATCGGCTATGGCGAACAGGGCGCGGGCAACGTCATCCCCCCCAACGCCACCATTATTTTTGACGTGGAGTTGGTCAACGTCCAGCCCGGCGCACCGGCTGCACCGACCGAAGTTGACCCTGCCGACTACCAAACGTTGGAGCAGGGCGTCCAGTACATTGATCTAGTCGTCGGCGATGGCCCCGCGCCCATGCCAGGCCAAGAGGTACTTGTCCATTACACCGGCTGGCTGCCGGAGGGCGGCAAGTTCGACAGTTCGATCGATCGCGGCGAGCCTTTCAGATTTAACCTGGGTATGGGCCAAGTCATCCCCGGTTGGGATCTGGGCGTTGCAGGCATGAAGGTCGGCGGCAAACGCCAACTGGTGATCCCGCCGCAACTGGCCTACGGCGAAAGCGGAGCCGGCGGCGTCATCCCCCCCAATGCCACGCTCATCTTCGAGGTAGAACTGCTCGAAGTGCTCAACTAGCCACCTGACCAGGATGCTTCCCCATCCCCAGACTAGGACCAAAACTCTCCGCCCGCATGAATGCGGCGGGGAGTTTTCTTTCTATACTCGGTGTAAGCCCAAACGACCCGGCGCGCACGTCTGCATTGTGCAGACGCCATGCTGGAGCCGACTTTCATTGGGTAAGGAGCGCGACCGTGGCGACCACCTCGACCATCTCGTCGGTGTCTGCCGAGAGAATGCGCGAACCAATTCGCCGCATCGGGATCAGAATGGGATCCATCCTCCTGGCGCTGCTGCTGGCAGCCCTGATCGTCGCGCCTGCCCATGCCCAACAAGCTACCCCCGAATGGATCATCATCGACCCCAACGGCGAACCGCGTATCCAACTTTATTTCTTCTGGTCAACCACTTGCCCCCACTGCCTCGAAGCCCATCCGTTCGTTGACGCGCTGCCCGACCAACTGACATGGCTCGATCTGCACAGTTACGAGTTGGCCGGACACCCCGACCACGCCCTGCACTATGCCAACATGGCCGCGGCCGTAGGCCAACAGGCGCAGTATGTCCCGGCCTTCTTCTTCTGCGGCAACATGGTGGCGGGCTATGACCAAGCCGAGACGACCGGCGCAGCCCTGGTCGCCGCGCTCAGCGCGTGCCATGACGACGTGAGCGCCCAACTTGCTGCCGCCCAAGCCGATATGCCGCCTGCTGCGCCGCAGCAAACGGCCCCCACAACAGAGGCCGCCGATATCGATACCGATGCCGCTGCCACCACTGCTGCTGCCGCAGATGCTATTGATGCTGCCGATGCCGCCGCGCTGGCTGTCCCGCTCCTGGGCACGCTGGACGCGCAGACCATGTCGCTGCCCCTCTTCACCGTTGCCATTGCCGCGCTCGACGCGTTCAACCCTTGTGCCTTCTTTGTCCTGCTCTTCTTGTTGAGCCTGCTCGTCCACGCGCACGACCGGCGGCGTATGCTGCTGATCGGCGGCATCTTTGTCTTTTTCTCCGGCCTGCTCTACTTTGTCTTTATGGCGGCCTGGCTCAACGTATTTCTCTGGGTGGGCGAACTGCGCGTGATCACCGTCATCGCCGGGCTGATCGCCATCACCATGGCTGCGCTGAATATCAAAGATTACTTCTGGTTCAAACGCGGCCCTTCGCTTTCCATCCCTGAACGCGCCAAGCCCAACCTCTACCGGCGTATGCGCGGGCTGGTTCAAGCGAGCCGTCTGCCCGCCATGCTGGCGGGAACTGTCCTGTTGGCGCTTGCCGCCAACAGCTATGAATTGCTGTGTACGTCCGGCTTCCCCATGGTCTATACACGCGTGCTGACTCTCCACGAACTACCGCCGGGCGTTTACTATCTGTACTTGGCTGTCTACAACTTGGTCTACATCTTGCCCCTTCTGCTGATCGTGGTGCTCTTCACCCTGCGTTTTGGGGCGCGCAAACTCGCCCAAGAGGAGGGCCGCATCCTCAAACTTCTCTCGGGCGTGATGATGCTGTTCCTGGGCATTGTGCTGGTCGTGGCGCCCGCATGGCTCAACCAAGTCTGGAGCGCAGCCTTGTTACTCCTGGCCGCGGCGGTCATCACGCTGCTCGTCGTCCTACTCAACCGCCACACGCGGCCAACGTCGTCTCGGTTCACCGGCTCTCTCCGCCCTCGCTGAGCCATCCGACCCAGTGCTGAGGGCTGGTGAACCGAGCGACAATCGTCGCGGCTTCGTTCCTCCAAAACCAGACGGGCAGGATCATCGTTTTGTAATGATGATCCTGCCCGTTCTGTGTGCTGCCTATGGCAGCGCGTGATAAATGTGCCGCATAGAGCAGCACAGCGTAGAA
>CAZZNG010000240.1:0-8998 GCA_964655505.1 uncultured Litorilinea sp. | reverse complement strand
CGACACCTGGTTCCGAAGACCAGTGCTCTATCCACTGAGCTACGGGCGCATAGGGAATAGTTTAGCAGATGTTTAACAAAAAAGGCTAATCCCCCAAAAGTTGTGCTGTCCAAATTGACCCGGCGGCAAGTGGCTATTCGGACCTCAGGGGCGCTGTTCGCCCTCGACCGCGCTGCCGTCCGCAGCCCCCTCCGCGGCCAGCACAGCCTGAAGCTCTTCGTACACCTGCTGCATACGCTCCACCTGTGGCTGCGACGGCGCGGGCTGACCATAGCGTGCGGCTGTATATTCCTCGATTACCGTGGCCCATGCGCCGCGCACGGTAGGGAAGCGTTCCGCCAGCAGGCTGATGTACTCGGCAGCGGTCTGCCCGCGCAGCCGTGCATACCCCTGCGCCTGCGCCAGGGCAAGCAGCGATTGATACCGAGCGCGGATTGCACGCCGCGTCTCTTGTTCATCGTCCAACGGCAGAAAGGGGCTGATCGGCCCCTGTGACGCGTCGCGCAGTCGGCCCAGCAGGTCGCGCCATAGGGACGATAGCTGCTCCGCCAGCAGCGAGCGTGTAAAGATCGTCTCGCGCACCTCCTCCGGCTCGTCTTGCTGGCGCTGGCGGAAATAACGCAGGGCCAGCGCAGTCACCACAATGACCACCACCAGCACCGCGCCCAGCCCGGTCCAGCGCGCGGTCTCGCTCACCAGTTCCGGCACAGCGGAGGTCGACGGCTGCCGCATGGGATCGAGCATCTCCTCAAGCCCCTGTATTTGCAGCGGTTCAGGCCGCGGCGTTTCGGCGAGCCGCGAGCGTATCCACTCGTAAAGGGGCGTCAAGACGAGGAAAATTACATAGGCAACGGCCAGCAGCACGTAGCCCAGAAGCGTCCCGATCCAGTCGAGCACGACGGTTACCCAACTCAACGCCTGCGCCACCGATGCAGGACTCACCACCGCGCCCAGCGCCAAACCGACGACCAGCATGGCGGCAATGACCGCGCCCACGCTTACCAGCCAATAACGGTTGAGCGGCAGTTGCGATTCTGCGCCTTCTTCCCAGCGCCCGGTGATGGTCGAAAGCTGCAAACTGGAGAGCGCCAGGGCAGTCAAGCCCGTGCCGATCATCAGCAGCAGCCAGCGGCTTGTGTTGGGGGGCGGCCCTTGCGGGTCCACTTGGCTCACCAAGAGCAGCAGCGCCAGGCTGACAAAGGCGGTAATCACCCCCTGCCAGATCTGATCATGGGTCAGCCGGTAGCGCCCATCCAACACACCGCGCAGCCACAACCCAGCCGCGATCAAGAGCGTCATCAAGGGCAGCGGCTCGGATTCAGGGTGCGACAGCGCAAAGCCCAGATGCCCGATCCACGCCACATCCCAGGGTGCGAAGCCCCCGCGGTAATATTGCCACCAGAGCAAGCCAAGCATTGCCAGCAGCCCCACCGCGACCGCGCCGATGCGCGCCCGGCGCAGCGTCGCGCTGCGCGCCAGGGCTGCACGCGCCACATACGCGCCGCCCAGCATGAACAGCGGGATCGCCCAAAGCGGCATCCACGGCAATGGCTCCGCAGGGGTCAGCCAGCGATGCAAGAAATAGAGCCAGGGCGCGATCCAACAGAGGCGGATCGTTACCAAGCAAAGGGGCAGCACGCCATCGTCAAGCCAATGCCAGCGACGCCAGTTCATGCCACTCCTTTCGCCCGCCGATGTGATAGTGCTGAATCGCGGGCAGATCCAAGCGCCCAATCTGATCGCCCAGGGTGATAAAGGTCATGCCATAGCCGCGGCCGCGCAGGTCGATCATGGCCCGCTGCAGTTTGGCGTTGGCTGTTGCGGAGATCACGACGATGCTCGCGCCGTGCAGCAGTTGGGAGCCTTCAGCCTGGAGCACCGACTCAATTGACCAGGGACCGTGGTCCAACACCTTTGCCAAGGCTTCCAGAATCAGCAGCAACTGATCCGGTCGCGTGCCGGGGCGCAGACGGATGCGCTGTGCGCCCGGCGGCATGATCGAGTTGGCAAACAGCCCCACTGGATGCCCGCTCTCCGACGCCCACGTCGCCAGCGACGCCGCGGCCGAGATGGCATACTCCAGCAGTTCCAGATCGCGGCCTTCCATCAACGACTCATAGGTGTTGACGTTGAGAAAGATGGCAAGCGGCAGCGCGGCAGAGGGTTCAAAGACCTTGGTCTGTAGGGCTTGGCGTCGTGCCGTCGCCTTCCAGTGGATGTGGCGAAAGCTGTCCCCGGTCACATATTCGCGCGCGCCCATGAGGCGCAGCGGGTCTTCGATTGTGCGGCGCGGGGTGCGTAGATCGCCGAAGGGGCGGGTGGCGGGCAGGCCCAACGTTGTTATCGGCACAACTTTGGGGTAGACCAGGAGCGTCTCCGTGTCCATCACCTCATCGCGGCGCAGCGCAAAGCCGAAAATATCACCCGATGAAATGCGCGCTGGTCCCACCCGCCAAGCGCCGCGGCGCGTTGCACGCAGGTGATAACGCCGGGTGACCCGCTCATACCAGCGCAGCGACAGCAAATTGACCAGGTAGGCCCGTCCAGGCCGGTAGCTAGCCGCCAGCTTACCGCGCGTCAACTCCAGAGCCGAGGGAAACTCATCCTCCACGCGCAGCCAGGCGAGGGGCAGCGGCTTGGCGTTGACGATCTCGACGCTGAGGTCGGTTTCTTCTCCGGGGAAAAGGCGCAAGCTGCCGATCTGCCGCCGGTAGGTAACACCCGTGAGGCAGGCGCGCGTCCACAGCGTCGAGACGCCGCCAATCAGCAGCAGGAACAGGCTCAACAAAAAGAGCAAGTTATTGCGCAGCAACACGCTTGCCAGGGCCAACAGCCCAATTGCAACCCACCAACGCGCGCTCATAAAGGGTGTGACTTCCTAGGCGGGCGTCCGCGCGTCCCAGACTTCTTCGACCGGGACAGGCGTCTCATCCAGAATGCGCGCCAGCACTTTGTCTGGCGTGCGCCCGTGCAGCCGCGCATCCGCGCCGAGCGTGATGCGGTGGGCCAGGAGGGGCTGCGCCAGGTCCTTCACGTCGTCGGGCGTGACATAGCCTCGCCCCCGGACCGCGGCCAATGCCTGCGCGCTGCGATAGAGCGCCAGGGTTCCGCGCGGGCTGACCCCAAGTTCAATATCGCTGTCCGCGCGGGTGGCGTGGACGAGGTCGAGCAAGTAATCCTCGACCGCAGGATGCATGTAGACCTGGCGGCAGATCTCCCCCGCGGCCCGGATCGCCGCCGTGGACACGATTGGCTCTAGCTGTGTCAGGGGATGCTCTGTGCGGAAGCGGTGCAGGATCTGGCGTTCTTCGCTGCGGTCGGGATAGCCAAGCCGGATACGCATCAAAAAGCGGTCAACCTGCGCTTCGGGCAGGGGGAATGTCCCTTCCAACTCAACCGGATTTTGGGTCGCCAGCACCAGAAATGGATAGGGCAGGGGCCGCGTTTCGCCGTCAACCGTGACTTGGCGCTCCTCCATTGCCTCTAACAGAGCGGATTGGGTGCGCGGCCCGGCGCGGTTGATCTCGTCCGCCAGGACAAGCTGCGCCATGATCGGCCCAGGCCGGTATTCAAAGGCATTGTCGCGCTGGTTGAACACGTTCACGCCGGTGATGTCTGAGGGCAGCAAGTCGGGCGTGAATTGAATGCGGCTGAACGAGCAGTGGAGGCAGCGGGCAAGCGTCTTGGCGAGCGTGGTCTTGCCAATGCCCGGCACATCCTCCAGGAGAACGTGACCTTCGCAAAAGAGGGCAATCAGCAGCAGATCAACAACTTGGTCTTTGCCCACGACAACCCGGCTGACTTGCTGCCGGATCTGCTGCGCGGTGGTCTGGATGGTGGAGACATCCAAAGGTGGTGCGCTTGGCATAACAACTTGGGTTCCTCTCGTAGTCCACGATGATGCAGTGAGAACAGGACAGAGCAGTACCGTGAGTAACAGTACAGGGATAACAGTACAGTAATAACAGTCCAGTGGGTGCAGCGACGGCGAACAGGGGCCGCCTGTCGACCATGAGGGTACGACGGTTTGTGCAAAACGCAAAACCGCCGCCCGCGCAGGATGCGCCAAAGGGTGCTTGGGCGCATGGGCACAAACGGTAAAAATGCGCGCAACGGTTGAAATGGTCGCGCATTCCTGTATAATGGAGGGCAGCACGACACACCACCCGCGCACGTCTCCCCTTGTGTCGTTGGCCGTTCGGTAATGATCCGGAAGGGAGCCGCATACGTGCCTGCCACCTTCCACAGTGTGGTCGATCCCATCTTGGGCACGGGTACGCTGTACTTCTTCCGCGATATCGACCAAGACGCCCAACCCAACGTTACCTTTCACTTCAGCGGCGGCGAGCCTTGGCATCTATCCGGCCAGCGCCCTTTTGGCTGGGACTATCTTGGCCCCAGCGGTGAGCGCGAATACGGCCTGATCCTGTTGGCCTTGGCGCGCCCGATCCGGCTGGTGCAGATGTATCGCGATCTCGCGCCGATCCCCGTGCGCGGGCAGGAGACGATTTACGTCCAGATCTACCGGGTGCAGGATACCACGCTTGTGCCGCAGCCGGGCGACACCTTTAACTTTCAACGCCTGGCTGGTCAGCCGCTGCGCTGGGAACGGGGACTCGACCCCTTTGCCGACCCTCAGTACAAAGTGAGCCGCGCGCCCTCGCTGGACTACGCCACGGTCCAGCCTACCCCCAATGGCGTATACATTGCCCATGAGGGCGGCGAATGGAACTTCCGGATCAAAGCCCCCCTCAATGAACCGGCGGCCTTTGCCTATGACATCAGCGTGCCCCAGCCCATCGACGGCTACCGTATCCTCGTCGTGCGCACGCCCAATGTCCTGCTGGAGGGCGGGCGCGTGATCCGTATGCGTGACCCGGCTGAGATCGACGGGCCGCCTTTGGGGCCAATCATCCGGCCCCCACCGCCGGGACCGCCACCACAGCCGGTCGTCCAGGTCTATGAAGCCGTCGTCGATCCCAAACGCCTGCGCGATGTACCGCCCCCAGGCTCCCCGCTGGACACTGGGCACTTTGTCTTTCGTGAGTGGGACGAGTTTGAACAGTGGCTCAGCCCGGAGGCGCGGCGCAAAGTCGCGCTGATCGAAACCATCATCGGCTTCATCCCCTACGTCGGCGCGCTCTACGATGTGGCACAGTTGGCCTTTGCCGCGGCCACAGGGCGCAACTTCTGGGGCGAAACCATGCACGAAGCGGATTATCTTGTGCTGGGCATTGTCTCGCTGCTGCCGGTTGCGCTGGCAACGCGCCAGGCCAGAGCTGTGGTGCAGTCGCTGCGCAACAGCAACCGGATCTTTCGGGCTGCGCTGGCGGCAAGCACCCAACAGCGCATTCTAGCGCGCATCGACGCCGATCTGCTGGAAGCGCTGCGGCGTATGCCCGCGCATGAACAGGAAAAGCTGCTGCAAGCACTGGACGGGCTGGCGAAGGGAACCGCGACCGCCAAGCAGGTGCTCTTGACCTTCGACGCGGCGGTGCGCGAACGCTTTGTCGAGGCGGTGGAGCGGCTGGAGCTTGTCAAACTCTTCTCCCGCCACGGCGAGCGCGTGGTCGAAGACCCGACCTTCAAAGAAGCGGTGCGCAACCTGGGCGAGCGTGAAGGCGAGTTTTACATGCTCTATCGTGCCTATCAAGCAGGTGGGATAGACGTGAGCCAGTTGGTCACATTCTTTGATGCGGACATGGCGCGAGCCGTGCGCCGCTTTGCCGACGAACAGCGTCTCCTGACCGTGTTCACCGATGATTTCAGCCACTTTCGCCACGATCCCCTGCGGACGCGCTATACCGCGTACCGATCAGAAGGCAAGACCCTGTCCGCTGTGGAGTGGGCCAAGTCCCAGACATCCGGCCAATACCGCCGCGCGCTCCAGGCCGCGCTGGGGGACGATTATGTGCAGTTGATCAACCGCACCCTGGGCGAACGCTTCAAGTACGAAGTAACCCCAGGGGCGCTGCACGCGTATGAGATGATCTTGAACAACGCCGACGCTCAATTCTATAGCGACCTGCGCAAACTCACCAGCGCCGCAGGCATCGGCAGGCTGTTCGAGGTGGATCATCTCGTCGAGAAACGCTTTCTGCAATCCCTCAACGTCACCGAGGAAGTGCTCGATCAGGAAAATTTCTTTGCGCTGGTCGTACCCAAAAACCCTGCTGTCGCGCGCCAGATTCCCCAATTTCTCGGCATCTACACCCACAGCGTTAAGACGCAGATGCTGCGCGAACTGATCCCCCACGGCGCGGAAGACCTCTACACCCTTCAACAATGGTGGGATGCCCATGTCTTTGTGCTGAAAAAGCTGGGCGCTACGCCGGAAGTCTATATGAAGAAGTTTGCCGACACCTTTGCCGATCTCGCCAATTCGACCGGCCAAACGTTTGTCGCCCGCTTTGATCAGACTGAAGCCACCTTTGACATTGCCAAAGGCTGGGGACCACGCCGACGGCCAGCGCCCGCACCGCTCCCGTTACCCGCGCCCCTGCCATAGCGGCGGCTCGGCTGTGCGCGGCCCGCTTGCGATGAAAGGAGTTTGCCATGCCAACTGAACTCTTTCGACTGTTGAACATCCGGCCTGCCAATCCCGTGTTGGTGATCGCGGTGGACGACGTCGCGGGGATGCCGCCCATCTTCAACACGCTGGAGCCTTTGGCAGACCAACGCGCCCTAACGCGGGAAGCCCTACAAGCCGCGGTCGAGCGAGCCGCGCCCGTGGATGCGGCTGTCCTGGATCGGTTGGGCGTCACCCAGTTGGGCATGATGCTGGAAGACTGGCAGCCCGGCCAGGATATCGCGCCGCTGGTTTCCGCGGCGCGCACGATCAACCTCGAGCACCCCAACCTCATCCAGACTCTCCGTGTGGCAGGGGATACTTGGATGGCCGCGTCGCTTGGGGCGACTATGTTGGGTCAGGTAACGTCGTCGGACAACGTTCTGCGCCGAGTGCGGCGCGCGCTAAAGGGCGCAGCCCTGGCGCGCGCGTTGCAGGAGCCGGGTGTCGATGCGCAGCGCGTGGTGAGCGCGGTGGCACGCGCGCCGCTGGCTGTGCGCGATCCGGTGGGCGTCGCCGCGGCCGTCCGTTCATCGAGCCGCCCAGAGGAGATCGAGGAGCGGCGCAAAAAGGCATTGGCCGACCATGCCCAACGACCGAATCCCCTGACAAGCTACCACTTGGGCGAACGCCTACAGCGCAAGCTGCTCGACGCCCACGCCGAGGTCGCCACCCAAAAGCGGCTGCGCCTGCTGCACAATGGGGCCGCAGACGGTCCGCTTGCCTTGCCCGACACGCGGCGGGGCATGTTCGGTCGCTTGAGGTCCTGGCTCTTTGGCGAAACCAACACTGTCCAGCCCGGTCAAGTCATTCGCGCCGATGCCATTGACAGCCGCGGCGCGGGCGAGACGTTTCGTGCCCGGCTGGATGCCGAAGAGGAATCCTTTGTGCAGGCGATCTTCGGCCCCAACTACACGACCGCGGTTGAAGATCTGGCCTATGCGCGCGACCGCTTGGCCCAGTTCCAAGAAGCCGCCCAGGTTGCCGCGGCCAACGCCTCTTCGACACGCCCCGTGCGCAAAGAGCCAGGTGTCATCATCGATGAGCGCCCCCCGATCTACCTGCCGGGCGTCGATCCGGGTGTGCGGATTGCCGGGATTGGCGATCTCATCGTCGTGCGCGAGTCGCACAAGCGCTATGAGGCGGAAGAGATCGCGCATATCGAAAACATTCTGCCGCTGGAAGAGCGGGTGCGCCAGCATCGCAGCGTGCGCACCACTGAATCCATCTTCGAGCAAGAAACGCAGCAAGAAAGCGAAAGCGAGCGCGACCTTCGCACATCGGATCGGTTCGAGTTGCAATCGGAGAGCGAACGGACCATCGAAACCCAGTTCGGCATTGATTTCGGCCTGAACGTCACGGCGCAATACGGCTTTGTCAACGGCAGCATCGCGGTTGACGCGGATTTCGGCATCTCCTACAACCGGCATGTCACCGAGAGCGAACGCAATGCCAGCAGCTTTTCCAAAGAGGTGGTCGACCGTTCGCTGGAGCGCATCCAGAAGCGCGCGCGGGAACTGCGCCGCGTCACACTCACCGAGACCGTGGACGAGTTGAACCGCCACGCCATCAGCGGGCTGGCTGTGCCCTTCAGCGGCATCTATAAGTGGGTCAACAAGGTTCAAGAGGTGGAATTGCGCCACTTCGGCCAGCGTCTGATGCTGGAATTTTATGTGCCTGAGCCGGGGCTGCGCCTGCTGCGCTCCCTCAACCAGGACGAACTGGATCAGCCGCCCACCATCGACTTTGACCCGGAGAGCATCGACATCGACAACTATCTACACCGGGCACGGCTCTATGAGGCGACCGGCGTCAATCCGCCGCCGCCCTTCCAGATTATTGTCGAGACAGCCCATTCCCATCCTCCGCGCCCGCCCGAAGAGGTCCAGACCAAATTTTGGTCCGACGCGCAAGCCAAGGAGTCAGTGCCGATTCCCCCAGGCTACGCACCCACCCATGCCCAGGTGATTGTCATCGCGTCCAAGGCAACGGAATACATTTCGGCTTCGGTGGCAGTGGCGGGCCAACATATCCTGAGCGGAACCTTTCAGTCGGGGTTCAGTTCCGGCCTGGTCACGCTGGGCACGTCCAGCCCGCGCGGCGAAAGCGGGATCGCGGTGGCGTACTCGCTGTACAACTACGCCCGACTACGCGGCTTGGACACGGGCGCGGTCCATATCACAGTGTTGTGCCAGCGCACGACCGAGGCATGGCAGGCGTGGCAATTAGAGACATTCCAGAAGTACTACGAGGGCAACCAGCGCCAGTGGGCCGCCTATCGCGAGGAGCAGCTCACGCGGGCCGCAACCAGCGGCGTACGCATCACCGGGCGCAATCCACAGGAGAACCGCATCATCGAGCGCAACGAACTGAAACGCTGGTCGATTGAGCTGATGCGCAGCGTGCCTTTCGACTTCAACGGCATCGACG
>CAZZNG010000239.1:0-9018 GCA_964655505.1 uncultured Litorilinea sp. | reverse complement strand
CTTCTGCCCGCCATTCCGCTCTTGGTCAGCCTGGGCCTGGGTGCATGGGGCGCGACCTGGCAGGGCCGCGCCTTCGGCCTGCTGCGCTTGCTGCTCTGTCTGGGCTTGGTTTGGTGGCTGCTGCAAGTGCTCACGCTGACCGGCAGCCGCGGCGCGCTCTTGGCCGCGGGCCTGACGCTGCTGGGAGTCGTCGTTCTGCGCTGGCCGCGCCTGCTCATGCCTGCCTTGATCCTCCTGGCGCTGGCGCTGGTCTGGCTGCTGCTCAACAACCCCATGCAGCAGCTTCAGCAGTTCATGGCCGCGGGCATGGCTAGGGATTACAACAGCCGCGCCGAAATCTGGCAGCGCAGTTGGCGCGCCTTTCAAAACCACCCCTTCACCGGCATCGGCATCGGCGGCTTTGTGCCGCTGGTGATCGAGAGCATGGCCCCGGTGCGCTACACGCTTTCGCCCCAAGTCACCCATGCCCACAACTACCTGCTGCAAGTGGGCGTTGATCTAGGGATCGGGGGGCTGCTTGCCTACCTCATCTGTATGGTCAGCAGTGGGATCGCCGCGTGGCGCGCCTGGCGCGGGGGGCATGGGCAGCACAGTAAGACACGCAGGGCGCTGGCGGGCGGCGTCTTGGCCGCGCTGGTCGCCATCAACCTGCATGGGCTGGTCGACGCGCCGCTGTGGAATTCCAAAGTGGCGTTCTTGCCCTGGCTCTTGTTCTGCCTGGGCATGATCTTGGGCACGGTGGAATCAGCGCACCAGCGGCAGGAAAGCGGCACGCGGTAAATCGGTTTCCGCGATCCGCACAAATATCTGGTCCATGTCCGGCGGCTCTGCATCCGGCCACGGAATTGTCACCGTTGCGGTCTCGCCACAGCCCGCCAGTTTGGTCGTCGCTTGGCCGACGAGCGCGGCTGTCTCCTGCGTCTCGCCTGCATAAAAGCGCACCGCTGTATAGGTCGGGGTCATGCGGTTGCCCTGATTGGCGATCGTCGCCGCCAAGCGGCCCGGCCCCTCATGCCAGTCCACCTGCATGACTGCCAGATCGCTGGTCGCCTGCACCTGCGCGGTGTAGTCGCGGAAGTGCTCGCCCATCCGGGACAGCTTAAAGGGCGCGGCCAGGGGGTCGCTGCCGCCGCTGGCGCTCTCATAGAGAAAGCCGTTGAATTCAGGGTCGATCGTGCTGAACCAGGCAAAACGCTGCACCAGCCGATCGCCGTCCGCGCTGTAGCCTAGATCGGGATCGGTGGTGCCGAGCATGAAGTCAAAGGTGTTCGCCATGTAGCGGTTGACCGTGCTCGAGGGAAAGCCATATTCAGGCGGCATGAGCACGCCGTATTCGGTCACATACAGCGGCGTCTGGCGGTAGCCGTTCTGGGCCATCCACCGGCGAAAGCGCCAAATCCCCTCAGTAAACAAGTCGACGCGCGCGTTGTCCGACACGCTGCGGTGTACCCCATCGGTGGCGTCGTTCCCCGGCGGGATGTCCGCGCCCCAACATTTATTCGACAGGCCGATGGGGTCATTGGGATAAAATTGGCTGTAGTAAGAACAGCTTGCCTCGTTCAAGATAAAGGCGTGGATCGCCCAACCGTCCACCGGCATGGGTTCGCCGTACTCGGCGCGGTAGGTCGCCAACACCTTGTCCAAATAGTCCAGGCGCAGCGGCGTCGGCTGCACAATCGCACCGGCCCACACCTGTGCATCCGGGTCTTTGGCCTTGATCTCGGCATAGGCATCGTGGTAGAGGCGCGCGTAGTTCTCCGGCAGCACGTCATGCTGCACATCGCGACGGTCCGGCTCATTGCCGACAATGTAGATGCCGCCGGGATGCGCGGCGATGGTCTTGTCCAGGGCCGCGCCGGTCGGGCCATAGCCGTAGCGGGCTGCATCGTCACGCCTGCCGTTATCCCACACCCCCATGACCTTGGCATAGACCGCGCCGTTATTGGCTGGGGGCGACGGCGTGGCGCGGTAGTCGACGTACCACCCCGCGCGCAGCGGCGCAATATCAAAATCGTCGATATAAAAGGCGCGGTCGGGAAAAGAGGAGACATTGATCCCAAAGCGGCAGAGCGGCTCCCCTGTCTGCGCCTTGACCACTGGCCCGGCCTGGATCAACGCGCCCACGACTGCCGACATGAAGGCCAGCATGAAGGCCCGTACAACTCTTACCATCGCTGCGATCCTGCCTTGTCTCAACTTCGCTGAAAAATTGGGTAATCCCACCCACGTAGGGGGTCGATCCATCATTCGCCCGGCTGCCAGGTAAGCCGCCCATCGACCAGCGTTGTCGTCCTGCGCGCCGTGCCCGCGGCCAGCGTGACAGGCAGCGGGTCCGTACCGGCCTGCCGCTGCATCACCAAACGATAGCCCGCCTCTTGGATCGTCGGGGGCAGGCGGTAGCGCAGCGTCACCTGATGTTGGCTGCCGGGCGGCAGCACAAAATAGCCTGCCCACTGCCAAGTGCCTGCCTCGCCGGGGCGGCTCGTCACCGTCCCCTCCAGCCAGCCCTGCACATCCAACAATTCGCTGCCCGCGGGCACATAGACCCGGCTGTAATCGAAATAGCAGCGCGCTATCATCTCCTCATAGGCCGCGCCATAGTAGGATTTGGCCGCGCACACCGGGTCATCCACCTCCAGCGGGTGCGCGTAGGTGAGGGTCAGCGTCGCCACCGGGGCCGCGTTGGGGCCATCGGGCCAGGTCACCTGGTACGCCACGCTGCGCGCCAAGACCGCATCCACCTTGTTATAGCCCATGTTGGTGTCCACCACAGCCAGATAATCGGCCTCGGCCTGGGGCTGCATGGCCCCGTCCCACCCGCGGGCCTTCAAGACAGCTTGGGCCGCGGGGTTAAAAAGCACCACCTGCACCGCGCGCCGGTCGAGCGCCTGCACCATGCCCGCGGCCAGCGCGGCCGCGTCCACCTCGCGTGCTTGCAGCCGCGAAAAGGCTGCCCCGGCCAACTGTCCCACAAAATCCTTGCGCTGTGCCCACCAATCGCCTTCATAGGGCGTGGCCGCGCTCGAATCCGCGGTCACCGGCTCATTCCACAGCGCGACCAAGACAGACTCCACATTGGCCGCGCCGATGGGCGTCTCCACCCCCGGCACACGTAGCTGCCCAAAGGCAGGCAGCAGCAGCGCCACCGCATCCAGATCAAGCGTGATCACCCCATCCACAGCCAAGCCCGTATGCTGCTGATAGAGCGTGCGGATCAGCCGCGCCGACGTGGGCAGGTCGGGCGACCAGTTGCCATCGCGCAGCGTCAGCAATTGGATCTCCATATAGCGCTGCATGGGCAAGGGCGCGGGGGGATAGGCCAAGTCCTGGTCAAAGATGGCGTAGCTGTCGACAAATTCGATCGGCTGCAAGCGGCCCTCGCGCCAGGTGGCCGGGGCCAGCGCGGAGATAAAGCCGCCGGTGGCGCGCAATTCATGGTTGTTCTGCACCAGGATCAAATAGGTGGCGGGCCGCGCCGTGCCCAGCAGATCGGGCCAGGCATCGCCCAGGGCCGAAGCAGTCGCGGCCAACGCGGCCGCGGCGCGTAGCTGCTGCAGCCGCCGCCCCACCGCGGTCTCATCGCTCAGCGGCAGGCCGCCCATTTGCTCGTCCAGCGCGGCAAAACCATCGGCCAGGGGCGTCAGCGCGGGGCCGAGGCGCACCCAATCGCCGTCTGCGCCTGGATCAAGATCAAGCGCCGCAGCCTGGGCCAGCGTCTTTTCCAACAAGGTCGCGGCCTGTCCCCCCGCGTCCAGAATCGGCTCGCTTGACGCCAGCAGCGGCCCATAGCGCGGCACGAACCCCAACCCGCGCAACAGCGGTCCAATCGGCCGCACACGGCGCTGCAGCCGCGTCATCGCCTCGGTCAGCGCGGCCGCGCGCGCCTGCAACGTTCCCCAATCCGCGCTGGATGGCGAATCCAACCCGCGCACGCCCGCGGCCACTTGGCGCGCCGCGCCGTAGACGCGCAGCCCTGCCGCGCCAATGCTCAGGGGGAAATAGAGAAGAAGGCCCGCGCAGACCAAACAAATGGCCCAGCGCAGGATGTGCCGGTTTTGCGTAGTTTGTGGGGAGGATGACGCCGGAGAATGCGTCGCCGAGTGCTGCATAGCGCATAGGGTAACGCGACCCGCGCCAAAGGTCAATCACGCGCAAAGACGAACGGAAATCTTCCCGGAAGGTCACCGCGTGAACAACGTCCACAGAATTTAACTGGTATATGACTAACTGGTGACAAATGACCCCTTGACAAACGCAGTAAACCGGCGCAAGATATGACTGATCGGTCATATGACCGGCCGGTCACATTTCGTTTACAGGGAAACATCCATGCCCAAGGAAACCTTTTTCAACCTGCCCGCGGCGAAACGCGAGCACATCATAGACGTGGCGATCGCTGAATTCGCCAACCACGACTACGCCAACGTCTCCATCTCGCGCATCGTGGCCCGCGCCGGCATCGCCAAAGGCAGCTTCTATCAATATTTCGAGGATAAAGAAGACCTGTACAACTATCTGGTCGAGTTGATCGCGCAGAAAAAACGCGAAATGTTCTCGCTGGAGCACCCCGACCCACAGCAGATCGGCATTTTTCGCTACTTGCATTGGATAGCCCGAACCGGGGTGCAGTTTGAACTGGCCTATCCCGACCTGGTTCGCATCGGCTATCGCATGGCCCACAGCGGAACCCTCTCCGCCGTCCAAGCCCGCTATCGCGACGAGATGCTGGCGTTCTACAAACGGCTGATCGCCAAAGGCAAGGAGCAGGGTGACATCGCGCCCGACATCGACGAAGACCTGGCGGCCTTCCTGTTCGAAGCGGTCTTTTCCAGCCTGGCCCAACACCTGCTGCCGCGCATCGCACTGCACAGCCAGGGCCAGGCCCCCAGCCAAACATTCTTTGAACTGCCCGACGTGGTCCGCATCTTCGACCAGGCCATCGACATACTCGAGCGGGGCTTGGGCACGGCACGGCGCACGCCGGAAGGAGATCCCGCTGCAGGAAGTGCCGGGATCATGGCGGATGATCTGCCGCAGGGCGACCTGCAGGAGGACGATCTGCAAGAGGAGGTAAGCGCATGAGTGATTCGATCCAGGTGGGCGCGCCGCGCCGTGCCCAGGAGCGAGCGACTTCAGTCCGAACCAGGGTCATCTCCTATCCGGTGACCGCGGTCAAGCTGGCCTGGCGCAACATGTGGCGCAACTGGCGGCGCACAGCCATCGCCCTGGTCGCCATCGTTCTGGGGCTGATCCTGCTTCTCTTTATGGAGGGGCTGATCAAAGGCTCCGACCAGGCAATCTTTGGCAACGCGGTGCGCCTCTATGGGGGCAACATCCAGGTCCATGCCCCGGGCTTCCGCGAAAAAGCCAACCGCTATCCCCTGCTGCCGCTGCCCGATGCCGAAGCCATTGTCGAAGCGGCCCGCGCCCAACCGCAGGTGCTCAACGCGTCCCGGCGCATCCACACCAGCGGCTTGATCAGCAGCCGCGAAGGTTCCTATCCCGTGGTGATCACCGGCGTCGAGCCGGAGAGCGAGGCGACCCACAGCATCCAGGCTGAAAATGTGATAGCCGGTCGTTACCTGCTGCCGGAGGATCTGGATGCAGTCTTTTTGGGCAAAGGCTTGGCCGATCTGCTCGACGTTGCGGTCGGCGACCGGGTGACGCTGGTGGGGCGCAGCAGCCATGAGATGATGCGCCAGCGCACCATGACCGTGGTCGGCATCTACGACCTGGGCATGGCGGAAGCGGAAAAAGGCATGGCCTTTATCACCCTGGCCGAAGCCCAAAGCCTCTACAACTTGCGCGGCCAGGCCACCGAAGTGGCGATCACGCTGCAAGAGGTGGGGCAGGAGGCCGCGGTGCAAAGGGCATTGGCCGGAGCCTTTCCCGACTATGAGGTCGATTCGTGGGAGACGCTGCGCCCGGAGATGCGCCAGACCATGGACGTTAAGGCCGGGATCACTTCCTTTGTCAGCTTCGTTGTACTCTTGATCGCCAGCATTGGCGTATTCAATCTCATGGTGATGGCCGTCTTTGAACGCACGCGTGAAATGGGCGTCTTGGCCGCGCTGGGGCTAAAGGGCCGCCAGATCATGGCGCTGTTCCTGCTGGAAGGCACGCTGATCGGCCTGGTGGGCGCGGTGATAGGCTGCACCCTGGCCGCGCTGGTCGTGGGGTCGATGGCACGCACCGGCCTCTATTTCGGCTCGGTCACCGGCATGGGCGAGATCACCGCGCTCATGGGTGACCGCATCTATCCCAGCATCAGCCTGGGTGATCTGGTGGGGCGCGGCGTGGCTGTGGCCTTCATCGCCGCGCTGGCATCGCTCTATCCGGCTTGGCAAGCTGCGCGCCAGGAACCGGCCGCCGCTTTGCATCATGTCTAGAAACCTCACCTTTCCGGAAGCAACGCCCATCTTACGAGCAGATGGGCATGAAGCAACATTCCATCTTACGAGCAGATGGGCATGAAGCAACATTCCATCTCGCGAGCAGATGGGCATGAAGCGCCGAGTTTCCGGAAAGTGAAAGAACGGAGATTGCGTGATGGCATTGGCTAAATTGTGGCTCATCGCCTTTCGCGACCTGGGGCGCAACCGGCGGCGTTCGATCCTCTCTGCGCTGGCGGTGGCGCTGGGTCTGGCCCTGCTGATCGTCCTAAACGGCTACATTGCGGGGGTGACGGAAGACACTGTGCAAAACGACATCCGCCTACGCAGCGGCCACGTCCAACTGCGCGCCGCGTCGTATGAGGAAGAAAAGTTAAGCCTGCAGTGGGAAGACCTGCTCGACAACCCCGACAGCCTGGCGGCCCAGGCGCAAGCCCTGCCCCAAGTCAAGGCTGCCGTGCCGGTGCTGTGGGCCAGCGCCATCCTCAACACCGCGGACGATTCGGTCGGGCTGCGCCTCTATGGTGTCGACAGCACCTCGCCCATCTACGAGCCGATCCAAGAGGCGATGGTCGCGGGGTCGTTCCTCACGCCCGACGACCGCAACGGCATCTTGTTGGGCCAACGGCTGGCGGATACGCTGGATGTCACGGTGGGCCAGAATGTCAACCTCACCCTGATCAACGCCGATGGCGAGCCGGACGAAGCGATCTTCACAGTGGTTGGCCTCTTCTCTACCGGCGTGCCCAGCTATGACGAAAGTTCGCTCTTTATGCCGCTGTCCCGCGCCCAGGCCTTCACCCGCACCCAAAACCATGCCAGCGCCATCGTCGTGCTGCTCAACCGCCAAGCGGACGCGGATGCAGTGGCCGCGGCCCTGGCCCAGCCGGGCATAACCACCTTGACCTGGCGCGACATGAACCAAGTGCTGCTCCAGACCATGGAGGTGGGCATGCAGTTCTACATTGTCCTCGACGTCATCGTCATGCTGGTCGTGGCTGTGGTGATCGCCAATACCCTGCTCATGGCCGTCTTTGAGCGCATCCGCGAGATAGGCATCTTGGCCGCGCTGGGCATGAAGGGCTACCAGATCATGCTCATGTTCCTGATGGAAGCCGCGATCCTGGGGTTGGGCGGCATTCTCGCGGGCGCAGCCCTGGGGTCAGCGGGGGTCGGCTATATGGCGACGGTGGGCTTTTACATCGGCGATATTGCAAGCACCGCGGGCAACGTGGCGCTGGGCAATGTGCTCTATGGCCGCTTTGTGCCCGGCCTCTTTGCCGCGCTGGCCTTTTGGACACTGGTCATCATTCTGCTGGCGGCGCTCTATCCCGCTTGGTTTGCCATTCGCCGCGAGCCGGCGGAAGCACTGCGCGCGCTCTAGCGCGCGCTTGATTTGATATGCGCGCTCTAGCGCGCGCTTGATTTGATATGCGCGCTCTAGCGCGCGCTTGATTTGATATGCGCGCTCTAGCGCGCCTGATTTGATATGCGCCCTATAGCGCGCCTGGTTGGGATGATCTTCCGGGAAGATTCGCAGGCGCAGGTCAACAATATCTAGGAGAATCGCGATGGCAATCATCCGCTTGGAAAATGTCACCAAGACCTATCGTATCGGCGAAATCGAGACGCACGCGCTCAATAACGTCAGCCTCTCTTTCGACGAGGGCGAATTTACCGCCCTGGTCGGCCCGTCCGGTTCGGGCAAGACTACCCTGCTGCAATTGATCGGCTGTCTGGACCGGCCCAACAGCGGCCAGGTCTGGATCAACCAGCAAGACGTCACGAACCTCAGCGCCAACCGCCGCGCCGACCTACGCAGCCAGGTGATCGGCTTCATCTTCCAGTTCTTTGCCCTGGTTCCTGTGCTCAACGCCTATGAAAACGTGGAACTGCCGCTCTTACTCAGCGGTGTCCCCGCGCAGGAGCGACGGCAGCGCGTGCTGGAAATGTTGGACGCGGTGGGCCTGTCCGACCGCATTCACCACCGGCCCGATCAGATGAGCGGCGGCGAACAGCAGCGCGTGGCGATTGCGCGCGCGCTGGCCCCTCGCCCCTTGATGGTGCTGGCCGACGAACCAACCGCCAACCTGGACACAGCCAACGGCGAGCAGGCCATGGCGATCATGCAGCGGCTCAACCAGCAGGTCGGCACAGCCTTTATCTTCGCCACCCACGACCCACGCGTCATGCAGTACGCGCGCCGCATCGTGCGCCTGCGCGACGGGCAGGTCGTGGATGATGGTCTGGGCGATGGCGCGCAGGCCGCGGGTGAAGACCTCATCATGCCCGAAGCCGGGCAGCCCGTCCGCGCCTAAGGTCGAGCCGCTGCAAGGATCTTCCCGGAAGCTACGCCCGTCTTGCGAGCAGACGGGCATCGAGCAACATTCCATCTTGCGAGCAGATGGGCATGATATAACTCGCCCGTCTCACGAGCAGACGGGCATGATATAACTCGCCCGTCTCACGAGCAGATGGGCATGATAAAGATACACAGGAAGCGTGTCATGGGTGGATTTTATCGCGTGCTGTCGCGCAGCAGCCTACGCATGGTTGTGCTGCTGCTGTTGATGGCAAGTGTCGCGGGGTGTCTCCAACGACCCTTTGCCGCGACCCCAACTCCCAG
>CAZZNG010000238.1:1373-9079 GCA_964655505.1 uncultured Litorilinea sp. | reverse complement strand
TTTTTTGTGCAGCACCCCGATTCGATCTTGATGCGCCCGACGCAGTTGGCGATTGTGGGGGAGACGAGCAGCCCTGCTGATGGCACGGTGGGGAGCGCGCTTTGGGCGACGGTCAAGATGTTCGGCCCCTTTGGTCTGCCGGGCGATCCAGACCCGCGGCGCAACATGCCGGGGCTGCCTGCGCTCAACGTTTGGCAGGCGCTGCCTTTTTATCTGGGGCTGGCGCTGGCTGTGTGGCGTGTGCGCCGCCCGGTCTATGCGGCCCTGGCAATGGGGTTGGTGGGGCTGCTGCTGCCCGGCGTGTTGAGCGAGTATGCGCCCCATTTTCATCGCATCCTGGGCGCGGCCGGGCCGGCGGCCTTATTGGGCGGGCTGGGGCTGGATGCCATCTGGCAGGGCACACGCTGGATCGCTTCGCCGCGGGGGGCGCGGGTTGGGCCGGTGATGGCGCTGGCGCTGCTGGCAGGAGGCACGGTGCAGGCAGCGCACACCTACTTCGTGCGCTGGGCGCATCTGCCCGATCTCTACTATGCCTTTGATGTGGGGCTGTGGGAGACGGGGCAGTGGGTCGCGGCGCAGGCTGCTGATCAGCCTGATCAGCCGTTCTATATCTCGCCGCGCGGCGCAGAGCATCCAACGCTGGCCTTTGCCTGGCGCGAGCGGCCCGGCGCGGGGGCACGCGTACCACGTCCGGTGACCTTTGATGGGCGCACGATCTTCCCGCTGACCGCGGGGATCAACCCGGTCCCTGAACAGTACGTGGTGATCGAGCATGAGGATTGGCGCACGCCGCTGCTTCTGCCGGAGGTGCTGCCCGCGGCCACGTCGACGCCCATCAGCGTTGATCTGGACGGCGCGGTCTATGCGCGGGTCTACACTCGGCCAGCGCAGAGCGAAGCCGCGCGACCGCCGCGGTACGCGCTCGGCGAGGCGAGCAACGGGCTGGCATTGGGCGACGGCATTGCCCTGTTGGGGGTGGATGTGCTGCCGGAGCCGCCGCGTGCGGGCGCGTCGCTCTATGTGCAGGCCCATTGGCGCGTGACCGCGGCCCCGGAACAGGATTGGACCGTCTTTGTGCATGTTGTGGCCGCGGATGGGACGGTTGTCGCCGGGTATGATCGACCACCGGGCAACGGCGCACTGCCCACCCCGCGCTGGCAGCCAGGTTGGCGCGTGCTGGACGAGGTGGAAGTGCCGCTGCCGTCCGATCTGCCGCCGGGCGACTATGGGCTGCGCCTGGGGCTGTATACGCGCGATGGGCAGCAACTGCCTGGCGACGGCGCGGGGGTGACGCTAGGCGCTGTGACGATTGCCGCGCCCGAGTGAGCGGCCATGCGCATCATGTCATGTACATCATGCCATGTGCCTGATGAGGGGAGTTTGACCTTGCTTGACACTGTAGACTTTTCACTGTGAGTGCAGAGAGGAACGCGACTGGATGAGTATGGACCATCCGTTCCACAGCAGATTCGCCGATGCGGATCTCTTGCCGCTGCTGTATGGCGCGGAGGAACAGTCCGGCTGGGGACGGGGGATGCGCGCGGTCACGCAGGCGCTGCTGGCGGACGTGACGCTGCCGTCCGGGCCGCTGTTGGAGGTGGGCTGTGGCGGCGGGCGGATGCTGGCCGACCTGGCACAGCAGCATGGGGACCGATTGGTCTGCGGCGTGGATCTGAATCCGCTGGCCCTGGCCCACGCGCGGCGGCGTCTCCCATCGGGTGCGCTGGTCTGCGCAACGCTGGAGCACTTGCCTTTACCCCGCGCGACTTTTGCTGCGGTGATTGCGCTGGATGTGCTGGATCAAGCGGGGGTGGCGCTGGACGCGGGGCTGGCGGAGTTGTGGCGGCTGCTGCGCCCGGGCGGGCTGCTCCTGGCGCGGGTGAGCGCGCATCCGTGGCTCTATGGCGCGCATGATCGCGCCTTTCACACCGGCCAACGCTTTACGCGAGGGGGTTTTGAGGCCGCGCTGGCGCGCGCTGGCTTTGAACTGGAGCGGATGACCTATATCAATGCCGGGCTGGCGGGGCCGGTGGCTGCGCTGCGGCTGGCGCAGCGGTGGGGGCTGCTGCCGTGGCTGCCGGAGGTCTACCAAGCCTCGCCGCTCAACGATCTGGTGGCGCGGCTGCTGGCAGTCGAGGCGTTTCATTTGCGCCGCTATAATTTACCCGCGGGGTTGAGCCTGTGCGCCCTGGCGCGGCGGCCAGCCGTTTAAGCTTCTTGGAAGAGCAAATAGAAAACTAGATAGCAGAAATGATTGGGCTGCAATGAGCGAGCAAGGCGCAGCACAAGGCGCACAATCGGACACTGGCCCGTTGGTCTGTACCGTGCTGCCCACCTATAATGAACGCGCCAACATCGGCCCGCTGATCGAGGGGATCTTGGCGCATACAACAGCGCACCACCTGGTGTTGGTGGTAGACGACGATTCGCCTGACGGGACGTGGCAGGTGGTCGAGACGATGATGGCGCGCTATAACACGCCTACATGCACGCGCGTGGCGTTGGTGCGGCGCATGGACGAAGCGGGGCTGACATCGGCCATCCAGCGCGGCATCGACACGGCCATTGAGCAGTATGGCGCGCAGATTGTGACGTGGATGGACTGTGATCTCTCCATGCCGCCCGCGGATGTGCCGCGCCTGGTGCAAGTTGTGCGCGACGGCGCGGATGTGGCGGTCGGTTCACGCTGGATTCCTGGTGGCGCGGATGTGGCGCATGGGTTGATGGCGCGCACGTTGAGCTGGATCATCAACCATTTTGCGGTGTTGCTGATCGGGCCGCAGGTGCGCGACTATACCAGCGGCTTTATTGCCGCGCGCGCGGTGGTGCTGCGCCAGTTGCGCCTGCGCGGCGACTATGGCGAATATTGCATCGATCTGCTGGGCCGCGCCCTGGCAACGGGGCGGCGGGTGCAGGAAGTGCCCTATGTCTGTGTGCCGCGCACCCAGGGCGAGAGCAAGACCGGGGCCAATTTGTGGGATTATCTCGTCAAGGGGCGCAAGTATGTGGCGACGATTTGGCGGGTGCGCCGCCGTCTGCGTTGGGCGTGGTAAGCACAGCCCTGACCTGCTGTGATGGGCGGCTGTGGTTCGGGCATTGAAAACAAGTCATTGAATCGTGTTACCGTTGCTTGCTTGTGATGGCTAGAGGAATTGCTTCATGTTGAAACCAGCCGAACTTTCGCTCGACGAGATGGGCGAATTGGCCGAGATTATCCCCGCGGCGGACCCAGAGGTGAAGGTGCATTATCGCACCATTCCCGACTTTGAGCAGGAGGCGCGCCGCGCCATCATTCCCGTCTGCGAGCCGACGCTTTCGGGCAATGAGATGAAGTATGTGCAGCAGGCTGTGGAGACCAACTGGATTTCGTCGGCGGGCAGCTTTATCCGTGACTTTGAGGAGCGCTTTGCCGAGGCGTGCGGCACGCGCTACGGCATTGCCTGCGCCAATGGCACGGTTGCCATGCATTTGGCGATGGCAACCTTGGGGCTGGAGCCGGGTGACGAGGTGATCGTGCCGACCTTTACCATGATCGCCACGATCAACGCGGTCACCTACTGTGGGGCCAAGCCGGTCTTGGTCGATTCCGAACCTGATTATTGGCAGATGGATGTGGCGCAGGTGGCGGAGAAGATTACCCCGCGCACCAAGGCCATTATTCCGGTGCATATCTACGGCCATCCGGTCGACATGGACCCGTTGATGGACCTGGCCCAGCGGCACGGCATCACGGTGATCGAGGATGCTGCCGAGGCCCACGGCGCGCAGTACAAGGGGCGCATGGCGGGCAGTTTGGGCGATGCCGCGGGATTTAGCTTCTATGGCAATAAGATCATCACCACGGGCGAAGGGGGGATGATCACGACCAATGACCGGGAACTGGCGCGGCTGGCGTGGAATCTGCGCGACCACGCTTTCAGCACCGAGCGTCACTTCTGGCATAAGTATGTGGGCTTCAACTATCGCATGACCAATCTACAGGCCGCGGTGGGGCTGGCCCAGGTGGAGCAGTTGGATCAGTTTGTGGCGGCGCGACGGCGCAATGCCGCCGAGTACACGGCGCGGCTCAAGGGGATTCCCGGCATCACGACCCCGCCGGAGGCCGAATGGGCCAAGAATGTCTACTGGATGTATGGCATCTTGGTCGACGCGCAGCAGTATGGCATGAAGCGAGACGAACTGCGCCGCGTCTTGGCCGATCATGGCGTGGAGACGCGCACCTTCTTTATCCCCATGCACTGCCAGCCGGTCTACTGGCACGACTTCAAGGGGGAGCGCTACCCGGTGGCTGAACGGCTCTGCCGCGATGGGTTTTATCTGCCGTCGGCGTCGTCGCTGACTGTGGACGAGATCGAGTATATCGTGGATGTGATCCGGGAGGCGTGCCCCGCGTTATGAGGACGGCGTACCGGCGCTACCTGTTGATCTTTCTCTGCGCGGTCTGCGTCTACGCGCCCACGAGCACGCTGCTGTGGGCGCGCTATCAGTATGAACTTTTCCCATTTGCCCCTTGGGAACTCTTTTCGCATGTGCCCAATCAGCACCATGATTTTGGCGTGCGGATTCTTGCGGTGGATGGGCAGCCGCTTGACGGCGCGCCCTACCTTGAAACGCTCAAGGGGATCGCTGGAGAGCCGTATTCGATCAACGCGCATACGACCATCCAAACCTTAGGCCAGCATCTGGAGAATGGGGATATGACCAGCGCAGCCGATGCGCGCACCCTGTTGGAGGGGCGCTATCTGGCCGGCGCGGTGGTTGTCTACGCCATCTATGCGCGCGATTCGTTCCCCTTGGCGCGCTGGCGCAATGAGGGATTTATCCACGAGGTTGAACTAGCCCGCTTTAGCACAGAGACGCCCTGACTGTGAACCTGCCGCGACTGCCAAGCCTTTCTTTTTTGCGCGAACGCTGCCCCCATGCGCCGTTTGATTTTCTGTGGTACGGCGCGGTGTATGGCCGCGCGCGGCTGCTTGTGCGGGCCTACTATCTTTTTACGCTCTACTGGTTGGCCGCGGTGCTTGCCGGTCATTGGGCAGCGTGGCGCACGGTCGGTGCGATTGACCCGCTTTGGCCTATTTTCTGGATAGAGTGGATGGAGGTTCGGGCGTTCGTCGACGGTCTGGCCTATGCGTCGCTCTTTTTCATGCTCTTGGCGCTGCTTTTGCCCCAGTGGCGTGTCGCACGCGCCGGTGTCTTCCTCTGCTTTCTATTTTGGTATGCCTTCATCAACTCATTCGGCAAGATCGGGCACGACGGCCATTTGTGGCTGGCGGCTGGCTTTCTCTTGATCTGGCTGCCCGATGGGGATGTTCGGCGCTCGGTGGGCAAGCAGCACTATTATCTGACAGTGATCGCCAGCGCGCAGTGTCTAATGATGCTCACCTATACCATGTCGGGCGTGTGGAAGGTGGCCTATGGCATCGATCAGATGGTGCAGGGGCAGATCGGAACCTTTCACCCTGATGCGCTTGCCACGTTGACTGCGTTTCGGCTGCTCCAGACAAACAGCGAGAGTCTGCTTGGCCCGCTGCTGCTGCGCTATCCGCTTGTGGGCTGGCCCATGCACCTGGGCGCAACCTATCTGGAGACTTTTGCCATTGTTGCCGCGTTTCGCCCTTCGCTCCATCGCCTCTGGGGAATCGGCTTGATCTTCTTCCACTTCGGCACATGGCTCTTAATGGGCATTATCTTTCAGACCAATATTGCGCTGCTGGGGCTGTTGATGGTGATGTCGCCCTTCTATCGTGAAGGTACGCCGCTGCGCGTAACGCTGTATAATCTGCCGCTGCTAGGGCCGCTCTTTGCGCTGCTTGCGCCGCGCGCAGGTCGGTTGGATCGGGCGAGGTTGCGCCCGTCAAAGAGTAGTTGACCCCGCGCGCCGCGCCAGAAACGTTGTCGGGCCGACGCAGCCTATTTGAGCGCGGGGCCTTCGTAGATGATCGCATCGCCGGACGCAAGCTGAATCCACTGACCGCGGAATTTCAGGTAAGCATCGGTGTCGATGCGCGGCACGGCGCTATTGGGGAAGCGATAACGCTCATGGTCGCCGTTGGCCCGGCGCACTTCGATCTGAAAGACCTGGTCCAGCGGCATGTCAACCGCAAGGTTGACGGCGCGCTTGTAGACAATCGAGGGGGCGTCGGGCTGTTCCGTCTGGTCCGCGAGGGGCGAAGCGGACTGCGCGGCCATGCTGTCGGGAATATCGGTGTCGACATTCCTGGGCATGGAATGGGGGCCGGATGCGCACGCAGCCAGAAGATAGACGAGCAGAGGCAGAAGGCCGCGCAAGCAGCGCGCTGAATTTGCCATCTCTGATTTTGCCATAGGGGGTTGGTTCTCCTTGCATAATAAATGCTGATGGATGCTGATGGCGCACATTGACATCACTTGACATATAGATAGCGTTGGCCGGGTGGGTAGCTAGACCATCGCTCTGTCGTACTGGGTCGTACCGCAACCGTCGTAATGTAAGGGGACTCACGGAGACAGGCCAGTCCAGGTGAAACCATGGTATACGAGTCGTAGGTTTCCCATCATCTAAACGTATGTTTGGGCGGTTGTTTCGGTCTTATTCGCTGCGTACAGCCAGGCTGTTGCTGGTGTGGCTGCGTGCATCGAACGCGCCGAAGAAAGGATTTGCTATGTCAACATACACACCCGAGTCACGCCCGAGTCGCTGGGATGCAGCCAAACGTGTCCTATTGTACATTGCGGCGATTGCAATTGTCATTTGGCTCTTCAACATTGCAACGCAAGCGCGCTCGCTGGCGCAGTCCAATGCCGAGACCGTGAACGTGCCCATTTTCCAAGTCGCGATGGTCCCCGGCGGCCCCCAACGTTTTAACGATGAATTTGAGAAGGCGCTGGAGGCGCGCGCCGAGCAGGGGGGCGAAGAGGCGGAGAACTTGGCCCTTGAACCGGCGGATTACCTTTGGATGACGCTGGTTGTGCGCAATATCGGCGTTGAGAGCGCCAGAGACCTTGAGGTGGAGTTGAACACCACCGCGCCGATCCAGCAGGTGTTCTTTGCTGGGCCGGGATGGAGCAACGAGTCCGCGATCGAGCATGAGCCGGGCGCAAATAGCGCCGCTCTGACGTTCGAGTCACTGGTGCGCGACGACGAAGCATTCATTTTCATCGCCATGAATCCAAACGCCTATGAGATGCCCTATACGGAGGAGGCGCACCGTATGTGGGCGCGTGATTTTGAACTCTACTTTGAACGAGTCCATGTCGATTCAGACTTGGCGGAAGCCTTGCTTTATGGCAACGGCTATGTTGCACCAGAAGCGGAAGAAGGACAGTCATCCTAAGCTGTTCGGCTGGCTCGGCGCGCGCCCGCGCATCGCTTCCTGGAGGTCCTAGAGCTTCCAGGAAGCTCAACTTCAGCAGCCTGGTTTGATCGGCATTTGGAATTTGCTTTTGTTTTGACTTTGACCCCAGGTTGGAGTATGCTGCATCTACTGTGCGACGGTCGGTCGGCACAGTGTCGTGTGGACCTTCATGATGCAAGTAGCAAAGGCAATGGCTCGACGCGCCAGGACGATAAACAACGGAAGCAGCTAGCACAGCCCATCCACTGATTTATTCAAGGGATTGTTGTGGGGCTGTCTGTCGCGCGTTGTGCGCGGCGCGGCTTGCTTCCAGCGACGCCACACCGGGTTTGCCGGGTGGCGTTTTTTGTTGCAATGATTTAATCGTTG
>CAZZNG010000238.1:0-1273 GCA_964655505.1 uncultured Litorilinea sp. | reverse complement strand
GACGCCACACCGGGTTTGCCGGGTGGCGTTTTTTGTTGCAATGATTTAATCGTTGTGATGGTTTAATCGTTGCGATGGTTTAATCGTTGTGATGATTTGATACGAACCTGCCGGTATGAAGACGGGCTTGCGGCTGCTTCAGCAAATGGGTTCCGGCAAAATAGCATCTCGACAAAATAACGTTTCAGCAAAAAGGATGAGGAGTTCTCATGAGCAGCAAACCAGTGGTTAAAAAGTGTGTCCTCGCCTATTCAGGCGGGCTGGATACCAGCGTCATCGTCCCCTGGTTGATCAACAATTATAACTGCGAGGTAATCTGTTTCTGCGCCAACTTGGGCCAGGCCGATGAGTTGGAGGGGCTGGAGGAGAAGGCGCTGGCTTCGGGCGCAACCAAGTGCTATGTGGAGGATCTGCGCGCCGAGTTTTTGACCGACTACGTTTTCCCCACCATGCAGGCGGGCGCGATCTATGAGCGCGATTACCTGCTGGGCACGTCGATGGCGCGGCCGTTGATCGCCAAGAAGTTGGTTGAGATTGCGGAGTTGGAGGGGGCTGATGCCATTGCCCACGGCGCGACGGGCAAGGGCAATGACCAGGTGCGCTTCGAGTTGACGGTCATGGCGCTGAACCCCACGCTCAAGATCATTGCGCCGTGGCGCGAATGGGACATTCGCGGGCGCAAGGACGCGCTGGAGTATGCCGCCGAATACAACATCCCGGTGAAGGCGACAGCCGAGCGCATCTACAGCCAGGACCGCAACCTGTGGCATCTGAGCAACGAAGGCGGCCCGCTGGAAGATCCGTGGAATGAGCCGCCCAAGGACATGTTCGAGTGGACGACCGACCCGCTGGACGCGCCCGACGAGCCGGAGTATGTGGAATTGTATTTCCGTCGCGGCATCCCGGAGCGCATCAACGGCACGGCGCGCGGGCCGGTGGGGCTGCTGGAGGAGTTGAACGAGCTAGGGTGCAAGCACGGCATCGGCCGCGTCGACGTTGTGGAGAATCGGCTGGTGGGCATGAAGAGCCGCGGGGTCTATGAGACGCCGGGCGGTACGATTCTCTATGCTGCCCATGCCGCGCTGGAGCAGTTGTGCCTGGACCGGGAGACGCTGCACTACAAGCAGCAGGTGGGGCTGCGCTATGCCGAACTGGTCTACAACGGCCAGTGGTTTACGCCGCTGCGCGAGGCGCTGGACGCGTTTGTGCAGTCAACTGAGCGCAACCTGACCGGGCATGTGCGGCTCAAGCTCTATAAGGGCAATGTAATCCT
>CAZZNG010000237.1:0-9091 GCA_964655505.1 uncultured Litorilinea sp. | reverse complement strand
AGCGCATCCAGCGCGGCCAGCGTTGCGATCTGGGCATCTTCGACCGCAGCCAAATGCGCCTGGGTCACCGCGGCCACTGCATCGGCGCTCTCCGCGGACACACCCCCTGCATCTTGGCTTTGCAGGTGTCGGTGTGCAGCATAGATGTGTGCGACCGGCGGCGCATCCAGTTCGAGGATCACGCTCACGCGTGCGGGCGGCGAGGTTTGGGCCCCGTCATCGGATTGGGCAAGTCCAGGAGAAGCAAAGAGCAAACAGGCCAACATGCCCAATAACAGGACATGCACAATCCAGGGTAAATGACGCATAGAACCTCGCACAGTGGGATAAAGTACAGCGGGCTGGGAGTCTAGAACAAGCTAAACCTAGAACAAACTAGATAAGACAGGACAGGCCAATATCATCTGGCCCCAACATCATCTAACAAAAGAAAATGGCGGCTAGATCGTCCGATTCGATCGTCCGATCCAGCCGCCAACAGTTTACCACAGTGCCCTGCCATCGGTCTTGTGCGCGCGTCCAGCCTGGCTGGGCGCAGCGACCCAAGCCGTGACAGCCAGGGCGAAGAAGTTAGAAGAAGGCGAAGGATTCACGCTGGCGCTTGACGCCGAACCGCTCGGCCTCCTTGTGCGTCAGCCAAGCACTGGCCTCGAAGAAGCCGTAAGTCCGGCGCAGCGGCCCATAGCGCCGCTGCACCAGCGCGGCCAAATCATCGGACATGAGCCGCGTGACCATCTGCTCCAGTTCGTCGATACGCCAGAGCATTTCGCCGGGCGTGCTGGGCACAGGGATATCGCGGTAGGTCGGCGGCTTGCCGTGGCTGTGGGGAAAGGTGATCTCCTGCGAAGGCAGCCGGGGCAGATAGCCCATGGCGACCGCAGCCATGCTAAAGGCCAACAGTTGATGGCGTACCTGCTCCATCTGGGCTTTTTTCTCGGCGCTTGCCGCGACCGCAGCCTCATCGCTGGAAGGTGCATGGGCCGCCTGGGCAACCTCTCCATCGAGTGCCTCGTCCAGTTCAGACCAGCCGGTCAACACCTGGTCGAGCAGGTAACGCAATTCAGCGAATTGAGCGATCTGCCCGGTGCGTACACTGAGCATGAAGCCCTCGCGCACCTTGCGCAAATAGTTGCGCGCTTGGCCCAAGACCATGTGCTCGACTGTGCCCAGTTCGATCCGTTGGCTGCTCCCGCTGTAAGAGGTTTGGTGCAAATTGAGGGAGAGCATGTGCGTCGTGGTCTCCGCCAATTCGCCGATACCGAGAAATTCGTACAGACTTGCGCTTTCTTCCATCAGAGAGACTCCTGTGAGGTCCGCAGACTGCCGCACGACAGTCAAACCACTGCACACTATTATAGCAAGAGGCAGAATGGTTGAAAATCCTCCATTTCCAGGGCAAATGAGAGACGTTCCGCAAAACCATTTGCGGCTGTCTCGATCCAGCGCAGCGCAGGGCGCTTTCCAGTTCCCGATCGACCCGATCTACTAATTGAATAGACGGCTAGCGTTATGTTAAGGTTACGCATGGGCCAATGGCCGCGGGCAGACCCGGCTTTTTTGCTTGACGCAGCCCTCCTGCGCCAGTACAATACAGCTATTTACACTGCGTATCTACCCTGTAACCAGCGCACAACCGCACCATAACCTGACTGCCATCCCTTACAGGCAATCCGCTTGCAGCGAATACGCGCAATAGATCACCGAGCCGGCCTTGAACCCTCGCTTTTGGTCTACCGTCCCACAGCCGACAGCAGCCCCTACAGTGCGCCGCGCCCTGATCCTGCCCGTCTGGTCAGTGTTGACGCTGCTGATCCTCTCTGCCGCGCTGCCGCAAGCCACAGCACAGCCCCAAGGCGGCTTTACCCCCATCCCCGCGATCCAGGGCGCAGGCAGCGCTTCGCCGCGCCAGGGAGAACGCGTCAATACGTTTGGTGTGGTCACTGGCCGGCTCGATGATGGCTTCTACTTGCAAGATCTCTTGGGCGACGGCAACCCCGCAACCAGCGACGGCATCTTCGTCTACACCTACAGCCCGCCGCCGGTCGAGGTGGGCGACTGTGTTTCGGTGTATGGGGCCACGGTCGAAGAATTCTATGCCAAGACCGAACTGAACCGTGCCGACGCCATCACCCCCGCGGCGGGCTGTGGCGCGGTCGCGCCGGTTGCGCTGCCGTGGGTGCGGCCAGGCCAAGCCGCGCCAGCCATCTGGGAAGCGTATGAGGGGATGCTGGTGCAGGTTGCAGGCGAGATGGTGGTGCAGGGGCCAGCCAAGCACTTTGCAGGCGGCGAATGGGAGATCGGCGTGATGGCCGCAGCCTTTCAACAGCAGTTGGGGCCGGGCCATCTCTTCCACGACACGCTGGTCGACGGGGAGGCTGCCGCCGCGGGGCTGCTCTTTCTCTCCAACCAGTTGGGCGCAACACTGCCCGCGGCCAGTTGGTCGGATCGCCTCACCACAACCGCGCCCCAGGTCGGCATCCTGGATTACAACTTTGGCAAATATCAACTGCTGGTCGCGCCGGGCCAGACGCTCGGCCATCTGCCCGCGGCGGATTTCACCGTGCCCGAACCGCGCGTACCTGAACGTCCCGATGAATACAGCGTTTGCAGCTTCAACCTGCACGGCATGGGCCGGGGCAGCGCCCAGTACGCGGATGCCGAAGCCTACAGCCAGGCGCTGCGCGCCCGCGCCCGTGTGATCGCCGAGCAGTTGGGCGGCTGCACCTTGGTCGCCTTGCAAGAGACCGGCACGCCAGAGGATGCCGCGGCGCTGGCCGCGGCCCTCGGCACGGCGCACGGGCTGGCCTATGCCGCCGTCGCGCTGGATGGGCCGTTGAGCGCCGACGATGAATTTCCGCTCACCAACAGCTTTCTCCTGCGCAGCGATCGTGTTCAACTCGTCGCAAGCGAGGCCATCCAAGCCTGTGCAGCCCAGGACTATGGCCTATTCGCGCCGGGCGCTTGTGCCGCGGGGCGCTACCCGGTCTTTGACCGCCCGCCTCTCGCCATCCAGGTGCGAATCGATGGCCCGTGGAGCGCGCCACAGACAATATGGCTGATCAACAACCACTGGAAGAGCAAAAGCGGCGACGAAGCAGCCAATGCACGGCTGCGCGCGGCCCAGGCAGGAGCGGTGGCCGACTATGCCGCGGCCCTTCTCCGCGCGGACCCGGGCGCGCAACTTATTGTCTTGGGCGATCTCAACGATTTTTATCAAGGGGAAGCGGTCAGCCTGCTGACCGGCAGCGACGGGCCGGGCTTGATCAACCTGCACGCGTATGTGCCGCCGCTGGCGCGCTACACCTATATCTTCAACGGCGCGGCCCAAGTGCTTGACCATGTGTTGGTGACGCCGGGACTGGCAACCCAGTTGGCCGATCTGCGCGTCCTCCACAGCCAGGCCGATATTGCCATGTCAACCGACCCCAGCAGCCCCCGCGTCAGCGACCATGACCCGATCTATGTACGGCTGCGTCCGGGTGGCGCGGCCGCGCTAGCAGGCAGCACAGGCATAGGCGGCGTGGTGGTCACCGCGCAGCCTACGCAGCCCGTGTCCGCGTCCGTGGCGATGCAAACCACCAGCGACGCCAGCGGCGAAGTACGCCTGTGGGGGCTTGCACCTGGTTCCGTGACGCTAGAAGTGACGCTGCCCGACTACGCACAATTCGTGGACGCCCCTGCTGGGGATGGACAGCCCTTTATCGTCGAGCTTGCGCCGGGCGTACAGCGGATCGATCTGCCCCAGGCGCGCCATCGCACCGCGCGTAACGGTGCGCGTCTCGCCTTGGCGACCCATGCGCTGGTCGCACGGCTGGTGGCGACGCAGGCGACACAGCCCGTCGCGCCCTAATGGACGTGTCGAATTTCATGACCGGCTCGCCAAAGCAGATAGCGCTTGAATAGGGTATGATAGAGGGAAATGAATGCAAGGGTGAAGAAATCGCGCCCTCGATTGATTATCGCTGTTCAAAATGATTCGCGTAAAGAATTCGCGTAAAGGACTGCGCGCATGAAGCATGTTTATCTAACATGGCATGAGTTGGAAGAACTGATTAGCCAGCTTGTCTTCAAACTCGACACGCCCTATGATGCCGTTCTTGCCATTAGCCGCGGCGGCATCATCCCCGGCGGCATGATCGCCGAGGCGCTGCATATGAAAAATGTACTCACCGCGGCAGTGGTCTTTCCCACCGATCCCAACCAGAGCAGCCGGATCGCCTGGCCGCGCTTTCTGCAGTTCCCGTCCGATTCGCTGCTGGAAGGCCGCAAGATTTTGGTGGTGGACAACCTGTGGTATCAAGGGCGCACGATCATGGCGGTCAAGGGGCGCATCGAAACCGCGGGCGGCTATCCCCAATTGGCTGTGCTGCACTGGAAACAGGCCAGCAGCTATTTTCCGGAGGATGAGCCGGACTTCTACGTCGAGGTCACCGAGGACTTCATCCACTACCCGTGGCAGCGCATTGACGACTCTGACTATCGCATCGCGGCCCACCCGATCATGCCGCTTTCGTAGGTCGTCTTGCGCCGCGCTTGTCCGGCTCTGCCGGTCGTATACAGCTAGAGAGAACAATTGATTATGACAACTCAACTAGACGCCCAAGCTCCTGCGGCGGAACGAATGCCGGAATTGCTCCGGCTCTTACATGCTGAATACCCCGACATCCGCTGTGAACTCAACTTCAGCAACCCGTGGGAACTGTTGGTGGCGACGATCTTGTCGGCGCAATGCACCGATGAGCGGGTCAACATGGTTACGCCCGCGCTCTTTGCCCGCTTTCCCGATCCCAAGTCGCTGGCCGAAGCCGACAGGGAAGAGGTGGAAAGCCTCATCCGCTCCACCGGCTTCTTTCGCAACAAGGCCAAGAACATCCAGGGTGCGGCCCGACGCCTGGTCGAAGAACACGATAGCGAGGTTCCGGCAGACATGGATCAATTGCTTGCCCTGCCGGGGGTGGCGCGCAAGACAGCCAATGTGGTGCTTGGCAACGCCTTTAATATGGCCGAGGGGGTGGCCGTCGATACCCACGTCAAGCGACTCTCCAACCGGCTGAACCTGACGCAAGCAACCACGCCTGAGAAAATCGAACATGACCTGATGGCGCTGGCCCCGCGCGAGGAATGGATTGATCTGACCCACCTGCTTATTTTTCATGGTCGGCGGGTCTGTTTTGCGCGCAAGCCGAACTGCCCCGGCTGTGTGGTGCGCCACCTCTGCCCTTCCGCCCAGGTATAAGCAAGCCAAGCATAAGCGAGGATGCGCGTGGACTGCACGGGTCTAAGCACTGCCCATCGACGAACCCCATTCCAGCGCATCCTGCTTGCCGCGTCGCTGCTGTTTGCGCTGTTCTTGGTCGCATGCAGCCGCACCCCATCTGCACCGGCTTCACAGGCCACAGCAGGGACAAGATCTGCAGCGTCGGCAACAGCGACAGACGGCATCACGCCCACCGCGCCGACGACTCCCTCGGCCCCTGCGCCAACCAGGGTCATCACGCCAACGCAGACAGCAGCCAGCGACCCAGCCGCCCAAACCGGCGACACGTTCACCAGCCCGCGCTATGGCTACACGGTCACCCTGCCCTGCTGTTGGGTTGCGCTGCCCGCACCCGCCACGGCAGTCGAAGCCGCGCTCTCCGACCTAGCCGCAGGAACCGGCGACCCGCTCTATGACAACCTGCTCGAAGCGCTGCGCGAGAATCAAAGCGGCGTCTCCCTCGAATACCTGGCCTATCTGCCCGATGCAAACGGTCTGCCCGAAGCGCAGCTAACCGTGAGCGTTCTGCCCGCGCAGCAGTTGACGCTGGCATCCTACATCGACGGCGTGACCGCGGACTTGGGCGGCATCGGCGCGACCGCGGTTGTCACCGGCCAAATCGACTATACGCTTAGGCCGGGCGATACGCCCGCCAGCGTGATCGAATACACAACCGTTTACGACGCTGACCCGCTGCACGGGCTGCAAGTTGCCTTCTTCACCGCAACAGGCAACCATCTGATCGTGCTGACCTTCACCACCAGCACAGGCAAATATGCCGGTTTAGAGGACGAATTCATGCACATCGCCCGCTCGGTCAGCCTCGATGGATAACTGTGCGCCGGTGCGCGCTACCACTCGTCCACCCACTCTTCCTTCTCCCCGACAACTTTGAACTGGCGCACATCCACCGCGTCAGGGCCGGGCAGCGCCGGGCGCATCCCGCCGCCATAGGGGTAGCCATAGCCTGGTTGACCATAGCCCGGCTGCCCGTATCCTTGCCCCATGGGTTGACCCGGTGCAGCCAGCACGATCACCGGCGGTTGGGCATAGCCGGGGCCATGGCCGCCGTAATAGCCCTGCGGGTGCTGCTGTTGATTCTGTCTGCGCCGCGCAGCCGCTTCCTCGCGTGCTTCCCGCTCCTGTTCGCGGCGGCGGTTTGACGCCATCACCAGCAGCGCGGTCGGCAGCCCGGCCATGACGCCGAAAAGTACCCCCACAGCCATGCCGATGGCATCCGCGCTCAACTGGCCCGCGATCCGCCACGCGGCAACGCTGATAAAGATAAGTACCCCCAAACCAATGAACTGTCGCATGATGTTGGTATCCTTTCCCCTTCAGAGTGTGATGCCCAATGTGTAATAGGCAGCGTGTGATGCTCAGTGTGTAATGCCCAGGGCGTGATGGTCAGTGCGGGATGGTCAGGGCGTGATGGTCGCGGGGCATGAAGCGCGGCCTAGATGCCATCCATGCCCACCCCGGCCAGCAGCCGCTGCCAAAACCCTCGTTGGGATGGCCGCGCCCCCTTCTTCGCCCGGCCGCGCTTGGTCGCATGGGCCGGGGCTTTGGACGGCGGATCGGGTTCCTGCCAGCGCCGGGAGGTGTGCCCGCCGTGGCCCAAAACTTGCAGCACCTTTGCCAAGTCATGCGGGCCAAGCCAGGCCGACTGGAAGCGCACGACCTCGCCCTTTGCCACAAGCAGAAAATCCCCCTTGCCTTCCAGTTTCTCCGCGCCGCTGTCGCTCAGGCCGGTTGCATAGCGGGCTTCATCGCGGCTTGCCACCGCGCCCACCAAGCGCACCGGGAAATTGGCTTTCATCGCGCCGCCGATCAATTCTGCCGTCGGCTTCTGCGTACACGCGATCAGATGAATACCGGCTTCTCGGCCGCGCTGGCTGATGCGCGTGAGCATGGCCTCGACCCTGGCCCCGCCTGTTTGCAGCAGGTCAGCCAATTCGTCCACCGCGATCACCAGCAGCGGCCGGCTCACCTCAGCATGGTCGCGGCGTTCCATCTCCTTGACCACCCACGCCAGCCGGTCGAGCGCGGCTTCGGGGGTCGATGCCACCTCGCCCAGCACATGGGGCAGCCGCGCCAGGGGGCCAAAGCCGCGGCCCTTGGGGTCAATCAAGATCAACTGCAGGTCGGTCTGCCGGTTGTGCATGGCGAGTGAAGTCAGCACAGCCCGTGCCAGCGCGGTCTTGCCGCTGCCGGTTGTGCCCGCGATCAGCACATGGGCCACATCGGGCGCGGTCAGCCGCATCAGCAGCGGCGTACCGTTCTCCTCAACGCCAAGCACAGCGGTGAGCCGCGGCACGACCGACAGCCGCTTGCACAGGGGCAGCAGCCGCACCGGCTCTGCCTTGGCGCGCGGCACCTCCACATTGATCGCGCCCTGCTTGCGATAGACGCGCGCCTCGCGCTTGCCCAGCGCCAGCGCGATCTCCTCGGCCAGTCCAGTCACCTGCTTGATCTTGGTGCCCAACTCGGTTGTCAGTTGAAATTGGACGTAGCGCGGGGTCACCGTCCCCCCGTGTACGCGCGCCGGGACTTTATGCCGTGCTAAGACGGCTTCAATCGTGTCGGCCTGGAATTCCAGGGTTCGTCTGCGGTACGCCATCGTTCCCCTCTATCCACCACCAACGCCGTTGTTCAGTACTTGATTCGATGACTCAGAACGAGATCACGAAGAACTAGATAGGCGAAACGCTGTCACCCGACGAGCCGAACCTCGCCGCAAGGGCTTGCGCGTACCAGAACAAAAAAGCAGCCTGGTCGGCACGCAGCGGCCCATCGCCCCATCGGCGACAGCCCCACAACGCAAACGACCAGGCCACTTCTATAGGCTCGCAGCAGTCCATCCGGCACGCAATCGAGCCCGGTTGTGCGTAGTTCGCGGGCGAACGTGCAAGCTCCAGAACGCACGTTCTGATGGTCACTATATCAGAACGTATGTTCTAATGTCAAGTACATTTTCAATACAGGCTCAATACGCGCGGTCTGGTTTGGCAGAGCAACCGCAAGAGATGCGATGCAGAGGCAAGAGGGAGAGAGGAAGAAAGCGGGCAGATTACTGTTGATAATGCCGCTGGATCTGTTCTTTCCAATGGACGTAGGAGGTCATCTGGCGCGTCTCGAGGATGGCAACCGCGGCATCCAACACCCAAATCAAGACAAGGATAGACCACCCTTCCCAGCCTGGCAAACGAGTGACGAACCAGATATATACAGCGCAGCAGACGCCAATTGCCCAGCGCGGCACTCGTCTGAAGATGGGGATGATGCGACTAATGCGCCATTGACTCAGCGCGACGACTAGGCGCGGGCGCATGATCAACGTGAGCACCAACCAAGTGATAAACCCGGCGAGTACCCCGCTCACCACGTCGAGCGACACCGCCGCTAGGATGAAGGTAACCAGAAAGGCAACTTTGACCGGAAGATACTGCAATTCGGTCACACGGATGGCGCGCTCGTAGCGCGCAACCAAGGTTTCGATGACCTCGGGGGTGATCATCTGACTCTGTTGGGAAGTTGGATCAACCATTTATCAGTTTCGCGAGCAGTGTGGTGCGGCGATGCTGGTTGTTCATGGGTTTGTGGAAGGCTGCCTGAAAGCTGTCTAGACCGGCGGCGAGCAAACTTTGTGGGCTGTCCACATGCCGCACAGTCTGCGGTCATGGTACAAATCGGCTGGGGCAAACACAGCCGGAGAGACACGACAGCCATTAGGGAAAGGCGCTGGAGAAAGACTGGCACGCCCGGAGGGATTCGAACCCCCGACACCTGGTTCCGAAGACCAGTGCTCTATCCACTGAGCTACGGGCGCATAGG
>CAZZNG010000236.1:0-9125 GCA_964655505.1 uncultured Litorilinea sp. | reverse complement strand
CACAATGGTTTTTGCCATAGCTCTCCGCGGTGTCAATATGGGTATAGCCCAGCTTGATCACCTGGCGCATGGCCTCGATCGACTCTTGGTCATGAGAATAGTCGGGCGTGGATCCGCCGCCGTATTGCCATGTGCCCAGGCCGAGCACGGGGAGTTCGGTTCCGTCGAGTAGGGTTACTGTTTGCATGGAGTCTCCTTCTAAGCCATTGCTGCTGTTATCGATCGATGTACGCTTGGCGGCTGTGCGGTCGGGCCGCGCTAGAATTTAGGCTGTAGGGTAATGCGAACCGGGTCGCTGCCGCGCAAAAAGTCGAAGTCCGCGCCCTGGGGCGCTTGGTTGACGTGCTGCAAATAGAGCCGTCCGTAGCCGCGGCCATAGGCAGGGGCTGGTGGCTGCCAGGCAGCGCGGCGGCGCTGCAATTCGGCGTCGTCGACATGCAGATGGATGCGCCGGTTCTCCACATCCAGTTCGATCTCGTCGCCGTCTTGCACCAGCGCCAGCGGCCCGCCCACCGCGCTTTCGGGGGCGATGTGCAGGACGATGGTTCCATAGGCTGTGCCGCTCATGCGCGCGTCGGAGATGCGCACCATATCGCGCACGCCTTGTTTCAAGAGCTTTTCGGGGATGGGTAAGTTGCCAATTTCCGGCATCCCTGGCCCGCCTACCGGCCCGCTGTTTTGCAGCACCAGAACAGAATCGGGCGTGACGGGCAGGTCGGGCGAATTGAGCCGCGCGCGCAGGTCGTGGATGTCCTTAAAGACAAGCGCAGGCCCCCGGTGCTGGCAAAGGGCCGGGGTGGCCGCGGCGTGTTTGATCACCGCGCCGTCGGGCGCGAGATTGCCGGTTAAAATGGCAAGCCCGCCCTCGGCTTGCAGCGGGTTGTCCAGGGGGCGGATGACATCCGCGTCTACAATCGACGCATCAGCCACATTTTCGGCCAGGGTGCGGCCTGTCACGGTCAGCGCATCGCCGTGCAGCAAGGGCAGCAGCTCGCGCAGGATGGCCGGGATGCCGCCTGCATAGTAAAGGTCTTCCATCTGGTATTTGCCGCTGGGCCGGATGTTGGCGATGACGGGGGTGCGGCGGCTGATGGTGTCGAATAGCTCCAGCGGCAGGTCGATGCCCAAGCGGCCTGCAATGGCGGGCAGATGCACGACCGCGTTGGTGCTGCCGCCCAGCGCGCAAAGCAGGGTGATGGCGTTTTCAAAGGCTTGGCGCGTCAAAATATCGGATGGCTTGAGGCCCGCTTGGGCCAGGGCGACGATGGCGCGGCCCGTCTGCTCGGCCAAGCGCAGCCGGTGGCTGTCGACCGCGGGCGTTGCGCCTGTGCCCGGCAGCCCGATGCCAAGCGCTTCGAGCAGCGAGTTCATGGTCGAGGCTGTGCCCATGACCATGCAATGGCCGCGCGAGCGAAAGACATTGTCCTCGGCCAGCCGGTAGGTGGCATCGGAAAGCGTACCAGCTTGGTGTTCGGCGGTCATGCGGCGGCAGTCGGTGCAAGCGCCGAGGATCTGACCCTGGAAATGGCCGTTGAGCGCAGGCCCACCGGAGAGCGCAATGGTTGGCACGTCGGCGCTGCACGCGCCCATGAGCGCGGCAGGCGTGGTCTTGTCGCAGTTGACGAGCAGCACCACGCCGTCGAGCGGCTGTGCCCGGATCATCTCCTCGGTGTCCATGGCGGCCAAGTTGCGATGGAGCATGGAAGTCGGCGTCAGGAAGATCTCACCGAGGGAGATGGTGGGGAATTCCAGCGGGAAGCCGCCTGCCTGCCACACGCCCCGTTTGACTGCTTCGCCCAACTCGCGCAGGTGGCTGTTGCAGTTGTTTAGCTCGCTGTAGGTGTTGCAGATGCCGATGAGCGGCCGCGCCATGTCGGTTTCGTCGTACCCCATTGCTTTGGTAAAGGCGCGATGGGTGAAACCAGCCACATGGGGTTCATTAAAAAAGCTGACCCCACGCAGGGGTCGGCCACCATCTGAACCATTCTGTTCTTTGTGCTGGGTCATACGTGTTCCTTGGTCCAATCCAACAACATGCCCAGTGCCGTGCGGTCCCATGTGCGCAGCAATTCATAGGCGCGGGGCGCATCGTGCCAAGCGAACCGATGGGTGATGTATGGTTCGACGAGCAGCCGGTCATGGGCCAGCAGCCGCAGCGCCACGGCTTGATCGTCGACCTCGGCCCAGTAGCCTGGGCGGGAATCCTGGGCAGGCCGGGTGATGTTGTGCGCGCCGATAACTGTCAATCCCTTGCGGTGAATATCGCGGTAGAAGTTGACGCTGTCGGTCGTGCCGCGCGTGCTGCCAAATAGGTTGACGCGGCCCTTGGGCCGCGCCGCGGCGAACGCGGCCAGGATGGCCGCCGGGTTGCCGGTCGCTTCGATCACGACGGCGGGCGCGTGGCCGGGTACATCGGGCAGGCGCGCGGGCAGCGATGCGGGCCACTGCTCTGCGGCGGGCACGGTGAGATCCGCGCCGCTCTGCAGTGCGTAGTTCAGCCGGTCGCTGTCTTGGTCGACGGCGATGGTGGGCATCGCGCCCTGCAAGCGCGCCAGTTGCAGTGCCAACAGGCCAATCAGCCCCGCGCCGATCACCGCGACGGCTTCACCCAACTCAACGCGGGCTTTGCGTACTCCTTGCAGCGCGATGGAAACCAGGTTGAAGAATACGGCCCGATCCTCGGCCAGACCGGGCGGGACAGGCAGCGCCTTGGCCGCGGGGACGGCAATATACGCGGCATGGTGGCCTGCGCTTGCCACCCGGTCGCCAACGGCAAAGCCCTTTACCGCCGCGCCAACAGCCACGACTTCGCCGATGTTGCTGTAGCCTGCGGGCTGGGGATAGCGTTGGCTGGTGTTGGGCAAGCCCAGGAAGAAGGCGCGTTCGGTTCCGGGGCTGACCAGGGAGACGCGCGTACGAATCACCAGATCATGCGGTCCCGGCGACGGCATTGGCTCGGCGCTCAATTGCACTTCGCCGGGGCCGGTGAACATCACTCGATGATTCGTACGCGCAGTCTCACTCATGGCGGGTTAGCCGTCCTCGTACTTGGATCTAGTACTTTTCGATTTAGTACTTCTCGATCAGGTTGTCTTGGATGTAGTCGAAGTTGATGTCCTGGCCCAAGCCGGGAAGCTGGGACACATGCACATAGCCTTCGTCGTCCATCGGGTCCACCAGTTGATTGAGCCACGGCGGAGGCACGTCATGGTCGAGGAAGGGATGGAGCAGACCGCGCTCGTAGAATTCGCCAGGGAAGCCCATGGCGCAGAGTACGTGCAAGTTGCCGACGCCGCCGCCATGCACTTCCATGCGCATGTTGAAGGATTCGGCCAGATGCGCCACCTTCAGCAGCGGGGTGATGCCGCCGAGGTCGCCGACGCCGCCGCGCACGATGTCACATGCCCCGGCCTTGATCCACTCGGCGCGGGTGAACATCTTGCCTTCCGCGGTTTCAGGGCCGCAGATCGCCAGCGATGTGTTTTCGCAGAGCCAGACGTAAGAGGACATGCTGTGCTCGTCCATCGGCTCTTCCATCCAGTAGTAGTCAAGCTTTTCCAGCTCGCGGGCGAGATAGAGCGCCTCTTCGCGGCTGTAGTAGTGGAAGGGGTCGAGCATGAGGGGCACGTCCGGGCCGAGCGCTTCGCGCACCGCGGCGCAGGCTTCAATGTCCCGTTTGACGTTGGGCGCGCCTTCGTAGGGCGGCTGCCAGGTGTGCAGCTTGAAGGCGGGATAGCCGCGCTCTTTGCACCAAAGGGCAAAGTTGGCGTAATCCTCCGGCGTTGCCAAGCCGCCTTCCATGTCGTCGCCGCACATGGTGCTGGCATAGGCGGGCACTTTTTCGCGGGTCGCGCCGATCAGGTGGTGCACCGGCAGACCGACGATCTGCCCGGCCAGATCCCACAGGGCGAGGTCGATCACAGTCAGCACGCGGTCATAGAGCGCGCCCAGGTTGAGGCGCTGGCGTTCTTTGAGTTGATGCCAGATGCGCTCGCGGTAGTGGGGGCTTTGGCCGACGACGATCGGCTTGATCAGGTTTTCCAGCGTACTCTGCGCGACATGGCCGAAGGCGTAGCCCTTGGCTCCTTCGTCGGTGATGATGGTCAGCAGTGATTGGCGCGCATCGTGTTCTGGACCGGGGTGGCCGTGCCCCTCGGAGTCACGCACGGTTTTGGATTTGTAGTTGAATGTTTCGACGGTAATATCAACAATTTTCATGCAATTCCTCATTCTAGTTTGAGGTTGGACTGAAATTAACCGGGTGTTTCCGGGTGTTGTTGAGTTTGGGTCCAAACGTACTGCGGGCGGTAGCCGAATGCCTGTTCGGCACGGCTGCAACTGAGCGGTGAGCGGTGATCCGAGAGGTCGCCGCGCAGGTCGGTTGCGGGATAGTATTGTCGCAGCAGCGATTCGGCTGATTGGTCGAGTACGACGCGCGCGCCGGTGATGTTGTAGGGGCCGGCGGGTACGTCCGCGGCTTCGACGGCTAGGCGGCAGGCGCGGGCGGCATCGCGCGCGTCGGTGCGCGTCCAGAGCAGCCAACTGCCAGTCTCTGGACGCTGGGCCATGCGCTCGATCTCGGGGCCGATCTCCGAGGGCATACGCACGCCCATGAAGCGGAAGGAGAGGATGGTCAGCCCGAAATTTTCGACAAAGTAAGCGGCTGCCTGCTCCGCCGCGACTTTTGCCAGCGCGTAGCTGTTGCAGGGGCGCAGCGGATGATCCTCATCTACGGGCGCGTAGACGGGCGCGCCCGCGGCAAATCCGTACACCTGGGCGCTGGACGCGTTGACGATGCGCTTGATGCCGAGGTCGGCGCAAGCTTGAAAGATGTTGAAGGCCCCGCGCACGTTGTCGCCATAGGTGCGCGTGTCGGGCACGATCCCTGCGTCGGCCCATGCGCCCAAGTGAATGACCGCTTCGCTCTTGCTATAGGCGAGGGCTTGGTAGACATCACCGGGGTCGGTCAGATCGACGCGTAAGAATCTGCCGGGGAGCTGCGGTGCGGGGGCAACATCTGCATTGGTGACTGTGTGGCCCGCCTCTGCCAGCTCGCGCACGACATAGCGGCCAATGCGCCCGCTGCCTCCGGTAACAAGGATGTGCATGTGGGCTGTCGCTTTCTATTCCGGCTCGTTCAACCCCTGGCCGCGGTGCGATGAAGCCCGTTGTAAACGGTTTCTGCGTGCGTTGCAAGGGCGAGGCCGGTCGCTGTTCGTGTGGGTAAGGTAGACATGCCCATTATTCACTGACCGGCCCGGCCTGTCAATTTAGCAGGGTAGAAGGTTCGAGTGGGAGCGGGGCGAAGGGCAGCGGTCCACCGGCAATCAGCAAAAAGAGGGCAACACCGGCTGCCAAGAGAGCCAAGAGCCAACCCAAGCGCGTGTACGCCTGGCGTACCGTTGCTACATGGGCCACGGCACAGCTGCCCGCGCAGGCCATGCACGCGGCGCTGAGGAGGCTGAGGACAAGCATCATGCCCGCGGGGCCTGCTATGGCGGCGATGGGTGTTGCTATACCCAGGACGCTGGCCGCGCCCGCCGCAAGCAGAAAGGCGACGACAGACGCCATCCAGCCGAAGAGGGCCGCCGCGGTGACTTTGCCCGCCAGCAGCGCAGAGGGAGAGAGGGGCGTCGCCAAGAGCGATTCAAACGTGCCGTGTTGGCGTTCTCCGGCAAAGCTTTGCGCCACGGCGACGGCTGCCGGCAGCAGCGGCGCAAAGAGCCAGACCAGAGCAGCCAAGAGGCTGCTGCTTCTGTTGGCCGCGGCGCACCACACCAAGAGTCCGCTCGTCAAGAGCGCGGGGAGCGCAAACACGACGACGGTAGTGCGACAGGCGCCAAGCGCTATCGAGAGTTCGCGCAGTTCCTTGCGCAGCACAGTCCAGCTATCTGTGAGCCACACGGAATACGCGCGGCGGAAGTCTGTCATGTCTCGGGTTCCTTGCACAGCAGCGCGTCCACCATCGACAGCGCGCCGGGTGCATAACGACGTACTTCTTCAACGTCGGCGCTGGCCTCCACGAGTAGGCTTACGAGCGGCGCGGTGTCGTGGTCGCCGCGCAGTTGGAGAATCAGGCGGTTGCCGATGCGCTGGATGGTTTCAACCTCGCGCCGCCTGTGGACAAGCGCCACCACCGCATCGCTGAAGCCGCGCCCTACGATCTCCACAACCGGCCCGTGCGCCCCGGCTTTGAACGCGTCGATAGGCCCTTGGGCGATGAGTTGGCCTTGATGCAGGATGGCCGCGTGGGTGGCAAGTACCAATAGGGCGTCGCGGCTGGTGGCGTAGGCGGCGTCATTGGCAGTAGCCGTAAAGAGACAGGTAAGCCCCTCGCGCATGAGGAGGTGGCTCAAATCGCGCTGAAACGCTGCTTGATCGTCGGGGACAAGATTGTAGGTTGGCTCGTCAGCAAAGAGAAGGGTGGGCCGGTGAATGACGGCGCGCGCCAGGGTTAGGCGACGCCGTTGCAGCGGTGTCAGCGACCGGGCTGGATGGTTGCGCATGTCCCACAGCGAGAGGCGCGTCAGCAGGTCACGCGAGCGTGTACGTAGATCGCCAGGCTGCATATGCCAGATGTGCCCATAGTAGGCGAGATTTTCAGAGACCGTCAGCCGTTCATAGACACCCGCGTCGCGCCAAAGCACACTGGTCAACTGGCGAATGGCGCTGCTGTCTGTGCGGACATCGTAGCCAAGCACCTCAACCGATCCCGCGGACGGCTCGAGCAACCCAAGCAAGAGGCGCAGCAGCGTTGTTTTTCCCGCGCCCTGCCTGCCGATGATGGCAAATCGAGAACCCGTTGGAACGCTGAGATTTACGTCATCGATCGCGCGGTGCGCGTTGAATGTCTTTGACAGCGCGCGCGCAACTATCGCAAACTCGCCCACAGCAAACTCACCCACACACTCCTCCCTAAACAATGCCTTGCCGATAGCAGTTTTTATTTGGAGTATAAGGAATGCGCCTCTGCCGGGGCTAGTGACACTTGTCACCGGGCAGCCGGACAGTTGCCCATCATCGGCTGCCCATCTATAGGTTTAGGTGGGGAAGGCTTAGGTGGGGAAGGCTTAGGTGGGGATCAGGACGACGACACGCGTGCCGCCGCCTGGAGGAGAGTCGAGTTCAAGCGTGCCATGCAGATTTTCGGCCCGCTCGCGCATATTGCGCAGACCGTGACCTTGATGGGTGGTTCCGTTGTGGTGGGCGATGCCGACGCCGTTATCTTCGACCGTGAAACGCACGCCGTCTGCTTGGCTGGATAGCTCGACGCGCACTGTGGTGGCGTGGGCATGTTTGCGAATGTTGGTGAGCGCTTCGCGCGCGATCTGGAGCAGGTCTTTGGTGTGGTCGGCTGGGATCTTCTGCAAGGCGGCTTGGTCGATGTCCAGGTCGATCTGCAAGATGGAGTAGGTCTGCAGCTCGCGGGCAAGCTCTTCCAGCCCTTGCTTCAGATCGCGGCGGGTAAATTGGCTTGTGCGTAGGTCGTGGATGTAGCTGCGGATGTCTTTGATCACCTGGTTCAAGCTGGAAATGGCCGACTCGATCCCGGCGCGCACAGCCGCGGGGTCGTCGTCTATGCGGTGGCGGTTGGCGTCAAGCATGAGGCCGATGGCGTAGATGGACTGGATGACGCCGTCGTGCAGGTCCATGCCAAAGCGCTCGCGCTCTTGGAAGATGGCGATCTGTTGGTTTTGGCGATAGAGTTGGGCGTTCTCAATGGCAATGGCGGCTTGGTTGGCGAACATCTCCAAGATCTCTTGATCCTCTTGGGTGAAAGCCATCTGGCCGCCTTTGCTCCGGCTTGAGCCGCTGTGATCCGGGCTGGGCTGTTTGTCGGTTAGGTAGAGATTGCCAAAGACGCGGCCCTTTGACACAATCGGCACGCCCAAAAAGCTCTGCATGTGGGGATGGTTGGCAGGGAAGCCGCTGGATCGTGGGTCGGACGCGATATGCTCGACGCGGATGGATTCCCGGTCGCGGATGGTCGCGCCGAGCAGCCCGCCCTTATGGGGAAGGCGCGACAGGGCGTTGCGCGTTGCTTCCGACATGCCCGACGTGATCAACTGGTCGATGGCGTTGCCTTCCTCGTCCAGCACGCCAAGCGCGCCGTATTTGGCATTGAGCAAGGTGCGGCTTAGGTCAACAACCTTTTGCAGCACATTGGTCAGGTCGTGTTCATTGGTCAGGCTGATGCTGGCCGCGTGCAGGGATTCCAGGTGTTTGGCTCGCTGGCGCACCTCCGCGGCCTGGCGGTTGAGTGTTGACACGATCCAATGCCAAAAGATGGTGCTGCCGATGGTCACCAAGACCAACTCGATGAGCGTCGGCAGCAGGCCAAGCGTCTGGTCGAAGAAAAAACGGCGCATTGCCAGCAAGCCAAGCCAACAAGCCAGCGCCAGAAGGACGCCGAAGATGCCCAGGTATTTGGTGTTCATGCTGCTCGATAAGTGGGATTCCTCGCTGCGCCGCTCTATGGGAACGGGGCGATGCCAGCCGTGTCTCGCCCAAGACTAACTCAGGGCAATCGGGCGCGTTATGGTACAATACACCTGGATGAACGACTTGTTTGCAGTATAGCCTGCCAAGTGTACACGGTCAAAGAGTTGGGTATGAACCTTCGAATCCTGTTGGTTGATGATCACGAAATTGTGCGTTTGGGCATTAAGTCGCTGCTGGAACGCTACCCCCAGTTTGAGGTAGTGGGCGAGGCCGCCAACGCGCAGGAAGCATTGGAGAAGACGCTCTATTTCCAGCCTGATGTCGTGGTCATGGATGTGCGGCTGCCGGGCAAGAACGGCATCGAGGCAACCCGCGAGATCCTCAAGCATCGACCTGAAACCAAGATCATTGTCCTGACCTCATACGCCGAAGATGACATTCTCTTCGATGCGATTGCCGCGGGCGCGGCGGGCTATGTGCTCAAGCAGATTGGCAGCGACGATCTGGTGCGCGCGCTGATGACCGTGGGGCGCGGCGAGTCGCTGCTTGATCCCGCGGTCACCCAAAAGGTCTTCCAGCAGGTGCGCAGCCATGCGCGTCAGGCTGAAGATGAGTATTTTGCATCGTTGACGGAACAAGAACTGACCATTTTGGGGTTCGTTACCGAGGGGCTTACCAATAAG
>CAZZNG010000235.1:0-9212 GCA_964655505.1 uncultured Litorilinea sp. | reverse complement strand
GGCAAGGGCTATCCCAAGATTCGCCAGGCCATGAGCCAGATGGATCAATTTGAGTTGGCCGGGCGCTTTGGCGCGGGCGAGACAGTGACCATCGAGGCGGACGGCGAACGCTACGAGGTCGCGCCGGAGGATGTGGAAGTGCGCTCAACCCCGCGCCAGGGCTACAGCGTTGCCGAAAGCGGCGGCTACCTGGTGGCAGTCACCACCGAACTGGACAAGGCGCTGGAGCAAGAGGGCCACGCCCGCGAGTTGGTGCGCCGCATCCAGCAGCTACGCAAAGACGCCAATCTCGCCATCAGCGACCGCATCATCACCTATGTGGCCGACGCCGGTCTGTTGGATGAGGTATTGGAGCACTTCGGCGACTATGTGCGCGAGGAAACATTGAGCGTCGAGTTGGTCCATGCCCGCGCCGACCAAGCCAATGGAACGCCCGCCAACCTACCCAGCGCAACCTTTGAGCTAGGCGGCGAGCAGGTGACCATTGCCTTAACCAAGAAATCTTGACCAAGAAATAACTTGACCAAGAAGTAAGCGGGAACAACCCCGCGCGGATTCCAAGTCTGCGTGGGCGTATGGTAAGATGAAGGGACGCGGTGCGTGACTGTGGCCGCGTCCCTTTTGTTTACCGAGTTTGCTTATTCCTGAGCCTACACAGTCGTTAGACTCATTTTAATTCTAACTACGAACCGAATTTCTATGGCCTACAATCGTCTTACCGCTATTCTGCTCCAGCGCTGCCCTGTCTGTCGACAGGGGCGCGTCTTTCGCTCATTTCTGGGCATGCATCCCGACTGCCCCCACTGTGGCATCCACTTTGAGCGCGAAACCGGCTTCTTTCTAAACGCCATGTTCTTTGCCTATGCCATGGGCTTTGTCATCATTGCCCCAACCGCGCTCTATCTCTACTTCCGCGGCGTCAACACAGCCTGGTTCACGAGCATTATCAGCGCAGAACTGATCTTGCTCTGGCCGCTGATCTTCCGCTATTCGCGCATCCTGTGGATGCACGTCGATCAACTGTTGGACCCGCGCCGTTCGACCACGTCACCCGAACCGTCATCCGAGCCGTCGCCCAACTAAGCCGCTTGTTATGCTGACCCCACAACGCGAACCGCTGCACAGGAAACTCGACAACGGCTGCACCCTGCACACCTTGCGCGGGCCTGCGGATGTCGCGGCCCTCGCGGCCTTTGGCGCGGGCATCTTTGGCAAAGAGGTGGGCGGCATGATGGAAAACATGCTGACCCACCACCCCGGCGTTGAACCGGCAGACCAGTTCTTTGTCACGGATCAAGCGGGGCGGATCATCTCGTCGCTCTGTCTAATTGCCTGGACATGGCGCTATGGCGCAGTCGATCTGCCCGTAGGTGAAATGGGCATCGTCGCCACCGACCCGGCCTATCGCCGTCAAGGGCTGGTGCGGGTGCAAGTCGAGCATTTTAAGCAGCGGCTGGCGGAGCGGGGCTGTCTGCTTTCGTGCATCCAGGGCATCCCCTATTACTACCGCCAATTCGGCTATGAGTACACATTGCCGCTGGAAGGCGGCTGGCGCATTGAACTTCGCCACATCCCCGACCCGCCATCGCACGGCTATCGTATACGCCGCGCCACGTTGGACGATGCGCCACGGCTGGCCGCGCTGTATGAGCAAGCCATAGCAGGGCTTACCCCCCACCCTGTTCGCAGCGCGGCCCATTGGCGTTACCTGCTGCAAACAACCAACTTGGACGATGCAGGCGTGCACCAAACTTGGGTGCTCACCACAGACGCCAGTAACACAGACGCCGATCCCCCAAACGCCGATACGATCGTCGCCTATGTGCGCCTGCCCGAATATCACTTTGGCGACGACTTGACCGTGGACGAAGCCTCGCGCTTCCCGCTCGACGCGGCACAGGTGATGCTGGCCCACCTGCGCGACCTGGCGCAAGCCGCCAACCAACCTGCCATCCGGCTGAACCTCCCCGCGCAGAGCGACCTCGTGCAGATCGCCCGCGCGCTGGACGCGCACGACCTGGGAACCTATGCGTGGCAAATCTACATTCCCGACGTGCTTAAATTGCTGGATGCCATCCGGCCCACCCTTTCCGCACGGCTGGCCGGTTCAGTCTTTCAGCAGCACACAGGGCGGCTGCGCGTGGGCTTCTATCGCGATGGGGCGGCGCTGATCTTTGAAGCAGGGCAAGTGGTGGCGGTTGAGCCGCTCGGCGTGGGCGACGAGACGGACTGCACGCTGCCGCCCATGGCGTTGGCCCCGCTCATCCTCGGCCAGCGCAGCATCGAAGAACTGCGCCATGCCTATCCCGACGTCAGCGTGCGCGGTCTACACAAATTGCTGCTCGACACCCTCTTTCCGCGTACACCCGCCTTCATTTTCCCTCAATACTAATTCACGAATTCCCCTCACGAATTCTCCTCAGCCGTGACCGGCTCAACCGCAGAATCCACAGCAGGATCAACAGCAGGGCCGCCGACTGTGGCCGGAACCTGCTCCGGGCGCGGCTTGCCAAAGGCAACCATCAACCGCCCAAGCCGCTGAAACCCTGTCCGCAGCCGATTGACGAAGCGACTGGGCCGACTGCCAAAGGCGCGCTGCAGATCCTCCGGGTGGAAATGCTCGACTGCCCTGCCCGCCGTGGCATATTCATACGCCGCGGCCGAAAAGATGCCATCCATTGCCATCTTAAACAAAAGCGTTAAGAGCACCAGCATCAGCAGCACGTAAACCGTGGCCGTCACAACCCATTCGTTGAGCGTGGTCACAGCCCAAGTCAGCGCAGGCCCGGCCACAAGCCCAACCAGAAACAGCGGAACGGCAAAGATCAACCAGACGCTTGCATTGACCACCACGTCATTGCCCCACGTCCGCTTGATCAGATCCGCGCTGCGCTGCAAGGCGTGCAGCGGGTGCACTTCGCCGCTGACGATGATCGGGACCACGAAATAGGGGACCAGATGCCACGCCAGCCCGGCCAGTGTGAAGATGATGGTGCGTTCGAGCATCGGGCCTAAGAGCCGTCCCAAAAACCCCACAGGCCGCAGGATATAGCGAAAGATCATGCCAATCGTCGCCATGATCAGCGCGTAGGCGAGGATGCTGGGCAGCCGCGCCGTCGCCAAGCGCCACCCCGCGCCAAAATCCGCCGGTTCCCCGCGAAACAAACGCATCACCACTGTGATCAGCGCGGTGTTGGCATAGATGCCGATGGCATAGCTGATCACAAACCAACCATACGACAGCAACGGTTGCACCCAGCCTGGCGCATCGACCACCCGCTGCACATCGAAATCGAGCCAGAGCAAGACCACCAAGCCCAAGCTCGTCAGCATGAGCGCTGCGCCCGCCACAGTCAGCAGCGGGAAGAACAGCAGGTCCGAATGATGCCACAGCACCCACCAACTTGAGCGCACCAACCGCCAACTCAAGCCATATCGCCGCCACATGGCCCCACTCCTTACCCGAATAACCTGCCCTCACCCGCGAGCCTACTCCGGCAGAGCCGAGAGCAATCGCACACTGCCCATGCCGCGCTCCACCGTCACCTCTACGGTCAGCGGGCTTGTCGCGTAGAGTGAATTGACATAGACGCCTTCGCCCTCCTCCACCCGCTCCAACGTGGACGGTCGCGAGATGCCCTGCACGACAACATTGCCCACGCCCTGCACCTGCACGCGCACGCCCACTTCTTCGGGCAGGATCAGCGTGACATTGCCAAGACCTTGATGCACGCGCACGGTGGCATCGTGCTGCCAATCGCTGCGCAAGTCGAGCAGGATAGTGCCCATGCCCATCTCCACTGTCGTCGAGATCGACTCGCTTTCACGCAGATCCACGCGTGCCTCGCCCGTCCCCACGAATAGGGCAAACTCATCCGTCATAAAAGGCCCGCCGGTCGAATCCAACTGTATTTCGCCCGTGCCCAAAAAGGCGTCGACGCGGCGCGCGCTGACGCCCGCCAGATCGAGCGTGCTCTGGCCCGCGCCCAAAAACAGCGCCAGCGATTGATAGGGCACAGCCGTCCCCACGCGCAGATTCCACAAATTCAGCCGCTCGCCCATATTGATCAGCCGGGTCGGGTTGAGATCGCGCCGCTGCCGCACCATGACTTGACTGCGGTGGCCGTCCACGTCGCTATGCACAATCGGCGCAAATTCGGCCACATTATAGAGGACAGTGCCGCTGAGAATTTCAGTTGCGCCGGGCGCAACCGTCAATCGACCAATGGCCGACTCCACCTGCAAGCGGGTAAAGGTTTCTTGATTGCTGGGGATGTAGATCCGCTGCGCCACCGTTTCGGTTAGGGGGTAACTATGGGCGGCAACGGCCACGAAGGCGTAATGCACACCCGCGCGCGTCACGCCAAAGAGCAAGGCTGATACCACCAGCAGCGCCCCACCCAATCGGAGATTCATCCATCTCTCCTGTTGCCGTGCAGAACGCAACTCGATCCGCCGCGATGTGTGCTGCATGTACTGTACCACAGATCAGGGCACAAAGTGTATGCGCGAAAGAAACGATTGATAGGCATTTAGTAGATATTTATAGACCCTAGATTTACCGGCTTGCCCGCCCCCCTTGTTTACACCTTGATTCTCTACACACCGTCTTGCGTTGCGGGCCATTGCCATTCTATGCGCTTTTCCGTATGATGGAGCCGTGACAGCCGCCGCTGCCCCATGCGCCAGCGCGGGCACGTCCGGCACGACGCCAACCGGCTCCCCCCAACCGGCACAACATTGACCAACCGACATCAAGACGTTAATACAGAGTTATCACAGAATTACAGAGTTATCATTGACATGACCACTCCATCCTTCAAAGCCCTCGTCGTGCGCGAAACCGACGAGGGCATGTACAGCGCAGTCGAAACTCGCACCATCGACATGCTGCCGCCCGGCGAAGTCTTGATCCGCGTCGAGTACTCGTCGCTCAACTATAAAGATGCCCTCTCCGCCAACGGCAACCGCGGGGTGACGCGGCAATACCCCCACACACCCGGCGTGGACGCAGCCGGTGAAGTCGTTGCCAGCGACGCGGCCGATCTGCCGCCCGGCACGCCGGTGATCGTCGGGGGCTACGATCTGGGGATGAACACCCCCGGCGGCTTCGGCCAATATATCCGTGTGCCCGCGGCCTGGGTGCTGCGCCGCCCGCCAGGGCTTGACGCCTTGGGCGCGATGGCGATCGGCACGGCAGGCTTTACCGCCGCGCTCTGTCTGCACCGGCTCGAAGAGGCCGGTCTTACCCCCGGCATGGGCGAAGTGCTTGTGACCGGCGCAACGGGCGGCGTGGGCATGATGGCGATCCTCTTGCTGGCGAAACTTGGCTATCACTGTGTGGCGGCTACCGGCAAACTCGACCAGGCCGATCTGCTCCGAAGCATCGGCGCGGCAGAGGTCATCGACCGGGCCGAAGTCGCCGCGGAAGAACACAAAGCCCTGCGCAAACAACGCTGGGCGGGCGTGATCGACACGGTCGGCGGCGCGATCCTGGCAGGCGCGATCAAAGCGACGCGGGCGAATGGATGGGTCGCGGCCTGCGGCAATGCCGCGTCCCCCGAACTATCGCTCACCGTCTACCCTTTCATCCTGCGCGGGGTGAGCCTGCTCGGTGTGGATGCAGCCAATTGCAGCTTGGCCGTACGCGCGGCCATCCTCGGCAAGCTCACCGGGGCGTGGCGCTTAGAGGGCGTGGAGCGCATCTTGAGCATTGTCAACCTGGCGGAACTACCTGAACGGATGGCCCAGATGCTGCGCGGCGAGCACGTTGGTCGTGTCGTGGTCGATCTGTGGCCCGAGGCAGCATGACCCAAGTCGAACGCGAAGTTACCCTGATTTACAACCCGACTGCCGGCTTCCGCGATTGGCAACAGGTCATCGCCAGGGTCGCGGACTACTGGCGCGACAACGGCTGGACGGTGAACATCATGCCCACCAGCCGCACAGGCCACGCCACCGAACTGGCGGCCACGGCTGCTGCCGCGGGGCAGCCCATGGTGCTTGCCGCGGGCGGCGACGGCACACTCAACGAAGTCGCCAATGGGCTAATCGGCAGCGAAACCATTCTGGCCCCCCTCCCCGTGGGCACAGCCAACTCGTTTGCCAAAGAACTGGGTCTGCCGCGCCCCCACGTGCTGAGTACAGCCCACTTGCTCGAAGTCTCTCGCGCGCTGGTGCGCGGGCGCATCCAGCACATGGACTGCGGCAAGACCCAGGCCGGGCGCTATTGGCTGCTTTGGGCCAGCACAGGCATCGACGGCTTTGTCGTCGAGCAGATCGAGCCGCGCCCGCGTTGGTTCAAGCGGCTCGGCCCCGCGGGCTATCTGGCGCGCGCGCTCTTCTTCGTGCCCCAGTTCCGCGGCTTCCAGGCGCAAGTCACCGTCGACGACCAGCAGATCGACGGTGACTTTCTCATGGTCAACATCTCCAACTGCCGCATGTGGATGGGCGGCGAACTGCGCTTGAATCGCAATGCCGTGTTGGATGACGGTCTTTTTGAGGTGTGGCTCTTCCGCGGCAGAAACTGGCCGCGCTTGCTCGCCTATGGCATTGAAATTGGGCTTGAAAACCACGTCAAGAACGAAGATGTCACCGTCCTGCGCGGCCAATCCGTCACCATCCGCACCGACACCCCCATGCCCTATCACTTGGACGGCGAACCAATCGACAGCACCCCTTTAACGGTCACGCTCTCCCCGCAGGTGCTGCGTATCCTTGTGCCCGAAACCGTGCCCATCGGCCTGTTCAGCGCGCCGGGCACGCCCTTGAGCCAGACGCAACCTATGCCCGCGAGCGAACCAGGGTGAGCAAGGCCGCGGCCTCTCCCCCCGTGCCCAATATCCATGCACGCCAACGCTTCAACATCCCCGCCCTCTGATGTACAATGCCTCTGGCGTACAACACCATCACATCAGCCACAGCACATCAGTCATAGCACGAAACCACAGCCACACCAGGAGTGCATTTGCATGTCACGCTTCCGCGTCCTTGTCACCGACTATGCCTGGCCCACGCTCGACATCGAGCGCGGCCTGCTGGCCGGTGTGGACGCTGAACTCATCCCCCTCGAGCCGGGCGAACCGGAGGCATTAATCGAACCCGCGCGCGATGTCGACGCCATCCTCACCTGTTGGCGGCAGATCCCCCCCGCTGCGCTGGACAGCGCGCCGCGCTGCCGCATCGTTAGCCGTTACGGCATTGGCCTGGACAACATTCCCGTCGACCGCGCCACCGAGCTTGGCATTGTCGTCACCAACGTGCCCGATTTCTGCCTGGAGGAAGTGGCAGAGCATACGCTGGCCCTGATCTTCGCCTGCGCCCGCCGCCTCGTCCCCTTTGTCAACGCCACCCGCCACGGCGAGTGGAACTTGCATAGCGCCGTAGGGATGCCGCGCCTCTCGCAGCAGACGCTGGGGCTGGTGGGCTACGGCAACATCGCGCGCACCGTCGCGGCCAAAGCGCGCAGCCTGGGCATGAAGGTCATTGCCTATACCCCGCGGCTCGCGCCCGATGCCCTGTCTCCCTGGGGCCGCGCCACCACAGACCTCAATGAGTTGCTCGCCGAGGCAGACTATGTGTCGCTGCATGTGCCGCTGACCGAGTCCACACGCGGGCTGCTCGATGCCGCGGCCTTGCGCCGCATGAAGCCCACAGCCTACCTGATCAATACCGCGCGCGGCGCGGTGGTGGACGAAGCCGCTTTGTATCAAGCCCTAACCGAAGGCTGGATCGCGGGGGCCGCGCTCGACGTATTGAGCAGCGAACCGCCGCCGCCCGACCATCCACTGCTCTCCCTCGGCAACGTGATCGCTACGCCCCACGCGGCTTTCTATTCCGAACCGGCTTTGATCGATCTAGCGACAAGAGCGGCACGCCATGTAGTGCAGGCGCTCTCTGGGCAGGTTCCCGACAACGTGGTTAACCCGTCTGTGCTCGATCAAGCCAACTGTCGCCTACACACCCACGCATGATGACCACCCACTCGTCTACCTGGCAAGACCTGGACATTGAACAGCCCTCTGCGCTGCTGGCCTATTTGCGCGAGACAGGACGCATCGCGCCCGACGAGACGCCGGAGATCCGCCGGTTGTCAGGGGGCGTCTCCAACCGCACCGTATGGGTGCGGCGGCCCAGCGGCGAAACCTGGGTCATGAAGCAGGCGCTCGCCAAACTGCGTGTGCCGGTCGATTGGTTCAGCAGCCCCGAACGCGTACACCGCGAGGCATTGGGGCTGCGCTGGTTGAGCCGGTTGGCCCCACCCCAGACCACCACGCCGCTTGTCTTTGAAGATCACAGCGCGCACCTAATCGCCATGCAAGCCGTGCCCGACCCTCACGCCAACTGGAAAACGATGCTGCTGGCCGGGCAGTTGGATCAAGACCACGTCACCCAGTTTGCGCGGCTGCTGGCAACAATCCACGCCAACGCCTACAGCCAACGTGACGCGGTGCAGCCCGTCTTTGCTGACCGCAGTTTCTTCGAATCGCTGCGCCTGGAGCCGTACTACGGCTACACCGCGCAGCAAGTCCCGGCCGCGCGCGCCTTTCTAACCGGCTTGATCGAAGCCACGCGCGCCCGCACGCGCACCCTGGTTCACGGCGACTACAGCCCCAAGAATGTCCTGGTGCATGAAGGGCGCTTGATCTTGCTCGACCATGAAGTGATCCACTGGGGCGACCCGGCTTTCGATCTCGGCTTCTCGTTCACCCATCTCTTGAGCAAGGCCCATCACCTGCCCGAACAGCGCGCCGATTTTGTCGATGCCGCCCATCATTACTGGGCCACCTACATTGACCGCGCCGCGGGGCAAGCCTGGGGCGATGAGCTAGAAGCCTATGCCGTGCGCCACACGCTGGCCTGCCTGCTGGCGCGCGTCGCCGGGCGCTCGCCGCTCGAATACCTGAGCCAAGCCGCCCGCGACCGCCAACAAACCATTGTCACCGCGCTCATGGCCGATCCCCCCACCAGCATGGACGCGCTGATCTCTGAATTTATCTGCTCAGTCTCAAAGTTAAGCTAAATGAGCCAGTAAACCTTCTCTCCAACTTTAACATTATGCAATAGAAGGATGCTGATAATGTCCCCCCGACATGATAAGGCAAAGAAGGCCTATCGTTTCTTCGTGGAAGCAGAACAAAAGGCTCAAGCTATTACTCTAACTCAAGTTGCCACGTTTAGAGTGGTAGACGATGGAAACCGAAAGCGATGAC
>CAZZNG010000234.1:0-9315 GCA_964655505.1 uncultured Litorilinea sp. | reverse complement strand
CCCAGCCCGAACGGCGCGAGGCCGGCGACTTCTGCGCCGCGGCGCTCTCCAGCAGATAAGGCTCCAGGTTGGCGACATAGAGCTGCTGGTAGGCGGGCGCAGCGGGCGCGGTGGGGTCCGCGGCCCAGCGCAGGAAGTGCTCCCGCTGGCTGGGCGACATACCGGCGTAGCCCACTCCGGGCGGCGGCGGCGATGGTGGCTGTGACGGTGGCTTTGACGGTGGCTGTGACGGTGGTTGTGATGATGGCTGTGATGGCGCGTCTGCTGCGCGATGCAGGGCTGGATCGATGGCTGCTTCGTCCACCGGATCGCCCGATGCGGCGCGCGGCGCTTGGGTGAAGGTGACGGGCAGCCCGGCTTCTGCCGCGCTGCGCAGGATCTCTGCGGTTGGCGTGCATTCGCCCAGCACGCGCAGCGGCGCGGGAATGGACGGACGTTTGACAGAGGAGCCACGTAATTCTTTGCTCATGAGAGAGAATGATACAATCCGTCTGGGCATCAAGCCAAGAAGATGAGCAGCGCATTGAGAGGTGAGCCGCAAGCATGTGGAAAGTCGATCTCCATTCACACACTATCTACAGCCGGGATTGTCTGACCGAGCCGTCTCGTTTGATTGCCCAGGCGCGGGCGCGCGGGCTTGATAAGATCGCGGTGACCGAACACAACAATTTGGCTGGCGCGCTGGCCGCCAAGGCCCTGGCCCCCGACTTGGTGATAGTGGGCGAGGAGATCAAGACCACCCACGGTGAGATCATCGCCTATTTTGTGCGCGAGGAAGTGCCGCGCGGCCTGTCGCCGCAAGAGACGATCGCGCGCCTGCGCGATCAAGGCGCGGTGATCAGCATTCCCCATCCGCTCGATACGCTGCGTAATTCGGCTATGGGGCTGGAAAATGTGCTGGCGATCATCGACCAGGTGGATGCGCTGGAAGTGCGCAATGCGCGCTGTGTGCGCAAGGCGGACAATGAGGCCGCGGCTGCGCTGGCAGCCCAACACGGCAAGCTGATCACCGCGGGCAGCGATGCGCACACGCTGTTCGAGGTGGGGCGCTGCTATGTGGAGATGCCCGCGTTCGAGGACAATGCCGAGAGTTTCCGGGCTGCACTGGCGCAAGCGCGGCCCGCGGGCACGGAAAGCCCATTCTGGCCCCACTTTGCCAGCACCTACGCCAAGTTGCGCAAGCGGTTTTTCCCTGTCGCACTGCCAGTCCTGACCCCGTAAGCGATTGTACCCATGATCTTCCCGGAAGCTCCGAGCTTCCGGGAAGGTTTGGCTGGTGAGCGCGTCCATGCCTGTCCACCAGAGCAAACATGCACGAGCATATTTTCCACCTCTAGCCACAGAATGGCTAGGAAGTGTTTACTGATCCACGACGGAGCCATCCATATGCAGGCGCGTATGCACGGGCCGCGGTTTGTAGGGATGGCGTTCGGCCGCGTCTTCGGCCAGTTCGATGCCGATGCCCGGCGCGTCGGGGACGATAAGAAAGCCGTTTTCGAGCTGGAGCGCGCCCTTGACGATCTCGCTCTTGGGCGGCTCGTTTTCGCCGATGGGGTACTCTTGCAGCGCAAAGTTGGGGATGCACGCGGCAAGCTGCACGCACGCGGCTGTGCTGACCGGGCTAAGCGGGTTGTGGGGCACGACTTGGACGTGGTGGGCCTCGGCTAGGGCCGCGATCTTCTTGCTGCCGGTCAGCCCCCCGGCGAGGCAGACATCGGGCCGCACATACTGCACCGCGCCGCGGCGCAAAAGCGCCTCGAACTCGTAGATGGTGTGCAGCCGTTCGCCGGTGGCGATGGGGATCTCGATGTGCTGGGCGACTAGGCCCATGGCATCGAAGTTGTCGGGCAAGATGGGGTCTTCGTAGAAGAAGGGGTGATACGGCTCGATGCCGCGGGCGAGGACGATCGCCTCGGCAGGGGTCAGGCGGCGATGAATTTCGATGCAGAGGTCAACGTCCTTGCCAACAGCCTCGCGGTACTGGGCCACGGTTTCGATGGCATCTTCCATTTTGTCGACGTGGGTCTTGAAGTAGGGCACATCGCGCGGTTCGTCGAGGAAGGGGGTGAGGTGGCCGACCGCGGTGAAGCCCTGGGCGCGCGCATCGCGACAGCCTTGGATGAGCTTCTCTTTGGTGTCGCCAAAGACATGGTAGTAGACGCGGGCTTTGTCGCGCGTCTTGCCGCCCATCAGTTGATAGCAGGGCACACCGAAGTACTTGCCCATGATGTCCCACAGGGCAATGTCGATGGCACTGAGCGCGCCCATGACCGCGGCCCCGCGGAAATGGGTCCAGCGATACATATACTGCCAGTGATGTTCGATACGCAGCGGGTCTTGGCCGATTAAGTAGCGCTTGAAGGTTTCGACGGCTGCGCCCGACGCTTCGAGAAAGCCCCACGCGCCAGACTCGCCCAGGCCGACGATACCTTCATCGGTGTGGACTTGGACGAATAGGTAGCGATCCACATAGATTGTACGGACATCGGTGATCTTCACGGCACGCTCCTTTTGTTGGGGAGTTGATCGGATGGATGTGAAGGGTATGAAACGAATGGGCCATGCAGACGGTATCGATCACACGGTATCGATCACACAGTATCGATCAGGTAGACGGTGTCGCGGGCGCGGGTGATTGGGCCGGGTCCAAGAGCCGTTCTTGGTAGATGCGCCGGATGGTGGCTTCGATCTCCGGCTCGCGCACGCTGAGATCTTGGATGCGGTAGGCGGCAGAGATGCGCCCGATCAAGGTGGAGGCGGAGACTTGGGCGCGTTCAAATGCGTAGGTGGCGCGCAGGCCCGCGTGTTCGACCACGGTCGCGCCGTCAACCGACACATCATTATACGGCTCGGCAAATTCGACAACTAGCTCGCGGCGCGCGCCGAAGCGGTCGAGCAGGTCGTGCAGCCCGCCGTCGAAGAGCAGTTTGCCCTGATCAATAATAAGTACGCGCGCGCAGAGTTTTTCGACATCCTGCAGGTCGTGGGTCGTCAGCAGCACGGTCACGCCCCGTTCGCGGTTGATATGCTCGATGAAGCCGCGGATACGCTCTTTGGCGACCACGTCCAGGCCAATGGTGGGTTCGTCCAGAAAGAGCAACTGCGGGTCGTGGAGCATGGCCGCGCAGAGGTCGGCACGCATCCGCTGGCCCAGGGAGAGGGAGCGCACCGGCGCGTCGATGAAGGGGTCGAGTTCGAGCAGGTCCCGAAACGCGGCGAGGTTCTGCTTGAAGCGGTCGCGCGGGATTTGGTAGATGTGTTCGAGGAGCTTGAAGGAGTCGATCACGGGCAGATCCCACCAAAGGGTGGTGCGCTGGCCGAAGACCGCGCCGATGGTTGCCACGTAGCGTGTGCGCTCGCGCCAGGGCACGAAGCCGTTGACTCGAAGCGAGCCGCTGGTGGGCACTAAGAGGCCGGTCAGCATTTTGATGGTGGTGGATTTGCCCGCGCCATTGGGGCCAAGATAGCCGACCAGTTCGCCGGGGTCGATTGAAAAGGAGATGTCGTCTACCGCGGCCACGGTGCGGCGGCGGCGCACGAAGAGATCGCGCAGGCCGCTCCAGCGACCAGAACTGCGCTGGTTCACCTGAAAGTGCTTGGTGAGGTGGCTGACTTCGATGCGGTTGGTGTTCATGAGTTTGTCTAGGTGCCTGTGCTTTGATAGTGGCGCAGGCCGAAGCGCCAAAAGGCGAGCGCAGCCAGGATGACCAACAGCCCGGCCAACGGGGACAGAAAGCGCAGGATGGGCGGCAAGCCAAAGGGATCGGGCCGGTCGAGAAAGTAGAGGGCCGGGTAGTAGTTGAGCAGCGACGCGGGCAGGATAAAGGTGAAAAAGGTGCGCAGCCAACGCGGGTAGATGTGCATGGGATAGGCGATCATCTCGCTGGTTCCATAGGTAAAGACGTTGACGATCTCAATCGAGTCAATTGTCCAGAAGCTGATGGTGGCCCCCGCGATGAAGAGGCCGCCGAAAAAGAGCACCATGCCCGCGATGACCAACGGCAAGTAGAGCGTTTTGCCCCATGTCCATTGAATCTGCACCAGGTTGAGCGCGATGATAAAGACGACGATGCCCTGGCCCATGCGCCCCAACCGGCGCAGGTGGAAGGCAGACCCCAACACTTGCAACGTGATATTGACTGGCCGTACCAGCATTTGATCAAAACTGCCGCGGCGCACGCGCTGGCCGAAGTCGCGCGGGTCGAAACCGCTGAAGATCATATCCATCAGGCCGAAGGAACATTCGACCAGGCCATAGAGGAAGGCCACTTCACCCAACCGCCAGCCGCCGAGATGCTCAAAACGGGTAAAGACTAGCGCCAGCGATACAAAGGCTGACCCGTTGAAGACGGCTGTGGTCAGAACATCGACCCAGAAGGCAACGCGGTATTGGGCTTGGCTCTGAATCTGTACGCCAAGCAGACGGCGGTAGAGGTCGGCGTTGCGGCGCAGTGCAGACAAACTCATATCAGCCTCCCTGAATGACCAAACGGTGGACACCGCGCCGCAAGATGAAGTGGGAGAGCAGCATGAGGGCGACAGCCCAAAGCAGTTGGTTGAGCAGCGCCAGCAGGAGATCGGGGCCGGAAACGAGGCCGAGAAAGACCTCTACGGGGATGTTGACCATCGACGGAAAGGGAGTCATGCGGCACAGAGCCTGAAACCATTCCGGGTAGATGCGTAGGGGCATGTAGAAGCCCGACAGCACCCAGGTGATGCCAAAGGCGGCGCGGCCAATGCCCGCGGCGTTGGGCGTCCAAAAGGCGGACAAGTTGACGAGAAAGCGGTAGGTAAAGCTGACCAGCCAACTGAGCAAAATGGCGACAGCCAGGGCAAGCCACTGTGTCGGATGGGACGGCACGGCAATGTCGACGAAAAGCGCGTAGATGAGCATGACCGAGGCGCCACGCAAGACCAGGGCGACCAACGCGCGGCCCAGGTCCACAGCCAGCCAAAAGCGAAAATAGCCCAGCGGGCGCAGGAGATCGACAGCCACTTCGCCGGTGTAAACCGAGTTCATGACCTCGTACCAGCCGAAAATCGACAAGTAGGCAATGACTGCTTGGGAGAGGCCGGTGAAGGTAATGGCGTCTTGCAGCGTCATGCCCGCAACCATGCCTTCGCCCGCAAAGAGCGCCACCATGACGACTGCACGCAGCAGGCCAAAGAAGACGTTGGTGGCAAGCCCGGCCCATGTTGCCGCGCGATAGGTCAGATGGCGGCGCAGCGAGAGCGTGACGATTGCCCAGAAGAGCCGCATGGGAATCCTCTTGACGGTAAGTGTGCGCCGTATTGTCGGCGCGGTGTGATGAGTGTGCGCCGTGCCGCTGGCAAGCAGGACGCAGGCGATTGGGTAATGGACGGTTGACGGACGCACAAGCATAGCATACTGGCTTGTGCAATGAAAAATCGTGTATGATGCCACCCGGCGCTATTTCCGAGTGGCTGCCATCTTCTGTTTGACCATGCACCGGCTCGACATCAGTGCGAGCAACAGCCCAGGAGTAAGGAATGAACATTCAGGAAGTCGTTGTAACGGGTCAACACGAGGTTGAATTGCAATGTCGCGAACTCGATCCGAGCCGGCTCAAGCCTGATCAACTTCTGATCGAAACGGAAGCGACCTTTATCAGCGCGGGCACGGAACTTGCCAACTATACGGGGCGCGAGCCGCGCGTCTTTGTGCCGGACCAGTGGTGTACCTATCCCTGGCGCTCGGGCTATGCCAATGTTGGCATTGTGCGCGCCATTGGCGAACGGGTCACGCGCGCCAAAGTGGGGGAGCGGGTCTTTACTTATGGCAATCACGGATCGATGGTGACCTTCTCGCAGGAACGCCTGGTGATTCCTGTGCCAGACGAGATGGACGTGATTACTGCTGCCGCGACGCGCATGGCAGGGGTCGCGCTCACCAGCATCATCGTCAGCGAGATCCGCGGCGCGCCCTGGGTGGTGGTCTACGGTTTGGGCATGGTGGGTAATCTGGCGGCGCAGGCGTTTGCGCTGCGCGGCTGCCGCGTGATTGGCGTGGACCCGGTTGCATCGCGCCGCGAGTTGGCGCGGCGCTGCGGGATCGAATTCACCGTGGGCGGCAGCCCGGACGAGGCCCATGCTGCCGTCATGGAGATGACAAAGGGGCTGGGTGCGGAGATTGCGGTGGATGCCGTGGGCCACAGCGCGGTGGTGATGCAAGCCGTGCAGACAACGGCGCGATTCGGCCAGTTGGTGCTGCTCGGTTCGCCGCGCGTGCCGGTGGAAGGCAACCTGACCGCGTTTTTCTCCGATGTGCATTTACGCATGATTACCGTGCGCGGCGCGCTGGAGTGGTGTATGCCGATCTATCCGGTGATTGGCAACCAGATGTCGCAGTATACCAAGCAAGAGACCATCTTCGAGTGGGTGCGCCAGGGCAAACTGCACATTGAGCCGCTGATCTCCCACCGGCTGCCGCCGCAGGCGATTAAGCAGGCGTATGAGGGGCTGCTGAACGAGCCGGAGACCTATACTGGGGTTGCGCTGGACTGGCGGCGTTAAGCTTTGGCGTGTGCTTGTGATCGACACAGGTTGTGCCAGTGGCCGCGGGCTGTGCATCCCCGCGGCCACTGGCCTTATTGCCGTCAAGACAGAGGCATTCGTATCTTGATTGCTGCCTGCGTCCCCTCAACGTCCCTGACTCCCGCCACAATCGATCCCAGCGCTTATTCAGGAATGGGCAGGCTCAAGATTTCATTGACCTTTTCGACAATCACCGGCGCGTGCTCGGCATAGCTCCTCTGGCCTTCCCAAATCAGATTGATCTCACTCATGAAGGTGTTGTTGGCCTCGGTGTATCGGGTATTGGCCGGTTTGGGGAAGGGTTCAATGCCCGCATCCAGCAAGGTCGCGGCGACGCCCAACATATGGTTGACTGCCACCACATCTGGATGGGTCCAGGCTGATCGGTGACCGTTGGGTTGGAGGTGCCCTTCCGTTACCATGAGAACGCCCGCTTCGCCCGAACTGTAAAGCTTCATCAGTTCCCAAGCTTCTTCCGGATGGTCAGAATTGGCGTTGATCATAAACTGGTTGCCTTCGTAGCCGGTCCCTTGGCGACCTTCGGGGCCGACAGGGAGCAAGATCGCGCCGATCTCAAAGGCATCGCCAATTTGGATCGGGAAGGCGACGGTATTGTGCAGGACGCTGGCATGGGTGGCGTTGAGTCCGGCCACAAAGAGGCTTGCGGCTGTGTCTTGCACATAGTCCCCCTGGCGCGGGGCCACACGGCTCTCTAATAGGTCGGTGTACCACGCCGTGACTTCTTCGTGGATCGGCGTGTCGTAGAGCAGTTCGGTGCCTTCTGCGTTCATCACCCACGATTCGGTGCTGTCCGGGCTGCCCCATGAGCGGGAGACATTGGTGTAGTAGTGGATCGTGCTCATGGAGTCAAAGCTGAGGCCGAAGATGCCATTGTCCGGATCCGCCGCAGCCCTTGCCAGTTCGGCCCAGTCAGCCATGGTCCACCCTTCTTGCGGCAGCGGAAGCCCCTTTTCTTCCAGCAGGGTAATGTTGTAGTTGACAGAGATGTTGCTGCCTGGATGCACAACTTCGGGGAAGGAGAAGTTCTTGCCCTCGACCGAATTGCCGGCCATGATGCTGGGATAGATGTCGTCGTAATCCTCCGGCGGATCCGACGCCAGCATGTCGTCGATCTCCATGTAGATACCCTTTTGATAGTTGATAAAGAGCCAGCGGTGATGGCCGTAGACGATATCCTGCAGGGTGCCGGAGATGAAACCGGTCTGGGTCTTGGTTTCTACTTCGCCGTAGATGGTTTCTTCGATAGCCACTTCAATGCCGGTGTCATCTTGGAAGCGCTCGCCCAGAATTGTGGGCATGGCTGCCGAGGCCGGGGGGATCTGTACGCGTAGCGTTACATCCGTAGCCGCAGGAGCCGCGGCGGCATCCTGGGCAGGTGTCGCGTCACCGGTCGTCGGCGCCGGGACAGTACAAGCAGCCATCACCTGTGCACCGACGACAGCCAGACCGGTAACACCTAGACCCTGCAGAAATTTCCTGCGCGTCATGGGATTCCGCTGCATGAGAGTTTCTCCTTTATGCTGCAAGTTGTTGGTTAAATACTGCTGGATGAACGTGGTATGGAGAGCAAACTAATCCGGTGCACCCTGCGGCCCGGAATACGCATGTTGATGTGACGGGTAGAAGATGGGGAATGCTAGTTGTTTCATCCAGCATAGCATTGTTGTCAATAGGATGCGCGGCGCCAATTGCAGCGAATTGTCTGAATCTATACGTAAAGTTTCGGCTGCTTGCTCCATAATCTTCTGGGAGGGCTATTCGATACGCACCAGCGGGCCACTGCTGCCGCCGCTGGCGTGATGCCCAACACCACCACTTTTATTCCCCTCCGTCCGGTGTCAGAATCCCCCTGGACGCAGCCCGTGTCCTGCACTGCACCAAACACGAAGATGTGAGAAACCCAGACGGACTGTGCACACCTGTCTAGCGAACAGGCATTGTGGCCTGGTTGCCCTCAAGAATTAGACACCGCTTCTTGGGCGCGTCGGCATGAATTTTCAAATTGGTGGAAAATTGGAAAAATTCGTGTCGAATTCCGGTCTGTGCCGTTCGACGTATAGGTAGAGGGGCAGCATACATGGCGACATGACACCGAATCGCCCCCCTAATCAAACCATTGCCGCAGAAATGCTGCGGCAGCCAGTCAGAAGGAGATGCAACAGTGAAAGTCATGGTTTTTGTCAAAGCCAGCAATGAGAGCGAAGCAGGCGTGATGCCCACCACAGAAGAATTCGCTGAAATGGGCGCCTTTAACGAAGAGTTGGTCAAAGCAGGGGTGATGCTCGCCGGTGAAGGACTGCATCCAAGCTCAAAAGGGGTTCGCATCTATTTCGACGGCAAGGAGCGCAAGGTCGTTGATGGGCCATTCACCGAGGCCAAAGAACTCGTAGCCGGTTTCTGGATGTGGCAGGTCAAGTCAATGGATGAAGCCATTGAATGGGCCAAGCGCAGCCCGTTCCGAGAGGGGCAGTTAGAGTTGCGCCCCGTCTTCGAGGCCGATGACTTTGGCGATGCCCTTACGCCGGAACTGCGCGAGCAAGAGCAGCGGCTGCGCGAGCAGGAGAACCGTCTGCGCGGGGACACATAAGCGTCGTGCAGAACCGGTAAGCATGACTGGTGCAGTCCGGCTTTGTCCCGGAGCAAAGCCGGACTGCTGACATCGATAGCTTCTGCGACTTGGGTCTTACATTTTGTCATTACGATAAGAGACAATAACAATAAGGAGAACTCTCCATGAAA
>CAZZNG010000233.1:0-9328 GCA_964655505.1 uncultured Litorilinea sp. | reverse complement strand
GGGGTGCAGCACGCTGCACCCCTGCTGTTTGATTTCTGTGCCAACCCCAACCTAGACGGAGATGAACGTGGCGATTCTTGGCAGTGGTGAGTACACCTATGAAGATGATCTAAATTGGGCGAAGCTGCCCGACGGGTGGACCTTTCGCGAGGTGGTCGATGTGGTGGTGGACGCGCACGATCGCGTCTATGTCTTTAACCGGGGTGAGCATCCGGTGATGGTCTTCGAGCGTGACGGCACATTCGTCACGTCGTGGGGCGAGGGGCTGTTTACCCGCCCGCACGGTTTGACCATTGTGCCCGATGAAGACCACGGGCAGGTCATCTATACGGTGGACGATGACGGCAACTGGATCGGGCGATTTACGCTGCAGGGCAAACTGCTTTCGCAGATCGGCGAACGCGGCAAAGAATCGCCGCGTATGAGCGGCAAACCGTTCAACCGGCCCACCAAACTGGCGCGCGACCCAAAAAGCGGCGCGCTCTATATCTCGGACGGCTACGGCAACGCCAGGGTGCATAAATACACGCCGGATGGAGAACATATCCTCTCTTGGGGTAGCTCCGGTGTCGAGCCAGGGCAGTTCTATCTGCCGCACAGCGTCTGCACCGACGCCGAGGGCAAGGTCTATGTGGCCGACCGCGAGAACCATCGCGTGCAGGTTTTCGACAGCGAAGGCAACTACCTGATGCAGTGGAACAACCTCTTTCGCCCCTGCGGGCTGTACATTGCGGGCGACCGCGCCTACATCGCGCAACTGTGCAACCAAAATACATTGACTGCCGACTTCCCGAACTTGGGCGCATGTGTAACCATTCACGACCTGACGGGCAAGCAGCTGGCGCGGCTTGGCGGCGCGCACGCGGGCGAAGGCGAGGGCCAGTTCACCGCGCCGCACGGGATCGTTGCCGATTCGCACGGCGACCTCTACGTGGGCGAGGTATCGTGGAGCGTATACGGGCGGCTGTTGGACCCGCCGCGCTTGGTTCCCAGCTTCCGGAAGCTCGTGCGCAAAGGCTAAACGCCCCTGGGGAATGATGCATTAATGGGGGAATCAGGATCGCTGGCAAAATCGATCCGGAAGGCGGATCTTCCCGGACGCTCGAAGCGTCCGGGAAGGTAATCGTTGGTCGCCTGGGGATCGAATCCCCAGGCTAGTGGTGGGAAACAGGCTGAAGCCTGTTCACCAGAGAAAACGTTCATGAGCACGTTTCCCACCGCTAGGCGTAGGCTTGAGCCTGCACCGCAAACCGGATACCCCCATTCATTTCTTAACCATCATCCGGCTACCGGGAAGATCCCTGCCGTGACCATCTACGTCTCAATCGCGCAGGAATCCCTGCGCAACCAGATAGTCCACAATCAGCTGGGCATTTTCTTCCGCCGAGTGGTAAATCGTCTCCAGCGTAAGCTCCGGATGCAGCGGCGGCTCATACGGGTCGTCGATGCCGGTGAATCCTTCGAGCTCGCCGCGCCGCGCCATGGCGTACATCCCTTTTACATCGCGCTGTTCGCATACCTCCAGCGGGGTGTTGACATAAATTTCGACAAAGTGGTCGCTGCCGACCATGTTGCGCACGTCGTTGCGCGCCACGCGATAGGGGCTGACGGTGGCGCACACCACCACGCCGCCGTGGCGCACGATTTCGGACGCCACGAAGCCGATGCGCCGGATATTGATGTCGCGGTCTTCTTTGCTAAAGCCCAAGCCGTGCGATAGATGCGTGCGGACTACATCGCCGTCCAGTAGGGTGATCTGACGTCCATGCTGCTGGAGCAGCACCGTCAGCACTTCCGATGTGGTGGACTTGCCCGCGCCGCTCAGCCCCGTAAACCAGATGCACAAGCCCTGTTTGTGGCGCGGCGGGTAACTATCGGCCAGGATATCCGCCACCTCTGGCCGCGTAAACCAATCGGGCAGTTTCTTGCCGTTGTGCAGATACTCCTCGCGTACTTGCGTGCCGGAGATGGCGGCGATGCGCGCCGCTTGCTCGACCCGCGTCACCTCTTCGTAGCGGTCTTCGTCCGGCAGATAGACCAACTGCTTGAAGGGGATCACCGTCACGCCAAGCTCTTTGCTGTATTTCTCTGCCGTCTCCTGCGACTCATAGGGGCCGTAGAACGGCTTGCCGGTTGAATCGTTGCCCGGCCCCGCGTGGTCCCGACCCACAATGAGGTGGTTCGCGCCAAAGTTGCGGCGAATGAGCATGTGCCATACGGCTTCGCGCGGGCCGGCCATGCGCATCGCCAGGGGCAGCAGCGCCAGAACCACGCGATTCGGGTCATAATAGTGTTCGGTCAGCGTGCGATAGGTGCGCACGCGTGTATAATGATCCACGTCACCCGGCTTGGTCATCCCGACCACCGGATGCAGCAGCAGCGAACCATCCACCTCTTGCACGGCGCGCTTGGTCAGTTCTTCGTGTACCCGGTGCAGCGGGTTGCGTGTTTGAAAGGCGACGACATTGGCGTGGCCGAGCGCCTGCAGCCGTGCGCGCGTCTCTGCGGGTGTCAGGCGCAGATGGCGAAAATCGTGGTGGGGCGGCAACTGGATGACACGCAAAGGCCCCGATAGATGGAGCTTGCCCAACCGGTGCATTTCCGAGATCAAGGGGTGGCGCAGGTCGGTGCTGCCGAAGACCTGACGCGCCGTCTCCTCCAAATCCCACGCATAGATCTCCTGGATCGTCATCACTGCCAGTAGGTTGTTCTTGAGGTCGCGCAGCGCCACTTCCTGGTCGAGATGAAGCTCTGGGCTTGGCTCGACCGGCAGCGTGATGGGGATCGGGAAGAGGTGACCGCTGGCTAGGCGCATCTCTGCGAGCGTGTGCTCGTAATCGTCTTGGCCCATGAAGCGGTCGAGCGGCGAGAATGCGCCGACCGCCAGCAGTTCCAGATCACAGATCGTGCGCATCGAAAGCCGGATCGACGGTAGACGCGTGGCATACTCCTTGAGCTCGAGTTGTTGCTCTTTGTCCACCAACAGGTTGACCAACTCGCCGCCGTATGGGGCAATCAGGTTTGCTGGGGTTGTCACCGTATGCCTCCTTGGGTAGATGGGTAGGGAATAAGAGCGTGGAGCGGGCGAACAACGCCATTATCGCGCCGCGCTGCCTGCCGTCAACCCCCAAAAATCATCCATTCACCATATCCATCCACCATGCAGTATAAAAACACCTAGCTGACAAGGAGCCGTCCCATGAAGATCACTGCCATCGAACAGATCCCCATTGCCATGCCGCTGGCCCGCCGCTATGACAACCATGCCGGTCGGATGCGTATGTATGACATCGACCAGCATATCGTGATCAAGGTCCACTCGGACCAAGGGCTGACCGGCTATGGCGCGTATGAGGACAACCCCAACCCAGTTGCACAGGCGCAGATTGACGCGCTCATCGGGCGCAGCCCCTTTGACTTCCTCCACAATGACTTCCACCTGGCGCTGGGCATGGCGCTCTACGACCTCATGGGCAAGTATCTGAAGGCGCCCGTCTATAAGCTCATGGGCCAGAAGGTGCGCGACCGCGTTTCGACCGCAGCCTGGACGCGGCCCTGTCCGCCCGATGTCTTTGCCGAGGAGATCCAGCGCGCGGCAGCGCAGGGCTATACCATCTTCAAGATGCACAGCGACGCGCGCTATGACGTGATCGAGCAGACGCGGGCAGCGGAAGCTGTCGCGCCGCCAGGATTCAAAATCCACTGGGACTTCAACCACAACCGCACGCTGGCGACGGTCCTGCCCATCATCAATGAGTTGGAGCGCAACCATCCCATCGTGGGCTTCATCGAGGACCCGCTGCCGTGGACCGATATTGACGGCTGGCGCAGGCTGCGCGAACGAACGCGCCTGCCCTTGATCATGCATGTGCCCCCGCTGGGCGGCATCCAAGAGGTGATGCAGGGGGTAGCAGACATCTACATGATCGGCGGCGCGATCGGGCGCACGCTGATTTCAGGCTTCGCTTACGGCCGCGCCAATATCCAGACCTTGATCCAGCAGTCGGGCAATACGCTGATGAAGGCGTTGACCCTGCACATGGCGGCTGTGCTGCCCACCGCGTCGGCCCACACCATCACGCTGGATGACCAGTATGACGAGGACATCACGACGACCAAGATCCCGGTGGTGGGCGGCTTTTCACCCGTTCCCGAAGCGCCGGGCCTGGGCGTCGAAGTGGACGAGGAAGCCCTGGCGCGTGCCGCGGCGCGGCAGCCGATTCCCCCGCCCGAATTCATCGGCGTCTTGCATCTGCCCGGCGGCGCTAAAGCCTACAGTTGGGGCAATCCCAACGTCCAAGCCCTGACCGGCAAGGAGGAAGGAGCCATCCCCGGCATCGCGTATGAGCATTGGGAGGACGATGGGTCGAGCGAGTTTAAGCGCGTCAAAGAGCGTTTGCAGCGCGAGGGGAGTTTTCTGCAGACCGGCTAGTCGTCGTTGCGTGCACGTCGAGCGGTTCATGTGACAAGATCAGGTGACAAAAACAAACCAGCCCTGCGTCGCAGGGCTGGTTTGTTCATTATAGATGGGCGGCGCTGCCGCTGGCTGCTTACCGCTCAGACGAGTGGTTGACGTGCGGCAGGAAGATCGAACGCGGCATAGGCGGCTGCGCGATCGGGTCTTCCGCTGTCGGATCGCGGTCGAGCACGACAACGGTCGGGTCACCGGCCGCCGCGGTCGTCGGATCGTTGGTTGGCAGCGCCGGGCAGTTAATGGCTTCGCCGTCCAAGATACGCGCTTCCTCCGGACAGGGCAGAACGCTGTTGGTGTTGTGGACAATGCCCTGGTTGACAATCTCTGTAACGGTATCCGGCAGGTTCTCCTTGATCACCACCTGATAGCTAATCTGCAGTTCGGCGTCGGCAGGAATTTCCCCTACATCGATGTTGATCGTTGTATCGCCTGCTGCATTGCCGCTTGTGATGGTGCCCCAAGTAGCCCGCACGGAACCCGGCACAATCGTGGTGTTGGGATCGGGCGTGTCTTCGTAGACGACTCCTGTGGCTGCCGTGTTGCCGCTGTTGATGATGGTGACGTTGTAGAGCAGCGTATCGCCAGAATTGGGCATGCCGTTGTCGTCCGCATCCACCAGCAGGCTGGCGCGTTTATGCGCGTCCAGCACCGGCGCGGCTACGACCGTCACATCGGTTGGGTCTTTGGGCAGACCCGGTGTGTCGGGGTCATCGCTCGGCACATTGTTGAAGTTGCCGCCGCTGGTGATCCCCTGGTTGCTCACCTGAACCACCTGCGGGGGCAGCGGGCTGTTGATCGTGACGCGGTAGCTGATCTGCGCCTGGGCCCCGGCGGGCAGTTCGCCGATGTTGACGCGCACGCTGGTGTGGCCCGCGCCGTTGCCGCTCTCAATCGTGCCGCGGTTGGACGAAACCGAGCCAGCGACCAACGCTGTGTTGGCGTCGGGCGTGTCGTCATAGACAACAGCGGCGGCAGTCTGGTTGCCGTCGTTGTGGACGGTGATATTGTAGAGCAGCGTATCGCCGGGGCTGGGCATGCCGTTGTTGTCGGCATCCACCAGCAGGCTGGCTTTCTTGTACACGTCAATCAGCGGCGCGGCCACGACCGGTACGTCTGTCGGGTCGTCGATCTCCGGATCGTCGGGGTCGTCGGTCGGCGTGTCCGGCAGCTTTGGATCGCTGCTGCGGGCAATGCCCTGGTTGCTCACTTGCGTCACATCCGCGGGCAGTTGCGCATCGATGACAACATGATAGCTGATGTGAACCGCTGCGCCGCCGCCTGCCAACTCGCCGATCTCGACGCGGATGCTCGTGTCTCCACTGTTGTTGCCCTGTGTCACCGTGCCCACATTGCTGGCGACCGAACCGGCCACCAACGTCGTGTACGGGTCGGGGGTGTCGTCATAGACCAAGCCGGTGGTTGCCTGGTTGCCGCTGTTGATGAGCGTGATGTTGTAGAGCAGCGTATCGCCAGGGCTAGGCGCGCCGTTGCCGTCTGCGTCCACCAGCAGCGTCGCACGCTTGGACGCGTCGAGCTTCGGCTGGGCTGTGACAATCGTGTCGGTCGGGTCATCCGGGTCCGGGTCGTCCGGGTCGTCGGTGGGCTTATCCGGGATGCGCGGATCGTCGTTGGTGACAATGCCTTGGTTGCTGACCTGGGTCACCCCCACAGGCAGCGGATTGTTGATGATCACGTTGTAGGTGATCAACACCTGGCCGCCCTGACCCGCGATGGTGCCGACGTTGACGACGATGGGCGAGCTATCGCCAGACTCAACCGTCCCGCTGGACGTGGTGATGCTGCCCCCCACCAAGGTGGTGTTGGCATCGATTGCATCTTGGTAGACCACGCCGGAGGCATCCTGGTTGCCGCTGTTGATGAGCGTGATCTGGTATTGCAGCGTGTCGCCAGGGCTGGGCACGCCGTTGTTGTCGGCATCGACCCACAGCACATCCCGCTTGAACGCGTCCAGGCGCGGGATCGAGTCGATGGGCGTCTCGGTCGGATCGTCCGGGTCCGGGTCATCCGGGTCGTCGGTGGGCATATCCGGGATGCGCGGATCGTCGTTGGTGACAATGCCCTGATTTTTGACCTCGGTCACCCCCGCGGGCACCGGGTTGTTGATGACCACCTTATAGGTGATGGTGGTCATGGCCCCGCCGCCGTTGAGCGTGCCGATGTCCACGACAACCGCGGTGTCGCCGCCGCCGTTGCCGGAAGTGACCGTGCCCAGGCTGGTGGTGACCGATCCATTCACCAGTGTGGTGTTGGGGTCGGGCGTATCCTGATAGACCGTGTTGGGCGCTGCTTGGTTGCCGCTGTTGATCACGGTCACGGTGTAGAGCAGCGTATCGCCTGGGCTGGGTGTCTCCGAACCATCCGCGTCGATCCAGAGCGTATCACGCTTGAAGGCCTGCAGCGTTGGCCGGGCGTTGATGGGTGTGTCGGTCGGGTCGTTGGGATCGGGATCGTTGGGATCGTCCGTGGGCGTATCCGGGATGCCAGGGTTGTCGACGCGGATGATCCCCTGGTTGCTGACCATGACCACATTGGCGGGCAGCGGGTTGTTGATGACCGTCTCATAGACAATGACGACGGACGTATTGGCTGGCATCTCGCCCAGCGCGACGGCCACACTGCTATCGCCAGGGGTGTTGCCTGTGGTGACACTTCCTTGCGTGGTCGTGACGCTGCCATTCACCAGCGTGGTGTTGGCGTCGGGCGTATCGCTGTAGATGGCGTTGAGCGCCGCACCCAACCCACTGTTGGTGATGATAATCGTATAGCGCAGGGTGTCGCCGGGGCTGACATGGCCGGACTCATCGGCATCGTTCACCAGTTCTGCGCGCTTGGTGGAAGCCAAGGCCGGTTCTGCCAGGGTGACGACGTAGTCCTCGACCTCGCCGCCCGTCGCCGGGCCGGTCGGCCCCAGGGTGGACTGCGTGCTGAGGCGGAAGCGGGCATAGGTTGTGCCCAATACAGCATCCGCGGGCACGGTGACGGGGATGTTGTTCACCCCTGGGGTGACGCCAACATCCCCGGCGATCCGCTCACTGGGATCGTCGAACACGCCATTCTGATTCCAGTCGATCCAGGCGTGCAGACGCCCGCCGTTCCCGGTGACCTGCACGGGGATGAGCAGCGTTTGGCCTGGGGCCAGCGCGCCGCTGAAGGTGACGCCATCCTCATCGTCCACCGTGTTGTTGTCGTCGCCATCTGCACCGCTGCCGGGTTGGCCGTCGATGTCGGTATCGACCAACGAACCCAGCATGAGCGGCGCTGTATGGTTGGCTGTGTTATAGCCCAACACACTGTGGCGCGCGCCGTCGTCGATAAGCAGCGTGCCGTAGGAGATGGGCGCATCGCCAAAGTCTGCCGACTGGCAGACCACAGGACAGCCGGTGTTGATGTCCAGGTCGCCCACCTGCATCAGGAAGGTATTGAGCGGGCGGTTGATCCCGTTGCTGCAGACCAGCCCCGCATCGCTGAACTTTGTCCAGTGGGGGAACTGGTCGGACGGGATGGTCAGGTCGTTGTTGACATGGGACACGAAGTAGGCCTGTTGGTTCCACACCGGCCGCGCATTGGCCCAAGGCTCGCTGTCAGTGGTGAAGGCGCGCACATCGCCTTGCCAGCTGTTGGTGTCCGCGTCGCTACACGTGACGAGGATCTGGGCCATGCCCGTGCCGTCGATGTCGGCCACCACAGGCATTTCGGTGCCGGTGGCGGATTCACAGCCAAGGCTTGCCAGGTCGGCGGCGGTGGTGCCGTCGATAATGCGGATCTGTTCTTGATCGCGATAGACCAGCTCGGCCGCACCATCGTTGTTGAAGTCGAACACGGTCAGCGAGGTCACACCCGAAGCGTCGGATGTGTCCAGCGCCCATTTTTCGACAATCGTCGCGCTGTCATCGTCATAATGATACGCGTTCAGCCTGAGGTCGGTGACGAAAACGATATCCGGCCAGCCATCGCCGTCAATATCGCCGATAAAGGGCTGCGACCCACCACCCTCTGCTAACTCGCTGCTGCTGCCCAAGATTTCACCGGTCTGACCGTCCCAGACGTACATCTGGGTCGCCCCCCCTTCCAGGCCATTCGCGTTGCGTACGACCACTACGTCCGGGTCGCCGTCCAGGTCGATATCGGCAATTGCGGTAAAGCCGTCGCCCACAGCTATACCGGCGGGTGTATCGGCTTCGCGCCAGATGTCGAGCGAATTGCCGGCTTCCCCAAGGAGGTTGGTGAGGGTCACCTTGTAGATGACGTTGCCCGCCACCAGTTCGAGGATGCCGTCGCCGTCCATATCAACGGCCACGGAGTTGCCCCAGAAGCAGTTACTGAGGACCAGGCCAGGGCACCCGCTGGGGGCCGTGGCGTCGAGCGACGCCAAGCGCACACCGGTCTGTCCATTGAAGATCTGGTTGCCTACATAGATTTCGGGGATGCCGTCGCCGTTGAAATCGGCCACATTGAGGCCAAAGCCGCCGCGCGATTCGCCATAGTCATAGCGCTGGTCGGAGGTCCATAGCTCGGTTCCATCGTGGTTATAAGCAATGAGTCGCCCCTCCCGGTCATCTTCAGGCTCGGTGTAACCCGCGACCTTGAGAACGATCTCGCCCAGTCCGTCGCCGTCTAGGTCGGCTAAGGCGTAGACCGCGTTGCCCGACCAACTGAAGGGGGGCGTCTCAATCGTGCGGATCAACGACCCATTGCTGCCATTGAGGATGTGGATGTTCTGGGCAGACCGCCCGGTAGTGGGAGAGCCGCCAGCGAATTCATCGTTTGCGGCGATCACGACTTCGGGGATGCCGTCGCCATCCAGATCGCCCACCAGCGGCGTCTGGTAGGTCA
>CAZZNG010000232.1:0-9336 GCA_964655505.1 uncultured Litorilinea sp. | reverse complement strand
AACTGATCTTGGGCGTTATCGGGTCACTCCAGATCCTCGATGTGGCGATTCTGCTCTATGGGCGCAGCGGCTTGTCGGGCGCGATCAACATGCCGCGCGAAAAGTACTTCTACATGGTCTATAACTACTCGCAGGTGTTCGACTTCCAGCGCTATGGCTATGGCGTGGCGCTGTCGTGGATCTTCTTTGTGCTGGTGCTGATCCTCACGCTGGTCATCATCGCCACCTCGCGCTATTGGGTCTACTACGAAGTCGCGCAGGAGGGACGATAATCATGCGCGGAGCAACGCTTGAACGACCGGTACGCCCCTTAGCAGCCGCACGCACCTCCCACCGCAGCCGCTGGTTGAGCCGCAGCCTGCTCTATGTGGCGTTCCTGCTGATCACGTTCATCTTCATCTCGCCTATCCTGTGGCTGCTGCTAACTTCGCTCAAGACGATGGGGGAGTATGCCCGTTACCCTATCACCCTCCTGCCGAGCGAGCCGCAGTGGAGCAACTACTATACAGCCGTCGTCGAATACCCATTCCTAAAGCATACGTTGAACACCCTGATCATTGCTGTCCCCTCCACGCTGTTGACGGTACTCTCCAGCGCGCTGGCCGGATTTGGCTTTGCACGCCACCAAGCACGCGGCAAGGCCGCGCTCTTCGTCCTGGTACTGTCGATGATGATGGTCCCGCGCATGGTCACGGTGATCCCCACCTTCGTCTTCTTCTCCAAGCTAGGTTTGACCAACACCTATTGGCCTTGGATTTTGTGGGGTGTGGCGGGCAGCCCGTTCCACATCTTTCTGTTCCGCCAGTTCTTTTCAGCCATCCCCAAGGACTTGGAAGACGCAGCCGAGGTGGATGGGTGCAGCCGCTTCCGCATCTTCTGGCAGATCTTCCTGCCGCTGTCGGGTCCCGTGTTGGCGACCTCGGCCATTTTCCATTTCCAATGGGTATGGGGCGATTGGTTCACACCCAACATCTTCCTGACCAACGATCGCACCACCTTGAGCGTCTTGCTCTCGACAGCCTATCGCGACCCTCAGGGCAACGCGCTGGAAACCGTCACCATGGCCGCCATCGCCGTCTATCTGCTGCCCATGCTGCTCATCTTCCTCTTTGCCCAAAAATATCTTGTACAGGGGATCGTAACGAGCGGGCTAAAAGGCTAGCCCAGCGCCATTCGCACGCTGCTCGCACCATACTCACACAATACAAAAAAGGCCGGACTGCTCATTGGCGGCCCGGCCTTTTCTCATGGGCGCACGCGCCTTACCGCCCTACCACACGTTGTTTGGCATAGACAGCGGCGCGCCGCAACTGCACTGGGTGATCGGCGCCGCCTGCCGGTGCATCTTGCCGCACGTCCCACAACGTGCGTCGTAAGCAATGCGTACCGGCTCCCATACGCTGGTCACCCCGCCCAAGTAGTGACCATCGCCATAGAAATGGCGCATCGCCTCTTTGTGCGTCCCCCCGCGCAGCAGTTGCTTCGGGTTGTCGGCATCCTCCCAAGTCGAAACCGTCAACATGCGCTGTCCGACGATCACCCCCAGAAAGCTAATAAAGCCGGGCATTTGCAACATTTCCGGGGCAATCTGCCGAGAGTATTCGCTCACCAGTTCCGCTTCGCCCGGCTCGCGCAAGACCAGTGATGTGACGGAGACTGCGCCCGGAACACACGGGTTGCCGCTCTGCACTGCCGTGCTGGTGCCAAAGGTAAAGGGGCCGATCTGCGGCGGCTGCACGATGGTCTGCAATCCAAGCTGCCGGGGCAGCAGCGCGCTGTCAAAGTAGCCGGTCACCGAGCGGATGCCATCCCCCTCGACCACGACAAAATCCGCGCCGGGCAGTTCGACCGATTTCCCTGTGGGCGGCAAGCCCATCATCGATCCGTCGTTGGTGCCGCGCATGATCCACTGGGCGGCGACCCGGCCCTCGCCCGCGGGCGCAGCGCTCACGATCTCAAAAGTAAGATCGGGGAACGCAGCCCACAATCCTGCCGCATAGCGACCAATTGCCTCGCCGGTGAGCGGGCCGGGCGTGGTCGGGTCTTCATACGTGCCGCCAGGGGCGAACGTCGCCACGATTGCCGCGGCGTCGCGCGCATTCCACGCATCAAAATAGTGCTGGGCTTGTTGCAGGCTCAACATGGTCCCTCTCCTTGGAAAGAAGTCAGCGCGTGGCACAGAACAGGAACAAACTCGACAGGGAACGAGGCGGCCAGCGGAACATCCCACTATAAATACCCCACGATAGAAGCGCGTGGCATCGACCGCTGGTCAAAAACACCCTTACCTGTTGTCCGGGTGGGGCAAAGTACAAAGAAGACATACATATCATAGCGAGGTAAGCCGCCGCGCGCAACCGGCTCCAACGCGCCCAGTGGCCGCCGGACAACAAACAGCCCCGCTTGCCTAGCAACAGTGTAGACAAGCGGGGCTGTGTTAATGGTGATCGATACAGTTGGCTTGCGATTGGCTGTCAAGCCCCCCGGAGGTGTAGCGCCGTTCCTCCCCCGGGCTAATTCCTATCCCTCGCTAAACAGTGGCTTTGGCGTGCTGTGACAGGGCAGCAATGGCGTTGTCGACGCGGGCAAGCACTTCTTCCCGACCCAAAACCTCCATGCTCTCAAAGAGGGGCGGCGAGACTGTGCGCCCGGTGATCGCCACACGGAAGGGTGCAAAGAAACTGCCGACCTTGACCCCGGCTTCCTCGGCTGCGGCGCGGAACGCGGCCTCAAGCGCCTCCGGCGTAAACTCGACCTGGGCAAGCAGGTCGCGGCCCTGGCGCAAGATCGCCAGACTCCGCTCCGCGTCCAACCCTCTGCCGATCAGCAAGGTTGGATCGGGGTAGGTGATCGCATCCGCCGGGGCAAATGCCCAATCCACCTTGTCCCATGCGTCGGTGAGTGTTTTGATACGCTCTTGAATCAGCGGGATCAACTTGCGAAGCCGCTCACTGGTGCGCAGCGTCTCCTCGTCCATGTTCAGCTGTTTGGCAAGATAAGGCGCAAGCCGCTGCTGCAATTCTGCCGGGTCCATCTCGCGGATGTAGAGGCCGTTGAGCCACTCCAACTTCGGATAAGGCAGCGCCGCGGCGGTTGGGTGAATATCCGCCACGTCAAAGCGTTCGATGGCCTGTTCGCGCGTAAAGACCTCCTGCTCCGGGTCATAGTTCCACCCGACATTGGTCAGGAAATTGAACATCGCTTCAGGCAAATAGCCCGCCTCGATAAATTCATGCACCAGCGCCAGGTACTCCTTGCCCGCGACAACCGTCTTGCGCTTGCTCATTTTGCCCTTGCCGTCCGGAGCCAAAATGACCGGCAGGTGAACCAACACCGGCATCTCCCAGCCAAAGGCATCGTAGAGCAGTTTGTGCAGCGGCGCGGACGAGATCCACTCCTCCCCGCGCAGAATGTGGGTAATCTTCATCAGGTGATCGTCGATCACAACCGCGAAGTGGTAGGTAGGCATCCCGTCGCTCTTGAAGATCACCGGGTCCAAAATCCCCGCGCTCTCGACCTCGATGGGGCCGCGAATCAGATCGTGGACAACCGTCTTACCCTCCAGCGGCGCGGCAAAGCGCACGACCGATGGCCGACCCGACGCCTCCAGTTCCTGCCGCTCGGCGTCGGAGATAAAACGGTGGCGGCGGTCATAGCCTTGCGGCTGCCCCGCGGCGCGCTGCGCCTCGCGCATGGCATCCAACTCTTCCGCGGTGCAGTAGCAGCGGTACGCGTGGCCGGACTGGATCAACTTTTCAATGTATTCGGCATAGATCGGCTGGCGTTCGCTCTGAACATAGGGGCCATAGGGGCCGCCCACATCTGGACCTTCATCCCACTCCAAGCCGAGCCAGCGCAGCCCATTCATAATGGAGGCGATGGCTTCAGGGTTGTAACGTTTCTGGTCGGTGTCTTCAATGCGCAAGATGAACTGGCCGCCTGTGTGCCGTGCATAGAGCCAATTGAAGAGCGCCGTGCGCAGCCCGCCCAAATGCAGATACCCCGTTGGGCTGGGCGCAAAACGCACACGCGCCGGTTGCATGTTGTTATCAGCCATTGCCGATCCCTTCAAACTTGCCGTCTCTCAAGATGGACTACTCGCTTGGTAGCGACAGTTCTCTCGAACCGTGCATCAAGCTTGAGCGTACCACACGCCGGATCGCCGCGTCAATTCAGCGCGGCTGCCGTGCCTCAGCCCAGATGGCGGCGCACCTCGCCCGTGAGTCGCGCAAAAGGTTCACTACCCATGATCTCCAGGGTACGCGGGCGCGGCAGATCGACCGGCACCGCCGCCAGCACCCGGCCTGGCCGGTCGCTCAACACCACCACCCGATCCGATAGAAAAACCGCCTCGCTGATGCTGTGGGTCACTGCGACAACGGTCTGGTGGGCCATTTCCTGCACGCGCAGCAGTTCCACATTCATCCGCTCGCGCGTCAACGCATCCAGCGCGCCGAAAGGTTCGTCGAGCAGCAGCAGACGCGGCGCTTGAAAGAGCGCCCGCGCCAACACAACCCGCTGCGCCATGCCGCCCGAAAGCTGGCGCGGGTAGACCTGCTCAAAGCCGGTCAGGTTGACCAACTTGAGCAGGCGCTCGGCCTGCTGTCGATCCGCGTCGGTCACGCGACCGCGCTGCACCTCGGCAGGCAGCAAGACATTGTCTAAGACCGTCCGCCACGGCATCAGGTTCGTGCGCTGGAAGACCATGCCCACCGCAGGGTGCGGCGCGGTCACGCGCTCGCCATCCAGCCAGACTGTCCCGCTGTCGGGCTGTGCCAACCCTGCAATCAGGCGCAGCAGCGTGCTCTTACCGCTGCCGCTCGGCCCGACAAGCGTCACCACCTCACGCGGGGCAACGTCGAACGAGATATCTTGCAGCGCGTGCAGCGTGCCGTCACGCTGGCGAAAGCTCTTGCTCACCCGCTCCACCCGCAGCAGCGGCGGCGACGGTTGCGCTGCCGCTGCTTTAGTAGAAGTAGAGTTTACCTCCATGACTGCATCGACCATCGTGCGTTACGGCTCCTGCGGCACAAACTCATTCGTAAATAACTCCTCTGCCGGAATCTCCCGCTCGACCAGGCCGATGCGTGCCATGAACTCGGCTGCGGCGGCCCAATCTTCGGCGCGACTTGTGCCTGGGGTCACTCCTTCGAGCGGCTGCCAATAGGGCAGGGTCGCATCGAAGATGGCGCGGTTGATTTCCTCGTTCTCGCCTCCTGCCTCCGGCACATACGCCAGCGCAATGGCAAAGGCTTCGTCGGGGTGTTCAAGCGTGTATGCCACCCCGCGCAGCGAGGCGCGCACCATACCCGCCACCAGTTCGGGCTTGTCACGCAGGACAGCCTCGTTGGTCACCAATCCATTGGAGGGCATGGGCAAGTAGGGGTCGAGCGGAATGGTCGACACCGCAATGCCTTCCTGCTGCAAGACCACCGGCCCATTCGCCGCATAGTCCACAGCCGCGTCGATCGTACCCTGGCTGACCGCGGCCGGTTGGGTAAAGCCGATACTCTCCATCTGGATATCACGATCGCTCAGACCTGCCGCGTCCAACATGCCGAGCAGTGCGATATAGGTCGCGCCAAAAGGCCCCGGCAGACCGACCCGCTTGCCCGCCAAGTCAGCCGGTTCCGTGATGCCCGCGCTTTCTTTGGCAAAGACAACCACAGGATAGCGGGTATACCAGTTCATCACATAGCGCACTGGCAGATCCTGGCCGCGGCCCAAGATCACCTGATCGCCGCTGCCCACCATGAAGTCACGCTCGCCCAGGCCGACCAGCTTTAGATAATCGTCCTCAAAGCCATATTCCAGGCTTACGTCAAGCCCTTCTTCCGCGTAATACCCCTGCTCAATTGCCACATAAAACGTGGCAAACTGCACGCTGGGCACGTAGCCGACGCTGAGTTGCACCGGCGTCAATTCGTCTGAAGCTTGCCCCGCGCCCGCGTTATCTGTGTTGTCTAGGTCGCTTATATCGCTGGCGGTCGCCGGTGGCTGCACCGGCGCACACCCCGCGATAAACAGCGCGCCGATCAACACCCCAAGAACAAGGCCGCGCCCCAAAATGCGCCGCGCCTCCTGATTCCACTCCTGGCCTTGCTGCCTCATTGAAAGGCTCTCCTCCTAATTACTTACCTTGACTTGATTGCTTTGACTGACTGGTGTCGAAGATGTAACCAAACTAATACATTATGTCAAGAAGCTTAAAAAGATGTTTTGTAATGCACCAACAGCCCGCCTAGGCCCGCTGCCAGCGCAGCGCCCAATGCTCGGCCAGAGCCACGATTGCATAGAGCACCTGCGCGATGGCGACCAGGGCCAGCACAGCCACAAACATCAACGGCGTATCCAGCACCCCGCGCGCCAAGTTGATGAGAAAGCCCAGACCGGCATCCGCACCGGCAAACTCGCCCACCACCGCGCCGACCACCGACAAAATCACACTCAGCTTTAGCCCGCCAAAGATGACCGGCAGCGCCGCGGGCAATTCCAACAGTCGGAAGGTCTGGAGCCGCCCCGCGCGCAGGCTGCGCATCAGGTCACGCAGATCCTCATCCACGTTGCGCACGCCGACAATGGTGCTGACCAACGTTGGAAAGAAGGTAATCAACGCGCAGACCAGCACCTTGCTCGTCAAGCCGCTGCCAAACCAGATCACAAGCAAGGGCGCAACCGCCACAATCGGCACGCTCTGGCTGGCGACGATATAGGGCGACAACAACCGTTCGACGGTTCGATTTTTGCCCAGCCAATAGCCCAACAGCAACGCCACCGTCAACCCTGCGACCAGCCCCAGCACCACCTCGCTCAGCGTCACGCGGCCATGCCGCCACAACGTACCATCAGCCGCAACCGCGAGCAATTTACGCCAGACCACTTCCGGGCCGGGCAGGACAAAGACCGGGTAAGCTTGCCAGCGCACCAGCGCAGACCAGCCGATCAGCCCCAGCAGCAGCACAAAGGGCAGCAGCACCTTTTCTCGATGATTGGCGAACCATGCCCGGCCCACTGGCCGCGCCCGCGGCGCGCTCAAGGCAGCCGGTTCGCCCATGTTATAAGTCGTGCCCATTTCCCATATCTCCCGTGCACGCGGCCGCACAATCAACCGCAAGCAACTGTCATCAAAACAAAAACCATCAAAATAAAACACGTCCCGCTGGATTTCGATCCAACGGGACGTACACGCGATAGATAGCACGCAGCGCGACAGGGCGAAGCAATTGATCCGCACGCCGCGACCCGTCATGCACAAAACAACCCGAAGTCAGAGTGACTTCGGGTTGATGATCAGGCATGTGAAGCAGCGTCGCGGCGTTTGCCCACGACGAACCATGTCACGCAACTACCTTCTCTCATCCGGACTATACCGTCGGCGTCGGCCTTGCAGCAAAGCTGCGCACCGCACTCCTGCTCCTGGCGCTGCTGCGCCATCGGCTCGCGGGCTTACCAACAGAAAAAGCCAAAGATGTCCCCTGCTGGATCACCGCCGGTCGGGAATTGAACGCCATTGTCCTCACCCTGCCCCGAAGGAATGATCGTGAAGTATTCAACTAATATGTAGTATAGGCACAAACCAGGCCCCAGGTCAAGTGAGCGGGTTTACAACTTTCCTGCGCTCGATGGATCATGGTCGATCATCTCGACAATCTAGCCGCCCTCTACCAGTTGCGGTAGGGCAACCCCTTGCGCCAGGCGCGATGCTGTTTCGCGCGTCTCCCGCGGCAACGACGAGGGCATATGCCTGTGTACGATCTCCGCCACGACCTCGACGGTCTTGTCCAAAAAGCTCATGCCATTGGGCAGAAATGACTTGTGGTCGAGATAGCCGTTGCGCCCGGTGTGCTCCATTGGCCCCAGATTGATGGTCGTCACGCGTCCCCGGCGGCGCGCCCGGTTCCATTCCGACGCGACCGTGAAGGGCCAACGGCCCGGCGCTAACAGCGCGTAGTTGGGGATGACATCCTTGTCGCCGCGCAGGTCATAGAAATGATCGGCAAAGTCCATGCTCGGATCGCTCACAAAGACGCCGCCCAAGGTGATGATGTAGACAGGCGCATTCAGCCATTCCTTCAGGTAAGCCACCGGCCCAACAGCCAATTGCCCCGCGCCGCTGTAGCCCATGAGAAAGATCGGCTTGCGCTGTTCCGGCTGGTAGCCATAGCGCAGCAACCCATCGAGCAGCACCTGCGCCAGGGCTTGATTGTACATCGGCCCATAGCGTCGGTCCGCCGAGATCATAAGCTGCCAGATGTTACGCAGGTTGATAAAATAACCGGCCAAGACCGGCCCGTTGAGCTTGCGCCGCAATGCCCAGCGCCAGCCACGCGCAAAGAACGGCTGCCCGGTCAGCGGGAGATTGTTGACCGAATAGGGAAAGAGATCGCTGATGATGACGAGGTTGGGCACGGCTTGAGCCAGGCCGCTCAAAAAGCTGTTCTCGCGATAGCTCAAGGTCTCGCCCGTGGCTTTGCCAATGCCCGACATGAAGATCAAGTAACCGCCGGGGTCATGGCGAATCTGCCCATGCTCTGGCCCTCGCGTCACGCCGCCATCGTAGATCTTATCGCCAAACCACCCGGCCCACCACCCCATCACCTCGAACGGCGACAAGGCTCCCCAGATCAAAACGCCAAGTAAAATGAGACCCAAATAGGTCAGAATCGTGACAAACGTATCCCACATCGGGCAACTCCACGAATTTCCCCTACATCCATCCGTCTACCCTGCCCACGCGCGGCCTGGTTAGCGTTCGGCCACCGCGTCTTTGTCCGGCAGGCTGGATGGCCCATTCTCCTGCCCCGGCTCCGGCGTTTTCAGCGCAGCCGGTACGTGGCGGCGCTGTCGCCACTGATCCATATTTTGCAGCCAGGCCGGGCGGCGGCGCAGCGTCGGCAGGTCGCGCATCTGATACTCCAGCTGCGTGCCCGCGGCCAGCCGTTCGAGCCAGCGCCCCAGCGCATAGATAGGCCGGCCAATGGTGCGCCGCCACACTTGGATCAAGAGCCAACCCAAGCCGCTTGCGACCGCGGCCTGCCAAAGCTCCAGCCCCAGCCCGACCCGCACCGCGACCAACACCGCAAGCAGCGACCAGAGCGAAAGAAAGATGCCAAACGGCGCGCCCAAAAAGGGCATCAATTCAAAAAAAGCGAACAGTTGAGGCGCATAGGCCAGCCCAACCGCGGCGGCCACCGCGGCCCACGGCGCATCTTGACCGAAGGCATAGACCCCCACCAGCCAGACGCTCGCCGTCCAGAGAATGTAGCCGAGCATGTAGCTGAGTGCGCTAAAGACAACGGCGAAAATGAAGCGGCGAGGGCGCACATGGTTGATGAA
>CAZZNG010000231.1:0-9362 GCA_964655505.1 uncultured Litorilinea sp. | reverse complement strand
ACATGGGCACCGAGGCCGCGGTGGCTGCGTTTGAACGCTACATTGACCTAATCTTTAAGGAGAAAGTCGCGCCCGACCCCGCGGAAGTAGCTGCTATGGCAGGCACGACCAATGCCTTTGCCGAAGGCCGCGTGGCGATGCGCCCCCAACTGATCCACAATGTCGGCGGCATGGCGCGCGATGTCGCCGACCGCTTCGAGTGGTCCGTCATGCCCACGCCCAAAGATCCGGACACAGGCATGGCCGCTAACTTTGAGTTGACCGAACCGTGGTTCGTCGCCCAAGCTTCGCTAGATCGGGGTACGTTTGATCAGGCCTGCAAGATGGCGGCCCTATTTGTCAGCGACACTGGCCAGGAACTCCTGATCCAGACCGGCGCGTTCATGCCGGGCAAGAAGGGGTGGCTCGAAGACCCCGCCTTCCTCGAACCGCTGCCCTATAACAAAGAGCAGATCAAAAAGAACCTGGACAACAACCTACGCATTCCCCAGATGTACTTCACTCAGTGGAGCGAGTGGTTTACTGCCTACTATACCCAAACATTGACCGCGGCATGGACCGGCGAAGCCCCGGCGGCACAAGTTCTAGAGAATGCGTGCGCGGCCGGCGACGCGGTGTTGGCGAAGTATACGCCTGAGCCTTGGCCGTATGACTATGGCTTCTATCCGGAAGTGGGCTACTAACTGATCGATTCATGGTGATCCGGCGCGTGGCTCTACCTGTGCAAGGCTCTGTACAAGGTGAGCCACGCCGCTTTGCCCATGCGGCAGCGGATCACAAACACGGCCTGCAAAGTTGCACAGGGCCGGAGTGGAAGCAGTGGATAGGAGACCGCATCCATGAGTGTGAAAACAAAGAACCAGTTGGGCGTAGCAGGGGCAGCGCTATCCCTGCCGCGCGCTGGGCGACGCCGGTGGCGATGGAAGGACTACAGCGGGTTCTTCTTTGTCTTGCCCTGGCTGATTGGGTTTTTGGTATTTGAGTTCCTGCCGTTTATTGCCTCGTTTGTCATCAGCTTCACCGAATGGAACTTGGGGAGGACAGTGACCTATGTGGGCCTCAAAAACTATTCCGACTTGCTAAAGTTCGAGCCGCTACTTGTCAAGAGCATTTTCAACACCTTCTATTACGCGGTCTTTCACGTACCCGGCCAGATGCTTTTTGCCTTTATCGTTGCGGGGTTGCTCAATCAGAAGGTCAAGGGGCAGCCGATTTTTCGCACGCTGTTTTACCTCCCTTCGATTACAGCCAGCGTAGCCAGCGCCGTGATCTGGCTGTGGCTCTTTCAGCCGGAGGGAATTCTCAACCAGGGCCTCGCCCTGATCGGCATCAACGGCCCTAACTGGCTCAACAGCGTGACTTGGGCCATGCCCGCCCTGATCATCATGAGTTTCTTTGGCATCGGCACCGAAATGGTGATCTATTTGGCCGGGCTGCAGGGCATTCCTCAACATCTGTACGACGCCGCCATGATCGACGGGGCGGGCTGGTGGGCCAAGGTGCGCCACGTCACCATCCCCATGATGACGCCCTACTTTTTCATGACCGCGATCTTGGGCGTGATCAGTTCGTTCCAGGTCTTTACCCCCGCGTTGGTGATGACCAATGGCGGGCCAGGCGATGCAACCACCTTCCTGCTGCTGGTGCTCTACTGGGCCGGCTGGCAGTGGTTCCGCATGGGCTACGCCAGCGCGATTGCTTGGGTGTTGATGCTCTTTATCCTGCTTTTTACGGCGCTCCAATTTTGGCTGCAACGTTTCTGGGTCTTCTATGAGTTTGGCGACGATGGTGGAGGCGGGTAATGGTTACGACAACCGAAAGCATGGCAAGGGAGGCCGCACGCAGAGCCAGGTGGGCACGGAGTACGCATATCCTTAGCCAGATCGCCATCTATGTCTTGTTGATCACCGGCGGCTTCATCTTCACCTTCCCGTTCCTGTGGATGGTACGCACCTCGTTCCTGCCTGAATCCATGATCTACGTCAAACCGCCGGTTTGGATTCCCTGGCCGCCTCGCTGGTTCAACTATGTCGAAATGTGGAACGAAGGGTACTTCACCCACTGGATCTGGAATTCAACCGTGGTGACTGTGCTGGGCGTGCTCGGCGTAACCATCTCGAGCACAGTAGTGGCCTATGGCTTTGCGCGCACCCATTTTCCAGGCCGCAATCAACTCTTTGTGGGTGTGCTGGCAACGTTGATGATTCCGTTCCATGTGCTGCTGGTGCCCCAGTTTGTCATCTTTAACTACCTGGGTTGGATCAACACCTTGTATCCGCTGTGGGTTCCTTCGATCTTTGGGGGAGCCTTCTACATCTTCATCTTACGCCAGTTCATGCTGTCGCTGCCCAAGGAGTTGGATGAAGCCGCCGAGATCGACGGCGCGACGCGCTGGATCACCCTCTGGCGCATCATTGTGCCGCTGTCGAAACCGGCGATTGCGACGGTTGCCGCCTTTGCCTTTATCAACCACTGGAATGAGTTCATCCGCCCGTTGGTGTTTGTGCTCACGCCGGAATCACAGACCCTCGCGGTCGGCATCCGTTGGTTTACCACTCGTTATGGAAGTTACTTCCATTGGCTAATGGCCGCGGCAGTGATTTCTATCTTCCCGATCATCGTCATTTTCTTCTTCACACAAAAACAGTTCATGCGCGGCATCGCGCTGACAGGGCTGAAGGGTTAGAGAGAACCATGAGCATTGAACAGGCGGTAGAGAAGCGTGCCTTGACCGGCAGTCTGGTCATGACAGGACGTATCGGCACGAAAGATCGGCTGGCGGAGATGCAGCAGATCGTGGGCGACGCGGAGATCATCTTTTGCACCGACAAGGACGCTCTGGCGGCCGCGGTGGAAAATGCGGAGATTGTGGGCGGCATGGTGCCGCGCGATCTCTTTGCGCGCGCCCGTGCGCTGCGCTGGATGCACTCTTGGGCCGCGGGGGTGGATCGCTCCTTATACCCTGAATTACATCAAAGCGATGTGATCATCACTGGCGCCAGCGGCAACGCGGCACACCCCATTGCCGAACAAGCCATTCTGCTGATGTTGATGTTGCAGCAGGAAGTCGTCCGCGTGCTTCAACAGCAGCGCGACCACCATTGGCAGCAGATCACCCATCCCGAGCTTTACGGCAAGACAGTCGGCGTCATCGGCCTGGGCGATATTGGGCTGGAGGTCGTTCGCCGGGCCAAAGCCTTCCATACACGGGTGTTGGGGATGCGGCGCAGCAACAAGCCCTGTCCGGATGTGGATGAGCTTTTCCCGCGTGAGCGGCTGCACGAGATGCTGGCCCAGTGTGATTTCGTGGTGATGGCGGCCCCCATGACGCCTGAGACAGCCAAGATGATTGGGGAAGCCGAATTCCGGGCAATGAAACCGACAGCCTACTTTGTCAATGTCTCGCGCGGCGGCTGTGTGGACGAAGCCGCGCTGATCCGCTGCATGCGTGAGGGATGGATCGCTGGTGCGGGAATCGACCAGCCGACGCAAAAGCCGCTCTCTGCCGACAGTGAACTGTGGGATCTGCCCAACACCATTCTCACCCCGGCCTATGGCGGCCATACGCCCGAGACCGACGAACGCAGCCTGGATATCTTCCTGGAGAATCTGCGGCGCTATGTGGCGGGAGAACCGTTGCTGAACGTCATCGATCCCCAACTTGGCTACTGATTCGCCGTCCTGCCCAAGATCGAGCACTGCCATCAGGACGCAGCGCCGATCTTGGGCAGTTGCATTGCGTTTCATTCGGGGCAGAGAACCGAGGCGCGCCCCTCGCATACTCAGCAAGCTAGGTGCAAGCCGCGATCAGGCGGCTCAATTATCCGCTTCGGCAGGTTGCTCGTGGACAATCTGGGCCTGCTCGCTGGGTTCAACACCCTGGCCGTACTGGGTGGCATAGACCTGGGTAAACGCCGCGCCCACCAGCACAATCTGTGCCGAATAGAAAACCCAGATCAGCAACACCACCAGCGAACCAGCCGCGCCGTAGGCCGAGCCAAAGCTTTGCTGGCCCAAGTAGAACCCGATCAGGGACTTGCCCACCACAAACAGCAGCGCGGTCACCGCTGCCCCCAGCCAGACGTCGCGCCAGGCCACGATCACGTCCGGCAGCACTTTGAAAAGCAGACCAAAGAGCAGCGTGATCACGCTCAGCGAAATTAAGAAGTTCACCCCCAGCCAGAGCAGGTCAAATCCAGGCAGCAGCCCCGACAAGAAGTTGCTCAACAAGGTCAAGGCAGTGCTGATCACCAGCGAGACCAGCAGCAGAAAACCGATGACCAGCACCATTGCAAATGAGAGTAGGCGCGCCCGCAGTGTGATCCACAGCCTGCGGCCCGGCTTGGGCGCAACGCCCCAGATGGTATTGAGCGCATCCTGTAGCTCGACAAAGACGTTGGTGGCCCCCCACAGTAGGACGAACAGGCCCAAGATACCGGCCAAACTGGCGAGGCTGGGGCGGTCTGCGTTCTCGATCACCATCTCCACCACCTGCCCGCCTTGCTCACCCACCAGCCCCCGCATCTGGACTACCAGTTGCTGCTGGGCCTCCTTGCTGCCCATGGCAAGCCCGGCAATAGCCAGCACAATGATCAGCAGCGGCGCAATGGAGATGGCCGAATAATAGGCCAACGCCGCGGCCAGGCGTGCAACGTTGCGCTGCTGCCACAGAGCAACTAGTTCGTTCAGGAAGCGCCACAAACCCTTGATTCCCACAAAGAGGATCTCCGCTCGAGATAAGTTTGCTGGTAAGTGGATTGGCGGCCCACTGGATTCCCGCAGTGTTCCCACGATATGTCATCGTTTTATCGCGTGCAGCCCCTTATCTTCTGGTCTTGTGCTTCCAGTCACTGCCGGTCGCTATGACGCGGATGATTGGATCGATGGGGCTGCATGGGGAATGTTGGGCACATGTGCATAATGCTGCAGACGCGGTCCCGCTCGCGCTCAGTGGCTCGGCGATACACTGGCTTTTATGGTGCTTATAGTTCGGATTCGTCGAGCAGGGGATAGATGTCGAGCGCTACCTCTTCGTAGGGATGCACGGCGCGGATGGCGGCAATAACGGCTTTGGCTTGGGCGCGCTCACAGACGCATTCGATGCGCTCTTCCTCCACGGCTTCCAACTTGCCGACTTTGCCAATCGCAGGCTGTGCGCCCGCTTGCGGCATGTAGCGCCCGATCCCCTCGGCGGAAAAGCTGCAATGGCTGTACTGCCCGATGCGACCCGCCCCGGCGTCGCCCATAGCGCGGCGGACTGCATCGGCATGGCTCTGGGGTACAAAGACCACTAGCTTGACGCGCTCGCTCATCCTTTCCTCCTTTTTGCGTAAGCGCTGGGAGCTTGAGGTGGGCATCATACCCGCGCATCATACCACAGTGGATTCTGCCGTGCCTATCTGCTGAAGGCGGCGCTTGATCGGGGCCGGACGGATCATAAAAAAAGAGGCCGCGGCGTTTGCCCTAAAGCATTTGCAGCCGCGGCCTTGTCGTACCTTAGTTGTCAGGGCGATGGGTTGTCAGGCGTTTGGCGACCACGCGAGCGGGGCTAGCTCTGCGCTTCGCGCCAGCGTTCGCACTGGCTCAGCGCGCAACGCGTCGCACCAGTTCGACGAATGCCTGCGGATGGGTAACGAACCCGATGTGTCCGCCGGGAAGCGTGACGAGGGTTGCTCCGGCGCCGTCAGCCAACCAGGTGGCGGCATCGCCGAACCAGGTGTCGTCGCGGCTCTCCTCGCCCACTACGATGGTTAGCGGCACGCCGCTGGCCCGCATCTGCTCCCGATTGGGAACGAAAGCCCCGAACATCATCATTTCGAACGGAACAAACACAGCGCCATTGTTGAGCACACGATCGAGTGCCGCCGGCTCGGCGGCTGCAAACTGCCGGGTGCGCCCCTTTGCATGGTCTTGCGTGTGCATCTGGCGCTCCTTTCTCCTGAAGCTTACTCTGTGTGCTGTGGCGCAGGAATCACGCCAAGCTGCTGGAGCAGGCCCAATTCGTCGAAACTGGGCCAGCACTCGACGACCCTGCCCCCCGCGATGCGGTCGATGTCGATTCCCATCACCACAGCCTGCTTGCCCGTTGGGGGCAGCCCTTGAAACTCGCCCGTGTGCGTGCCGCGTGCGAGCCAGCGGGTCACCACCCGATCGCCCTCGGCAATCTGATCCTCGACGGTGAAGTGGATGTCGGGAAACCCCGTGCGCAGCATGACATAAAACTGTTTTGCGCCTTCGGATCCGTGGATCTCGCCCTCCGGCAGCGACGCATGAATCAAGAGGTCGCGAGCCGCCACTTCGTCGATCATGCTGTAGTTGCCCTCGTTCCAGACCTCATCCACCACACGGCGCACCAACTGCTTGTTCTGCTCGGACCTGTTTTGCTTAGACATGACATGCCTCCTGTCTACCGATATATGACCGAACCTGTGTCCAGTCTAGGCAGGCAGGGGCGGCGCGTCATGCCCCGATTGGGGAATTGGCGCGGGGTATTTCGGCGGGTTAGGGGAGCAGGGGGCAATCTTGCTTGGAAAGATGCATTAGACGAGCAGGTCTAGGTCTCTGGCTCGGCTGACTGCCTCGGTGCGCGTGCGCACACTCAGCTTGCCAAAGATGCTGCTGGTGTGTTTCTTGACCGTTTCGGCGGAAATCACCAGTTGCTCGCCGATCTCGCGATTGGTCAGTCCCGCGGCAAGCAGGTGCAGGACTTCCAACTCACGCGCGGACAGTGGTTCGGGCAGCGAGCCGCCAGTCCCCTCTGGGAGAGAGTCCCCGAAGGCAGCCAACAGCCTGGCGACGTAATCCGGCATCACCTTACGCGCGCGGGCTTCTTGCAGCAGCCTTCCCATGGGCAGCCCTAGGTCGGCGAACAGGCGCAGATATCCTTCAGGTTCGGCCAGCCGCAGGCCGCGTTCCAAGTAGGTCATGGCGCTGACCGGGTCATCGCGCCGCCAATCGGCAAGGGCGTGGAGCGCCAGGGCCTCGATCTGCACACCCACGCGGCCCTCGGCTTCCGCGGCAGGCAGCAGCTGCCGGAGCAGCGCCAGCGCGCGGTCAAGCGAGGACGCGTCCCGTTGCATCACCAGCGCACGCGCCATCGCCAGGGCTATGGCTTCGTTGTCGAGCGATAGCTGCGCATCATCCTGCAGCCTTTCGCCTGCCCAGTTTCGTGCGGCGCGCAGTTGGTCCTGCGCCAGCCAGACTTCGAGCTGGAAGCGCGCAAAGCGCCCAGCCCAGTCTGGAAAGGGGGCGTTTTCGACCAGCAGGCGCGCCCGCGCCAAGTGCGCTTGCGCCGCGGCGATTTCGCCTGCCGCCAGCCCCAGACGCCCACCAAGCAAGTAACCGGCCATGCGCGCCTGAGGGTCGCCGCCTAGCTCGGCCCGTTCCAGCCCTTGCGCCAGGTAGTCACCAGCCTCGTCCAACTGGTTCCATTCGTAGAGAATCTCGCTCATGCGAATGAACACCCAGCCGGTGACAGGAAGCTCCAGGCGGCCCCACGTCTCCGGCTCCTGAATCGCGGCCAGCGCTTGCCGCCAGTAGCCCGCTGCCTGCTGCAGACGCCCCTGCCTCAATTCGAGATCGGCCAGCGCGCCCAGCACATGAACGCCCTGGACGAGCGCCAGGACACGAAAGCCGGACGCGTCGATCACTTGCAGCGCACGAAGGTAGTTCTCTTTGGCCTGTGCCCAGCGGGCATGGCCGCGGTAGGTATCGCCCAGCGCATGGTAGATGCTGGCGCGAAAGGAGAAGCTTTCTGCGCGCAAGTCGCGGGTGGCTTGATGCGCATACAGTTGGGCCTGGCCCAGGTCGTTTTGGATACACGCGATAAAGCACTGAAGCGCGCGGACCATGGCGAGCTGCCAGCGTGTGTCTTGGCCCTCCACGGGCAAAAGCCTTTGTTCGACCGCGTCAATGCTGCGTCGGCTGGCCTCGAACGCGCCTGTGATGGCGAACAAGCCCGCCCGGCACAACTCCAGCAGGGGATAGGCGGCGTACCATGTAGTCGGCAGCAAGTCGAGCCAGCCTGCGACCACATTGACTTCACCGGCGTTCAGCTTCAGGTTGATATAACGTTCGAAAATCCGGAGGATAAATTGAGGATCATCGCCTGCAAGCGCATGGTGAAAGGCCGGTTCCGGCAGCTCTTGCGCCAGATACCAGCGGGCGGCTTTGCGATGCAGGGGGACGACTTCATGCGGATAGCGGCGATGTAGCTCCTGCTGCAGAAAGTCGGCAAAGATCGGGTGGTAGCGAAACCAACCACGGCTGTCGTCCAGCGGTAGGAGGAACAGCCCGGCCCGTTCGACCTGCTCCAGCATCGTCTGTGCGCCTGGCTCGCCGGTCACGCTCTCGCACAGAGGCCCGCCCAGGCGATCCAGGATGCTGGTCTGCAGCAGAAAGCGCTGCACTGCATCCGGCAGGTGGGCAAGCACCTCCTGGCTCAGATAGTCAGCGATGAAACGCTGACGCCCGCCGACGACGAGGGAGTCCGTCTCTGTGAGGCGCTGCTGCAGGGCCAACGCCGCCAATTGCAGACCGGCGGCCCACCCTTCCACCTGCGCGTGTAAGTTTGCCGCTTCGTGCGGGGCCAGGTGAATGTTCATCCGCGCCAGCAAATCGGCGGCCTCGTCGGGCTGCAAGCGCAGATCCTGTATACCAATGTCAAGTAACTGTTGGCGCGCCCGGTAGCGCGCCAGCGGCAGGGGCGGTTCCCCGCGCGCCGCCAAGACAACGTGCAGGCGCGGCGGCAAATGGTCAAGCAAGAATTCCACCGCGCGGTGGATGGCCGGGTCCTCGATCAGGTGGTAATCGTCAAGAACGAACACCGTGTGCTGCGACACATCGTTGGCGACATTGAGCCAAGCGGTCAAGACCGCGTCATGATCGGGGTCTATCGAGCCGAGCAGCAGCCCTAGGCGGCTCTGGGTGACAGACGGCTCGACCTGCGCCCATGCTGCCAACAGGTAGCGGAAGAAGCGCGCAAAGTCGTTGTCTTCCGCGTCAATCGAGAACCAAGCCACCTGCATCCGGCTTGCACGCGCCCACTGGACCAGCAACGTGCTCTTGCCGTAGCCGGCAGGGGCCGCCAGCAAGAGGAGCCGATAGGCGGGAAGGGTCTGCTCGATTCGTTCAACCAGCCGGTCGCGGGACACCTGATGCAGCGGGAGAGGCGGGATCTGCACTTTGGTGGCGATCAGCGAGGCGACCATGATGGGCGCTCCTGTTCAGCCAGGCCCGCCGTGCCGCATTCGCAATGCGGCACGGCGGCGCCTTTGCTCAGTTCGGCCTATGTGCAGCAAAACTTTATCGTTGCACTACTTTGTTGCCCTATCGTTATAGCACTGCTGTGCCTTTGTCAATGG
>CAZZNG010000230.1:0-9404 GCA_964655505.1 uncultured Litorilinea sp. | reverse complement strand
GCGGATCCCGGGTCGCGGCCTGGGTCCCGATGGCGGCCAGATCGGGCGCGGCCCAACGCACGATAGCCGATTCGACCACGGTGGTTGCCGGGTTATAGCGGTAGTGGTAGCGCAGGGCCGCGGCCAAGCGCGCCACGTCGCCCATGTGGCGGTCGCCGTGGTTGAATTCGTCGCCTTCAACGGGGTTGAGAAAATCTTCACGACGCAGCGGGCGGATGTCATAGCTCGGTTGGGCTGTGACATTCTGGGTAATGTGGATTCGCCGCCCGTATAAAAATTGGGTCGGATCGCTGCTCATCGGTCTTTGTATCTGTTTTTTGTCCGGTCGCTGTTAGTGGTGGCAGCCACAATGGCCGCCGCAGCAGCCGCCACTGCCAACGTTACCGGCCAGCGCGGGCATGGCTGCGCCCTCGGTTTTGACGCTGCTTGCGAATAACGATAGAATGCGCTGAGTGGAAACCGCTTGGCATGACGGACAGGTAGCTGGTTGATCCGCTTCCGGCGAGGGGCGCAGGGCTTCAAATGTAGCCTGGCACGATGTGCAGTAGTATTCGAAAATAGGCATCGTCGGAATCCTCACTTACTCTGGTCAAGACTCGATTGGAAATGCGTGGTAGTAGACGGTGATCCATCGTTTGCCCGGCCGCACACGACCGTGCACGAGGATTATTGTAGGAGAGGCGCGACATAGCGTCAAGCGCGCGTCTCCATTGTTGCGATCAACTTTGTATCGATCTTCACGCCCTGGTTGGCAGCCACGGGCGTTTGCATCTGTGTTATTGTGGCTGTTGACCCTGGCCGCGCTGCCTTTTGTAAGCGGATTTGGCCCGCCCAAACTCGTCGATCGGGAACTTGCGCCCACGGTGCGGCTGTCGGTCGGTGAATTGCGGCAGTGGGCGGAGCAGAGTGGGGCGCCGGAGGTGTCGGCCGCGGCCTATTTGGTCTATGATGTGGCCGCGGATCAGGTGCTGATGGCGCATCAGGCGGAGACGGCACGACCGCCCGCGAGCTTGACCAAGTTGATGACCGCGCTGCTGGTGTTTGAGCGGGCTGACTTGGATGCCACTTACCTGGATGCCGTGGTGTCGGTGCAGGCCGAGGATCTGGTCGGCGGCGCGACGATGGGCCTGCAAGCAGGCGACCAGGTATCGGTGCGCGATCTGTTGTGGGGATTGCTGCTGCCGAGTGGGAATGACGCGGCAATGGCCTTGGCGCGCCATGTGGGGGGCGATGCGGCGTCATTTGTCGAGATGATGAACGCACGCAGCCGCGAGATGGGGCTTGCGACCACGCACTTTGTCAACCCGCATGGGCTGGACACAGAAGATCATGTGAGCAGCGCACGCGACCTGCTGGCGGTTACGTTGGCGCTGTGGCGCCATGCGGAATTTCGCTCGATTGTGGGTACGACGGAGATCACACTGAACGGGCGCGTGCTGCGCAGTACGAACGAATGGCTGCAGCGCGAGGGTGTGATTGGCGTCAAGACCGGGACGACTGCTCTTGCAGGAGAGTGTTTGATTGCCGCGGTGGAGCGGGATGGGCGCACGGTCATTTTGGTGATCTTGGGCAGCACGGCTCGCTATGCCGACGCGGAGGCGCTGTACAATGCGTATATGCGCGCGTTTGCTTGGCAGGAGGCGGGTCAGGCCGATTTGACGGTGCTAAACCGGGTCGTGGACGAGGATGGGGTGTTCCATTTTATGCAGCCGACCGGTGTCGCGCCGAGGGTGCTGCAATATGAGCCGGGCGTGCCGCCCATTCGTGCTTACCGGCGCTTGATGTGGGCGCCGGACAGCGCGCCGATGGCGGGCAGTCAAGTCGGTGAAGTGGAGTGGTGGGCCGGTACGCGATTGGTGGGCAGGCAGGCGCTAGTCGTTCGGTGATGGGCCAAAAGACGTGCCTCACGCGTCAGGCGTGGGGCGGGAGATGGTGAAGAGGATGGCCGAAGAACGGCTGCAGAAGATTTTGGCCGCGGCGGGTGTGGCGAGCCGTCGTGCAAGCGAAGATTTGATCGTAGCTGGCCGCGTGACTGTCGACGGCGAGACGGTGACGGAATTGGGCACGAAAGTGGACCCCGCGGCGGCGCGTATTGCCGTGGACGGGCGACCCATCGACGTGCGGAGTCGGCATGTCTATTATAAGCTGCACAAGCCGCGCGGTGTGTTGAGCGATGTCGGGGGCGATACGCGCGGGCGTGAGACGGTCGCGGGCTTGCTGCCGCCGGGCGCGGGCAGGCTCTTTCCTGTGGGACGGCTGGACCTGAACAGCGAGGGCCTGGTGTTGATGACCGACGACGGCGAGTTGGCCCACCGGCTCACCCATCCGCGCTATGAGCATCCGAAAACGTATTTTGTGCTGGTTGCGGAACGCCCGGGCGAGGCCGCGCTGCGGCGGCTGCGCAGCGGCGTTGAACTGGCGGACGGCAAGATGGCCCATGCTGAAGCGCGCGTGGTGGAGAGGCTGCCGAGTGAGTTGACCTTGATGCCGGGGCCGACGCGGGGCGTCTGGTTGGAGGTGGTGCTGCGCGAGGGCAAGAAGCGGCAGATCCGGCATATGACTGCCGCCATCGGCCATCCGACGCTGCGGCTTGTGCGCTGGGCGATTGGGCCGTTAACGTTGGGGAGTTTGCCGCCAGGGCAGGCTGTGCCGCTGTCGCGGCGTGAAGCGGCGGGCTTGAGACAATCCTTGCATGAGGGCGGGCAGGCGCGCCCAAGCGATGCAGCCGAGCGCAGGGCCGCATTACGCGGGGCGAAGGGCGGGCCTGGTCGCAAAGGGACAGCGCAGCGCAACAGACCGCCACGCGACACGTCGCAGCGCAATTCACAGCGGCGTAACACGCCGCGTCGCAACACACCACGAGGCCATAAGTAGGAGCCACGTACCGGATGGGAAATGATGTACACAATTGGCTGGGTTCTGTGCAACTGGATGTAACGAGTGCGGCGCTGCGTCTTCAGCCGCGCGTGGTTGCCATTGATGGGCCGGCAGGGTCGGGCAAGACAACCGTCGGCTATGCAGTTGCAGAGGAGATTCGCTTTCTCTTTTTTGACACGGGGGCCATGTATCGCGCGGTGACATGGGCAGCGCTTTCCCGTGAGATCGACGTGTATGATGAACAAGCGGTGAGCCGCTTGGCCGAGGCGATTCACATCGATATCTTGCCGCCGCCGGATGCCCACCACAATGCGCGCGCGAGCGTGGTGCTGGTGGATGGCGAAGATGTGTCTGATGCGATACGACGGGCCGAGGTGGATCAGACGGTTTCGATTGTGTCGGCCTATGCCCGCGTGCGCGCGGCGTTGAGCCAGCAGCAGCGGCGCGTGGGGCTGAGCTATGGCAGTGGAGAGGGCGAACGGCCCGGTATTGTCATGGTGGGGCGCGATATTGGCACGGTGATCATGCCCGACGCGCCGGTGAAGATCTATTTGGATGCTTCGGCGGAGGAGCGGGCGCGGCGGCGCTATCGCGAGATCCTCGCCAAAGGGGAAGCGGCCGATTACGATCGGGTGTTGGCCGACATTCGGCGGCGCGATGCACTGGACAGCGGGCGGGCGCTGTCGCCCTTGCGGGTGGCGGACGACGCGCGAATCATAGATACATCCACATCAACTATCGATGCGGTGGTGGCACGCGTGATCGATGAGATTATGCGGGTCGCCGCGCAGTTGTGAGGGAACTTGGCATGGATGAATCGGGCCTGCAAGCGGAGCAAAAGCTCGAACTCTATTATTGGATGCGCTTGACGCGCACGTTTGACGAGACGATGGTGGCAACGTGGCGGCAGGGGCGCGGGCTGGGCGGTGTCTTTAGCCAGCGCGGGCATGAGGCGATCAGTGTCGGGTCGGGCTATGCCATGGGGCCGGATGATGTGATCGCGCCGATGCACCGTGATTTGGGCTGTTATCTGCTGCGGGGGACGGAACCGCGGCGTGTCTTTTGCAATATGCTGGGTCGCGCCAATGGCATTAGCAAGGGGCGCGATGTCAACCTGCATGGTGCGGGCGATCTCAGCCTGAATCTGGTGGGCTTCATTAGCCATCTGCCCCATTCGCTGCCGGTCACGGTCGGCGTGGCGATGAGCTTTGTCTATCGCAAGGAGCCGCGCGTCGCGCTCACCTATGTGGGCGACGGGTCGAGCAGCGCGGGGCTGTTTCATGAGTCGCTTAACCTGGCATCGGTGCGGCGCGCGCCCTTTGTGTTGATCATCGAGAATAACCAGTATGCCTATTCGACGCCGGTCGATCAGCAAATGGTTGTGACCGACATTGCCGTGCGGGCCGCGGGCTATGGCATCCCTGGCGAGGTGGTAGACGGCAACGACGTGGAGGCTGTCTACGCGGCGACCAAGGCCGCGGTCGAGCGGGCGCGTGCGGGCGAGGGGCCATCGGTGATCGAGTGCAAGACCATGCGTATGTTGGGGCACGCCATCCATGACGGCGCGGAGTATGTGCCGCGTGAATTGCTGGCAGAGTGGGAGGCGCGCGATCCTGTGCTGCGCTATGCAGAGAGGCTTGTGGCGGAAGGCGTGTGCGACCAGGCGGAGTTGGACGAGATCAATCATCGCTGTGAGGTGGAGATCACGGACGCGCTGGACTATGCCGAGAACAGCCCGCTGCCTGATCCGGCGACAGTGGCCGATGGCGTGTACGCCCCTTGATCGACTTCGTCTTTGCCGTCGAGTGCAGCGTTGAGCGTGGTATCAAATGCTGTGCCGCGCACCAGACCAGCATGTGACCTGCCTACTGTTGAGGAACACCAATGAATTCTGCTGTGAACACACCTGTAGATCGTACATCGGCGGATCGTTCTGTCGCGACGCCCGCCGCGAACACGAATTATGGGTTCGCCGATGTTGAGCAGACCGAGCGCGCGACGCGTGAATTGACCTATTTGGCGGCGATCCGCGAGGCGCTGTTTGACGAGATGCGCCGCGATCCGGATGTGCTGGTCATGGGCGAGGATGTGGCCGACCCATTTGGCGGCGCGTTTAAGGTGACCAAGGGGTTGTCGGAGGAGTTTGGCGAAGCGCGGGTGCTGAATATGCCGCTGGCCGAATTGGGGTTTGTGGGTGCGGCTACGGGCATGGCGTTGATGGGGCTGCGTCCGGTGGTGGAGATGCAGTTTGCCGACTTTATTACGTCGGCGTTCGACAGCATTGTGCAGTATGCGGCGACGAGCTACTATCGCAACCAAGGGGCTGTGCCGTGGGTGATCCGTGCCCCGGCGGATGGCGGGCTGCGTTCCGGCCCGTTCCATTCGCAGAACCCTGAAGCGTGGTTTGTACACGCGCCGGGACTCAAGGTGGTTGCGCCTGCCACGCCGGCTGACGCCAAGGGGCTGTTGATTGCGGCGATTCGCGATAACAATCCGGTGATCTATTTGGAAAGCAAGCCGCTCTATCGTTCGCTCAAGGGCTATGTGCCGGAGGGCGCGTACACGGTGGAGATCGGCAAGGCGCAGATCGCACGCGAGGGCGACGATCTGTCGATCATTGCCTATGGCGCGCAGGTGCATGAGGCTGTGGAGGCGGCGCAGCGGCTGGCGCAGGAGGGGTATTCGGCAGAGGTGCTTGACCTTCGCTCGCTGAAGCCGATGGACAACGAGGCGATTTTGGCGAGCGTGCGCAAGACGGGCAAGGCGCTGATCGTGCACAGCGCGCCGCGTTTGGTGGGCGTGGGGGCCGAGATCGCAGCGATGATTGCCGAAGAAGCCTTTGAGTGGCTGGACGCGCCGCTGGTGCGACTGGGCGGGCTGGATGTGCCGATTCCCTTTAGTCCGCCGCTGGAAGATGCTTACCGGCCCAACGCGGACAAGATCTATACGCGGGCACTGGCTTTGGCGCGTTTCTAATGAAGCTGGCGACGCTTTGCTACGTGCGTGATCAGAGCCGCACGTTGATGCTGCACCGCATCAAAAAGGCCAATGACATGCACGCGGGAAAATGGAACGGGCTGGGCGGCAAGCTGGAGCCGGGTGAAACGCCTGAGGAATGCGTGCTGCGCGAGGTGCGCGAGGAGAGCGGCCTGACCTTGCTCGATCCGCGCTTGCGCGGGTTGATGACCTTTCCCCAGTTTAGCCAGGGGGAGGACTGGTACTGCTTTCTGTTTACGGCGACGCGCTTCACGGGCGAGTTGATCGATTCGGCGGAGGGGGAATTGCGCTGGATCGACGACGGCGATCTGTTGCAGTTGAATTTGTGGCCGGGCGACCGTATTTTCATGCGCTGGCTGGACGATGAGCGCTTTTTTTCGGCCAAATTTCTCTACCAGGCAGGTGAATTGACGAAGTATGAGGTGGTCTTCTATACTCAGTCCGGTGAGCGTTTTGAAGAGGCCGAGGACTTTACGCGGCGGGCGTCTGCCGATGTGAAGGCTGCTGAGTTGCGCGCTGGGGTCGATGCGCGACCTGGGTTTGAGCCGGTCTATTCGCCCAAGGACGATACGATCTGCTGGTTGTGCGGCGGCCCAGTCTTCAAGCGCCACTGTAAGATTGTGTGTACGGTCTGTGGATTCATGCGCGATTGCAGCGATCCATAGATTACGCTCGTGAAGCGGGGCTTTTTGTGTCGACGCAGCGCTCGCATTGGTTAAATTTTCTAACTCGTTCCAACCCAGCAGCGCGTCCAGCGACATCGTCTGATCATCCGGCTGCAGCCGTCAAGTACAGTCCCACAAGCCGAGGCAAGAAGGACGAATTCGTCGTCATCGGCTTGGGCCGTTTTGGAACAGCGGTCGCCAAGACCTTGGTCGGCTATGGGCACAATGTGCTCGCCATCGACAGCGACATGGAACGGGTGCAGGATCTGAGCACCTCCATGCCCCATGTGATTCAATTGGACGCGACGAACGAGGATGCGCTGCGCCAGGCGGGCGTGGATGCTTTTGATACGGGGCTTGTCTGTATCGGCACTGATTTTGAGAGCAATGTGCTGGCGACGGTGCTGCTGCGGCGCTTGGGCGTGAAGCGGGTGATTACCAAGGCGCGCACGCGCACGCAGCGGGAGATTCTGCTGCGCGTGGGCGCAGACGACGTGATCTTGCCGGAGCATGAGGCCGGGGTGCGGCTGGCGCGCAAGCTGGCAGCCGGTCACTTTATTGACTATCTTGAGGTGAGCGCGGATGTGGGCGTGGTCGAACTGCTTGCGCCGCCCCATTTCTGGGGGCATACCTTGGCGGAGAGCGAACTGCGCCAACGCTATCACCTGACCGCGGTGGCTGTGCGCCGGGACGATGAACTGTTGGTGAGTCCCAGCGCGAATTTTCGTATCGAGCCGAACGATATTCTTGTGGTGCTTGGCAGAATTGAGGATGCCGAACGCCTAAGCCAATAGGCCAGAACAAGAGTTGCTGAATCTATGCGTGTAATGAACGTGGAGACGGCGCAGGCTTCGATCCTGCGCCGTGCTGCTTGGGACGAGTTCTCTGTGCCCGACAGCGTATTGGATCGCATTGAACAGACCTTTGGCGAGCGCATCAGCCCGGATGAAGCCGTGCGGCGGATCTTGGCCGATGTGCGCGGCCGCGGGGATGCAGCCGTGCGCGAGTGGACGCGGCGGCTGGACGGCGTGGAGGCTCCTTTGGTCGTGGGCCGGGCGGAGATCGAGGCGGCTTACGAGCAGGTCGCGCCCGATGTGGTGGACGCGCTGCGCGTGGCGGCTCAACGCATCGAGGCGTTTCATCGCCGCCAACCCGCGCACAGTTGGATGCACAACGACCATGAGGGCGTGCTGGGGCAGCTTGTACGGCCCATCGGTCGGGTGGGGATTTATATCCCAGGCGGGACTGCGCCGCTGCCGAGTTCGCTGTTGATGACCGCGGTTCCTGCGCGCGTGGCGGGTGTGCGCGATCTGGTGGTGATCTCGCCGCCGCAGCGGGAGAGCGGGCTGCCCCATGCGGCAACGTTGGTGGCGGCTGACATCGCGGGCGTGGATGCGGTCTATGTGGCCGGGGGTGCGCAGGCCATCGCCGCGCTGGCCTACGGCACGGAGACGATTGGCCGCGTCGATAAGATCTGCGGGCCTGGCAACCTCTTTACCACGCTTGCCAAGCGCCAGGTGTTCGGCATGGTGGGGATTGACGGGCTGCCGGGGCCGACCGAGACGGTGGTCATCGCGGATGAACAGGCAGACCCGCAACTGGCCGCGGCGGATCTGCTGGCGCAGGCCGAGCATGATGTGCTGGCGTGCGCGATTTTGTTGACACCCAGCCGCGCGATGGCCGAGATGGTGCAGGCCGCGGTGATGGCGCAGTTGGAGCAACTGGAGCGGTCGGAGATCGCGGCGGCTGCGCTGGCACGCGGCAGCGGGATTGTGGTGACCGAATCGCTGGCGCAAGCCGTGGCACTGGCGAACGAGTATGCGCCGGAGCATCTTTGTCTGCTCGTGGCGGAGCCGTGGGCGCATTTGGGTTCGATCCAGAACGCGGGCGGCGTCTTCTTGGGCGAGAAGAGTTTCGAGGTGCTGGGCGACTATGTGGCTGGGCCAAGCCATGTGATGCCGACAGGCGGCACGGCGCGCTTTGCCAGCCCGATCAATGTGATGGATTTTGTGAAGATCGTGAGCGTTGTGGGGCTGAATGAGGCCGCGCTGCAGGAGATTGGCCCGGCAGCAGAGACGCTGGCCCAGGCGGAAGGGTTGACCGCGCACGCGGCTGCGGTACGCCGACGGCTGGACAGCGAAAGCAGCCCCAACGCGAACAGTGGAGCGAGCGCAACATGAGCGGCGACGTGCTACCCTTTGATGTCAAGGCGCTGCTGCGCCCGGAGTTGGCGGACCTGGAGGAATATACGCCGATCCAGCCGCTGGATGTGTTGAGCAAGCGGCTGGGGATTCCGATTTCTGATCTGGTCAAGCTGGATGCCAACGAGAACCCGTATGGCCCGCTGCCCGCGGTGAGCGAGGCGTTGGCCGAGTTTAATTACTATCACATCTATCCCGACCCGGAGCAGACGGAACTGCGCGAGGCACTGAGTGCGTTTGTGGGCGTACCGGCGGAGAACATTTTGCCGTCGCATGGGGCGGATGAGTTGCTCGACTATCTGGGCCGCTTGTTTTTGCAGCCGGGCGACGCGATTATCGACTGCCCGCCGACCTTTGGCATGTACAGCTTTGATGCAGGGCTGAACGGGGCGCGGGTGGAGACGGTGTGGCGGCGAGATGATTTCAGCATCGACACCGAGGCTGTCGCCGCGGCTGTGGCGCAAGACGCAGGGGCGGATCGGCCGCGCATCAAACTGCTTTTTCTGACATCGCCCAACAACCCCACAGGCAATTGGCTGCCGGATGAGGATCTGGCGCGGCTGCTGGAACTGCCGGTGATGGTGGTGTTGGACGAGGCCTATGTTGAGTTTTCCGACTACGCCAGCCGCGCCGATTGGGTGCTGCGCCATGATAACTTGGTGGT
>CAZZNG010000229.1:0-9465 GCA_964655505.1 uncultured Litorilinea sp. | reverse complement strand
CGCCCAGGCCGCCCCCACTTCCACCCAAACCGCGCCCGCCCATTTGACACACGCCAAGCAATTTGGCTACCATTGCCTCATAATTTGTTCAGCGCAACAGCAGCACAAACCAGCACAACCGTGCCAGTAACAACCGTGCCGCGCAACAACCGTGTCACGCAACAAGGGTAAGACCATGAGCGCCGCCGAAACGGCTACCCAGGTCCGGCTCATGGGGGTCTGGCGTATTCACCACCAAGGCGTGCCGCTCGATGTCCCCCTCGGCCAGCCGCGCAGCCTGCTCACCTATCTCCTCCTACAGCCTCATCGCCACGCCCGCCGCAGCGCGCTGGTCGATGAATTGTGGCCTGAAACGCCAGACGAACGCGGCCGCCGCTATCTCACCGATGCCCTCTATCGCCTGCGCCGCGCTCTGCCCCCTGTGCCCATCCAGGCGGACAGCGACAGCATCTGGCTCGATCCAGACCACGACCTCTGGGTCGACCTCGATGCCTTTTACGCGGCTACAGACGCGGCTACAGACGCGGCTACAGACGCGGCCACAGATGCAGCTACCGCGCCCCAAGGAGAAGCAGCCTTGACCGGTGCGCGGCTCGACGCGCTGATCGAACTGCTCGAAAACACCACGCCCCACCTTGCGCCCGACATCGCGCAAGCGTGGATCCTCGTCCACCGCGTGCGCCTGCAAGAGCGCTACATCCACAGCGCGCTGGCCGCCGCGTCCGCAGCGGAAACCGCCAACGATCCGGCCCGCGCCGCGCGCGTCTACCAACTGGCGTTGGCAGTCGATCCCCTGCTCGAAGAGGCCCACCGCGGCAAGATGCGCTGCCTGGCCCAAAGTGGACAGCTCGCGGCCGCGCTCGATCACTACGAGCAATTGGTCGACCGGCTCGAACAAGAAGTCGAAGCGCCGCCCAGCCCGGCCACCCGTGCCCTGGCCGACCAACTCTACCAAGAACTCGACCTGGCGCGCCGCCGCGCCCGCACCCCATCCCCGCGCCGCCTGGTCGGTCGCACCGACGAACGCACCGCGCTGCTGACCGCGCTCGACCAGGCGCGCGCCGGGCGCAGCAGCCTCATTGTCCTCTTGGGCGAGCCAGGCATCGGCAAAACCACCTTGCTCGAAGAACTGGCGCGCGCGGCCCAATGGCGCGGCTGGCAGATCCATTGGGGGCGCGGTCAAGACCACGTCGCGCCCGCGCCCTACGCCCCCCTAACCGCCGCGCTGCGCGATGCCCTGCCGCCCCCGCGCGCCGCCCAACTGCGCCAGAACCTGCCCGCGGTCTGGCTCAGCCTGCTGGCGCGCTGGCTGCCCATGCTCCAACCCGATCACCCCCTGCCCGAAGCCGCGGCCGAGGCGCAGCGCTTGCCCCAGGCCGCGGCCCAACTGCTGCATAGCCTGCAGCGTGTGGCCCCGCTCCTGCTGCTGCTGGACGATGTGCAGTGGGCCGACAGCGCGCTTTGGCCCCTGCTACACGAACTCATCCCCTTGCTGCGCCACCAGCGCACCCTCTTGGTCCTCAGCGCACGCCGCAACGATTTACAGGCAGACCCTGCCACCTGGCAGCAGTTGGAAACGTGGGACCGCGAAGGCCACGCCCAAATCCTCGCGCTGGATGGGCTTTCGCCCCACGAACTGGACGAGCTTGTCGCCGACTACCGCGCCCAGCGCGCAGAACCCTCTGCCGCGCCCCAACCCACCGCGGATCTCACCGCGGATATCGCTGCGGATATCACTGCGGACCTTTACCCGGCCTCCGGCGGCAACCCGCTCTTGGCGCTTGAGATCCTCCAGGCCGGTACGCCCGCCGACCTCTTGACCAGCCGCCCGGCCATCGCCACCCTCATGCTGCAGCGCCTGCAGCGGCTGCCCGCCCACGCACGCCAGGCCGCGGGCATGGCCGCGCTCTTGGGCAGTGTCTTTACCTATGAGCATTGGCAGGCCATTTGGCAGCGCGAACACCCCTATGGCCGCGATCTCTCGCTCCAAGCCGCCGCGCTGGAGCGAGAGGGCATTCTCGCCATCGACGGCCCCGGCTACCGCTTTGCCCATGACACCCTGCGCAGCGCGGCTCAATCCATGCTCGACGCGGCCGCACAGCGCCGCTGTCACGCGGCCGCGCTGGCCTACCTCACCCAAACCGGCGATGCGGAACCCCTCGCATCGCTCGACGCCGACGCGGTCTTGCAGCGGCTCTACCATGCCCAGGGAGCCGGGGACGCGCCCGCGGTGGTGCGCTATGCCCTGGCCGCGGGACAGCACGCGCTGGCCGCGTTTGCCTTTGCCCGTGCCGACGCCCACTTTTCGCTTGCCCTCGACCACCTCAGCCCAAGCGAAGACAGCGAGCCAAGCGACGAGACAAGCGACGACCCACTCGCCCGCGTCCAAGCCCTGTTGGGCCGCATCCAGGCCCGCCACCATTTGGCCGACCGCACAGGCGAAGCCGCGGACCTGGCCGCGGCTGAAGCGCTCCCCCTGACCTCGGCCCAGCAGACCGCGCTCCACCTGCGCCGCGCCGAATACCACCTATCCGTGGGCGAATTCGACCGCGCCCAAGCCAGCATCGACGCTTGCCTAGCGGCCTCCCCCGATCCAGCCGACCAGGATGCAGCCGATAGCGGCCCCGCGCTGGTGCAAAGCGCCGAGATCCGCCTGCTCGCCGCGCGCGTGGCCCGCGAACGCAGCCAGTGGGAAACCGCCAAAGCCCATGTGCTGGCCGCCCAGGCGCGCTATGAAGCCGCCCAACATCGCTGGGGCGTCGCGGTGACCACCGACCTGCTCGGCGGCCTCGCCTGGGACCAGGGCGACTATGCCACCGCGGCCGCGCAACATGCCGCGGCTGCCGACGCCTTTGCCGCGCTCGGTGACCTTCTACATGAGGCCCAATCGCTCAACAACCTGGGCAGCGCCTACTGGGGACTGGGCCGCTACGCCGATGCCCGCGCCACCCACGAACGCAGCATCCTCGTCTGTCGCGAGTTGGGCAGCAAATTGAGCGAAGGCGACAACATCGACAATTTGGGCGGCGTCGCCTGGGTGCTGGGCGACTATGCCCTGGCGCTGCGCCAATACCGTACCGCGCTGGCCCTGCGCGAGAGCATCAACGACCGCTGGGGCATCGCCATTAGCCTGAGCAACATCGCCAGCACCTACCAGATGATGGGCGCGCACGACCAGGCGCTTGACCATTACGAACGCGCGCTGCCCCTTGCGCGCCAAGTCGGGCGTCTGCGCATGGAGGCCTACGTCGTCCACGGACAAGGCCAAACCCTGCTCGACATGGGCCGCGTCGACCAAGCATGGGAGCGGCTCAACCAAGCCCTTGCCATGCGCCGCGAGGTAGGCGACCGGCTGCGCCTGATCGAAACCCACGCCGCGCTGATCCACGCGGCCCTGGCCTGCGACGACCACGATGCAGCCCAAGAACACGCGGCCGCTGTGACCAAACTGCTCAAGCCCGACGACCGCGCCTCCCTGCGCCAGGAGGCCCACTATGCCCTCTTTGCCCTAGCCGACTCATGCCGGGAGGATGAGGCCGGACGCGCGACAGCCGCCGCGCACCTGGCCGCGGCCCTCGCCGCGCGCGATGAAGTGGCCGCGGCCCTCACACCGGAAGAGCGCAGCCGCTTTGAGCAAAACGTGCCGATCAACCGCCGCCTCAGCGCCGCGGCCGCGGCCTACACCGTCACCCAAACCGTCGAACTCGCCCCCGCGCGCCCCCAGTCAGGCAGTCAACCAGACACCACCCAACCCGACACCGTTATGCTGACCTGGACGCTGGTCGCGCCCGAAGATTACGCCATCGCCGACGCCACCGCGCGGCGACGCCATGTCCTGGCCCGCCTCATGGCCGAGGCCGCAGCCGCCCACGCCCAGCCCACCCATGCCCAGTTGGCCCAAGCGCTGGGCGTCAGCCGACGCACCATCCTGCGCGACCAAGCCGCGCTAGCCGCTGCATCTGCCTAACCGTCAACCTTGTCACACTTGCAGGCCCTGTCCACCCCACCATACGACACCCGTTCGACACGTACCCCCTATCCTGATAGACAATCCCAATTCGGGCTTGCCCCAGCATGACGAGGCGCGCACCCATTCGCCTCTGGAACCATCGACCAACCAACACACCTGCGAAGGGGGTTCAGCGTGGAACACCGTTATGCCTTTATCCTGCGCATCTGGCAGCACAAACCGCCCGCATTCAGCAGCACAGTCTCCGGCCCGGATCCGGAGTTGGGCGAACTGCGCGGCACGCTGCAAGCCTTTGATTCGGCCCAGGTGCATCACTTTTCATCGTTGCGCGGCCTCCACGACTTGCTCCACACACGTCTGAGCGCCCCGCCAAGCGGGTACAACCCACCCGCCCCATCAGACGGCGCGCCGCTCGCCCGCTAACCGCCGCGACGCCCGCGCGCCCAATCAACGATTGAACCCATCACAGCAGACAAGGAAAGGAATTTCCCCGATATGCAACCACCCGTACACCAGCCGCCACAGTCAATGGGCGACCTCCTAACCCGCGGCCTGTCAAACCGCGCTGCATGGGTCCTGCGCCTGCTCGCGCTCCTCACGCTGGCCGCGCTCACCGGCGCATGTACCCTGCAGCCTCAAGCGGCGGCGCATCCATCAACCCTGCAGCCCCAAGCGGCTGCAGAACAGGAAACCGTTCAGCAGCCCACGGTCGACGGCGACTATTATGCCGGTATCGTGCAAGTGAAATTTCACGACCGCTACCGCATCCGCCTGCGCCAGGGCGACCTGCACGATCTCAGCGGCCAAGCGCCCCAGGCCAGCCTGGCCGACTTGCTGGCCGCCACCCAAGCGGGCCGTTGGGCACGCGCCCATGAGGTCGACGAAGCCACGCTCGACACGCTGCGCGCCCGCGGGGAAGCCAACACAGGCGAACCCCTGGTGGACGTGAACAACTATTACCACTTCTTTCTGCCCCCAGAGTGGGACACAGCCCAGGCCATTGCCACGCTTGAACAAAGCCCCCTGGTCGAGCGCGTGCTGCGCATCCCCGTGGCAATCCCCGCGGCCTTTAACTTCGACTACCTCAACCCCGGCGGCATCACCGGCAACGTCGCCACCGACAGCTATCAGCGCTATCTCGACCCCGCGCCCGACGGCATCGACGCGCGCTATGCCTGGCAAGGCGGCGGCGGCACAGGCTCCGGCATTGGCATCTGTGACATCGAGCAGGACTACAACCCCAACCACGCCGACCTGCCCCCGGTCACGCTGCGCGGGCCGGTCATCTCCTTCCCAGGCCAGGACGACAGCCACGGCACAGCCGTGTTGGGCATCCTCGCCGCGCGCAACAACGGCCTCGGCGTGACCGGCATCGCCTACGACGCCCAACTCTTCTTTGCCTATGGCCTCTATAATCAAGTCAACCACACCCAAGACTCGTTCAACACGCCCTTCTTCCTCCACAGCGCCATCACCCGCTGCACCGCGGCCCTCCAAGGCCCCGGCATCGGCCACGGCGTGATCCTGATCGAAGCGCAGATCGCCGGCCCCAACCGCCCGGCCAACCCGGCCGCGGGCGACCAAAGGGGCCTGGTCCCCACCGAATGGGACAAAGCAGTCTACGACGTGATCGGGTATGCCGTTGCCAACGGCATCACCGTGGTCGAAGCCGCGGGCAATGGCCGCGAGAACTTGGACAGCGCGGCCTATCAAACCGGCAACGGTGGACACTACCCCTTCCTGCCCGGCAATGACTCGGGCGCGATCATCGTCGGCGCGGGCAAATCCGCCTACTGGGGCGCGTCCGCGCGCAGCGCCCACGACTTCACCAACTACGGCGCAACCGTTGACCTGCAGGGCTGGGGCGACAGCATCGTCACCACAGGCTACGGCACGCTCTACCCCGGCGGGGACAACCCAAGCGTGGCCGAGAAAAACCAGTGGTATGCCCGCTCCTTTGGCGGCACATCGGGCGCATCGCCCATCGTCACCGGGGCCGTTGCCGTTGCCCAAAGCACCTACAAACAGATCAACGGCTCCTACATGACCCCGGCCCAGGTGCGCGCCCTCTTGCGCAACACAGGCACGCCCCAGACCGGCACCAAAAACATTGGCCCCCTGCCCGACCTGCGCGCCGCCATCGAGAAAATCTACAGCGACGCGGGCAAGGGGGTCAACGCCGCGCGGCCTGCCATCTCGCCCCCAGGCGGCCTCCACGAAATGCCCGTACAGGTGACCATAGGCTACGGCCAGGGCCAAACCCCGAGCAACACCGTGCTGCGCTACACGCTGGACGGCAGCGAACCGACCCTGGACAGCACCCCCATCTTCCCCAATCAAAACGGCACGCTCTACCTGCTCCAGACCACCCCGGTCAAGGTCAAAGCCTTCCAATACGACCCGGTCACCCAACGCCGCTTTGAAAGCCCCACCACGTACCAAGTCTATTCCGCGGCCTCTGACATGCCCGGGGCCAAAGTGGAAACGCCGCAGATTGCGCCTATCGCCGGAACCTTCCAGCAGCCGCACCAAGTCACCATCACGACCGCAACCCCCGGCGCGACCATCCGCTACCGCACCGATGGCCGCGACCCCTCCACAGCCTACCCCGGCACGCTTTACACCGGGCCGATCACCCTCAACCAGGGCACTTACCAGATCACCGCGCGCGCCTATAAGGACGGTCTTTACGACAGCGATGTCGCGCGCTCCGGCACCATCGTTGTCAACAGCCTGACCCTGCCTCCGCCCACCATCACCCCCAATGGCGGCACATTCAACGGCGGCGTCACCGTTCAACTCGCCACCACCATCCCCGGCGCGGCCATCCGCTACAGCCTGGACGGCGAACCCAACCAGAATTCGCCCATCTACGCCGAGCCGATCCAAATCCTGCCGGAGGCGATGACCGTGGTGAAGACCCTGCGCGCCCGTGTCTTCTTGGACGGCTACACGCCCAGCCCCTCCGCGCAGGCCACCTTCACGCTCATCGCCCAAGCCGAGCCGCCCACCATCACCCCCAACGGCGGCAATTCCACCAGCCAAGTCTTGGTCAGCATGAGCACGCCCAGCGCGGGCGGCGTCATCCGCTACACCACCAACGGCAGCGACCCGACCAGCGTCTCGCCCCAATACACCGGCCCCTTCAACCTCGGCCCGGGCGTACACACGGTCAAAGCGCGCACCTTCCTGCTCGGCGCAGCGCCCAGCACGGTCACCGCGGCGACCTTCACCGTCTACCAGCCCGACCAGGCCCAAGTCGCGGCCCCGCGCGTCATCCCCCCTGGCGGCAATCACACCATTTCCGTCACCGTGCGCATGGAGAGCGATACTGAGGGCGCGGCCATTTACTACACGATCTCTACGGCAGGCGAGCCGCCCGAACCCACCCAAGGCGATTCGCTTTACGACCCGGCCAATCCCCCGGTGCTGACGGCAAACGCAAATGACTACATCCTGCGTGCGAAAGCCTTCAAGGCTGGCTTGACGCCCAGCGACACAGCCCGAGTGGTCGTGCGCGTCTTCAACGCCGTCAACACGGTCATCACCCCCACCATCAGCCCGCCCGGCGGCGTCTACACAGCGCCAATCCAGGTGCAGATCAACATCCAGCAGAACCCGCCTCACACCGTTCCGACGTTCTTCTACACCACCGACGGCAGCGAACCCTTTGTCCCGGCCATCACACCGGGCGATACCCAGGTCACCTTGAACTTGTCAAAAGACACGCGCGTCAAGGCGTTGGGCGCGCAGCTCGGCTGGTACAACAGCCCCATCGTGGACGAAACCTATACCTTCGTCTGCGCCGCGCCCACCATCACCCCCGGCGGCGTCTACACTGAGCCGGTGCAGGTCAGCATCGCTACCACCACCCCGGACGCGACCATTCACTACACCACCGACGGCAGCGAACCCGATCCAAGCTCGCCCGTCTACACCACCCCCATCGACGCGGGCGTCGGCAGCATGACCGTGCGCGCCAAGTGCTACCGTGACGACTTCGACCCCAGCCCCACCCTGGTCGAAACCTTCATCGTGCAGCCGCCCCCCGTCGGCCCGACCATCACCCAACAGCCGGTTGACCAGGAGGTCAACAGCAGCGCCAGCGTGACCTTCAGCGTGGCCGCAACCGGCACACCGACGCCCACGATCCAGTGGCAGTTCAACGGCGTGGACATCGCAGGCGCAACCGATCCGCTGCTCGTCTTGCACGGCGTCGGCCCGGAAAACGAGGGCGAATACCGCGCCATCGTGGTCAACCCAGGCGGCACAGCCACCAGCGCCAGCGCGCACCTGAGCGTGGTGGACGATGGCGATCCAGATGACGGCGACCCGGACGACGGCGATCCTGATGATGGCGATCCCGATGGTGGTGACCCGGACGACGGCGATCCTGATGATGGCGATCCCGATGGTGGTGACCCGGACGACGGTGATCCTAGTGACACCGACAGCAAGATCTATCTCCCCAGCCTGCTCACCCCCTAGCGCCGCGACCGCGCCAAGCGCGTCGATTCGGTGTATACTTTGATCGCTGCTCAAACTTCCCGGACGCTGCGAGCGTCCGGGAAGATCATCCCTCTCACCCACCGCGCGCAAGGCTGGATCCACCCTGCGCCCAAAGCAGAAGGTTACGCTTATGAGAATCGACGCACACATTCACTATGGCGACCGCCACCCCGACCTCCTCAAGCTGCTCGACGAAGTCGACGTGAAGCTCTTCAACATCTGCGTCGCCCACGACAGCTTTGGCGAATGGCGCAAGCAAGCCGACCAATACCGTGTACTGGCCCAGGAATTCCCCAACCGCTTCGCCTGGTGCACCAGCTTCGATCTGCCCCGCTTCGATGACCCCAACTACGTCGACAGCGTGATCGAACAGCTCGACCAAGACTTCCGCAGCGGCGCCATCGCGTGCAAGGCCTGGAAAAACCTGGGTATGGAGGTCAAAACACCCGACGGCGAATTCTTCATGGTCGACGACCCGCTGCTCGATCCCGTCTTCGACTTCGTGAGCAAACAGGGCTACACCCTGCTCACCCACATCGCCGAACCCTATGCCTGTTGGCAGCCGCTCACGCCCGACAACCCCCACTATGGCTATTACAGCCGCAACCCCCAGTGGCACATGCACGGCAAGCCCGAATTCCCCTCCCACGAACGGCTCATGGCCGCGCGCGACAACGTGCTCGCCAAGCACCCGGACTTGCGCATGGTGGGCGCGCATGTGGGCAGCCTCGAATATGACATGGACGAGGTCGCGGCCCGCTTCAAACGCTATCCCAACTTTGCCGTCGACGTCTCCGCGCGCGCAGGCGATCTCGCGCTCCTGGACCCAAGCAAGGTGCGCCGCCTCTTCACCGAATTCCCCGACCGCATCCTCTTTGGCACAGACGTAGTCATGCGCGACGACCTGTCGGCCCTGAGCGAAGAAGAGCGCGAAAAACGCCTGGCCTCCCTGCGCCAGACCTACGACCAATATTTCGGCTTTTTCG
>CAZZNG010000228.1:0-9524 GCA_964655505.1 uncultured Litorilinea sp. | reverse complement strand
GCTGCTGCCCGTGGCCTTGTGGTTGGCCGCGGCGGCTTGGCGTCCCTGGCTGATCTGGGTTGCGGGGGCGTGGCTGCTGGCCGCGCTGGCGCTGCTGGTTGCCGATTGGCAATTGGCCGTTGGGCGAGATGCATGGACGTTGGTTCGGCGTCACGATGCGCGGCTGTCGCTGGCTGCTCCGAATCCGATCCAGATCGACATAACGTTGCATGGGGGCTTGCGCGATACGCCGATTTGGGTGCGCGATGAAGTGCCGCCGAGCTTCAAGGTGGACGAGGCGGCGCGCATCTTGGCCGGAACCGCCACGCCGCGGCAGACGACGACCCTGCGCTATACGGTCACGCCGCCGCGACGGGGCGACTATCAGTTCGGCGACCTCTATTTGCGTTGGGGAACGCCGTTGGGCCTGTTGACGCGACAGGCGCGCTTTGATGCAGCGGCCCCGGTCAAGGTCTATCCCAACTTGGTTGATATTCGCAAGTATGATCTCTTGCTGCGGCGCAATCGGCTGTGGGAATTGGGCGTGCGCCAGACGCGGCTGCTGGGGACGGGCAGTGAATTTGAGCGGCTGCGCGAATATACGCCGGACGACGAGTACCGGCGCATCAATTGGGCAGCAACCGCGCGGCGCGGGCGGCCCATTAGCATCGAATACGAAACCGAGCGCAGCCAGAACATCGTGGCGCTGTTGGACACCGGGCGCATGATGCGCAGCCCTGTGGGGGATGTGGCGAAGCTCGACTACGCGGTCAACGCGGTGCTGCTGCTGGCCTATGTCGCGGCGCAAAAGGGCGATCAGGTCGGGATGCTGGCCTTTGCCGACACGCCGCGGGCTTGGGTGGCCCCGCGCAGCGGCAAGGTGCAGTTTCAGCGGCTGTTGGCCCAGCTTTATGCGGTCGAAAGCGAAGCAGTGGAGCCGGACTATACAGCCGCGGTGGCTTATTTAGCGGTCAAGCAGCCCAAGCGCAGCCTGGTGCTCATCTTCAGCGATTTGACCGGCGCGCTCCACGCCGATCAACTGGCGACGGAACTGGCCCATTTGCAGCGGCGGCATCTGGTGCTGCTGGTGACCATGCGTGACCCGACGGTGCAAGCGTTGATCGATGCGCCTGTGGTCGACAGCGCGGGACTCTATGCACGCACAGTGGCCGAGCGGCTGCTGGACGAACGGCAGACACACCTGGAGGCGTTGCAGCGCCGCGGCGTGCTGACGCTGGATGTGCCCGCCGACGAATTGAGCATTGCTGTCATCAACCGCTATTTGGAGATCAAAGCGCGCAACATGCTTTAACCATGCGCCAGCCGCCCTTTGCCGCGGGCGGTGCTTTCGGCAGCGAACGCCGCGGCACATGCCTTGCATCCCCACGCCATGCCGCCGGAAGAAACCGGCTGCCACGCTATCCCAGCACAAGGAGGACCATCATGCAAATTACCGCAATCGAGCCGGTCATTGTCCACGTCAATCATCGGGGCGACTGGCTTTTTGTCCATGTCCACACCGACGCGGGCTTCATTGGGTTGGGCGAGGCGAGCCACAACGGCAATGATGCGCTGGCTGTGGCCGCGCTGCAGCACTTCGACACGCTGCTGCGCGGGCATGATCCGCGCCAGGTCGAAGGGGCCATGCAGAAGATGGTCAAGCGCGATGCAGGGCGCGTGGTCAACACCGTGGTCAGCGGCATCGAGCAGGCGCTGTGGGACATTGTTGGGCAGGAACTTGGCGTGCCTGTCCATCGTCTTTTTGGTGGAGCGCTGCACAACCGCATCCGGCTTTATGCCAACATCAACCGCCATGTGCGCGAGCGCACGCCCGAAGGCTTTGCGCGGGCCGCGGCTCAGGCAGTGGACGAGGGATTTACCGCGATCAAACTGGCCCCGTTTGACGAGTTGCGCGGGCCGGACCATGTACGCACCGGGCCAAAGGCGGCTTGGCGCGCTGGCGTTGCCCGTGTCGAAGCTGTGCGCGCGGCCATCGGCGACGAGGTAGAGTTGGCTGTGGACTGCCACGGACGCATGGATATGTCCGAGGCGCTGGTCGTGGCGGACGCGCTGGCGGACTGCAACCTGTTCTGGTACGAGGAGCCAGTGCCCGATTCGCAGATCGACGACTTGGCCGCGATCACGGCGAGTGTGCCCATGCCGACCGCATCGGCGGAAAGCATCTTTGGCATGACTGGCTTTGCGCCCTTTTTGACGCAGCGGGTGGTCGATGTGCTGATGCCCGATGTCAAACACGATGGCGGCTTGGCTGTGACCAAGGCGATTGCCGCGGCCGCGCAGATGCACCAGTTGTTGATCGCGCCGCACAATCCCGCGGGGCCGGTGGCGACCGCGGCCACGGCGCAGGTCATCAGCACCATCCCCAATTTCTACATTCTTGAGTACGCTTGGGGTGAGGCGGATTGGCGCGCGGATCTCTTGGCTCCAGCCGAGCGCATCGAGGATGGCTATTTGATTCTGTCGCAAGAGCCGGGCATCGGCCACCGGCTCAATATGGATGTCGTGGCGCACCACCGCCGCGAACTGGCCTCTGCCGACGATTCGTCAAAAGTACGGCCTGCTGTCTAGGCGGTATCTGATCTAGACATAATCTATGCGGGGTGGGGCCAAGTTCGAAAAAAGCGCCGGGTCGCCATGACAGGCGTGCTGCACTGTGGTACAATCTGACGCTACCTATGTCAATTCGTAAACTACCGATCTATTTGGTAATCCTGTCGTTGGTGGGGCTGGCTTGGGGATTCGGCTATGTGAGCTATCCCCTGTTGCACGGGGCCGGTGAGGCAGTGGTCGCGCCGCCGGTTGAACCCCTGCCCGGCGACCAACAGAATATGACGCTCTATTGGGACGCGTGGCATCTGCTGGAGCGTGACTTCTACGGCGAAAAGCCCGACGCAACGCAGCGCGTCTATGGCGCGGTGCGCGGCATGGTCGAGTCGTTCAACGATCCATACACCTATTTTGTCGAGCCGCAGCCGCGCGAACTAGAGCGGGACAATCTGCGTGGGCGCTTCGGCGGCATCGGCGCTAACATCGAACAGACCGACGCGGGCTTTCTGCTGCACCCCACGCCGGATCAACCGGCGGCGCAAGCGGGCGTTATGGAAGGCGATCTGCTCTTGTGGGTGGATGACCACGAAGTGACGCCGGAGTTGAACATCGACCAAGTGGTGTCGTGGGTGCGTGGGCCGGTGGGCAGTGAGGTTGTGCTGGTGGTGCGTCGCGAACCCGCTGGGGATCGTCCGGGCGTGGCAGCAGAGGAGTTAACGCTGCGGATCACGCGCGTTGAAATTGAAACGCCGAGCATGGAATGGCGCATCCTGCCAGACACGTCGACCGGGACGGTTGGCTACATCCGCCATACGCTCTTTACCGAGCGCAGCCCAGTCGAGATGGAGCGCGCCCTGGCCGAATTGCAGCAGCAGGGCGCGACGCGCTATATCCTCGATCTGCGCGGCAACCCTGGTGGGTTGGTCAATGCAGCCGTGGCAATTGCCGACCTGTGGCTGGACGACGGCGTGATCTTCATCGAAGAGAAGGCCGACGGCAGTGAGATCGTGCAAGAAGCGACCAGCGGGTCACTGGTGGGAAATGCGCCTCTGGTCGTGATCGTGGATGGCGGCTCGGCCAGCGCCAGTGAGATCCTCGCGGGCGCGCTGCAAGATCATGGCCGCGCCGCGTTGGTCGGGGAGACAACCTATGGCAAAGGCTCGGTGCAGTTGATCCATGAACTGCCCGATCGCAGCAGCCTGCATGTGACCAATGCACAGTGGTTCACGCCCAAGCGCCACCCCATCAGCGGCAACGGCTTGCAGCCGGATGTGGTTGTGACACCCGGTACAGACCCGCTGCCCCAAGCGGTTGCCTTGGTCGAGTCCAGCGCGGTCGCACAGCGCGCGACGCCCACGCCTGTGACGAACGCCGCGCCCAGCAGTACGCCGGACGCTTCGGCGAACCAGTAATCGCTTGAGTGACGGCTCTTGAGTAGCGGCAAGGAGAGCGGCCTGGTGGCGCACATGCCGGAACAGGGGGAATCAGGCCCGTTTGGACCGCGCCCGGCGATCATCCTCGCCGCCGCGTTAATCGTGCTGGGGTTGACCTTTGCCCTGGGCGCGGCAGTGGGCTATGGCCTGGGGCGCACCGGCACGGCTGTCGCAGCGGAAGCGCCGGACGAGGCCGCGTCTCCCCAGACCGCTACCGGCGCACGCGCCGCGCTATACCCCGCGTTTGACCTCTATTGGGAAGCGATGGACTTGCTCTATCGCGATTTCTACGGGGAATTGCCCGACGCGCAGACCGCGACCCATGCGGCCATCGACGGGGTGATCGACCTGGTCGACGACCCCAATACGTCGTTCATGACGCCGGAAGATGCCGAGGTCTTTCGCAGCAGCTTGAACGGCGAATTTGAAGGCATTGGCGCGCGCGTAGCTTGGGATGACGACGCGGATACGCTGCTGATTACCGAAGTGTTCGAGAATCAGCCCGCCTGGAACGCAGGGCTGCGCCGTCATGACCGGGTCTTGGCCGTTGACGGCGAGTCGTTGGTGGGCGCGAGCCAGGCCGAGGCCATCCGGCTCATCCGCGGCCCCGCGCAGACGGATGTGGTGCTCACGGTCATGCGACCGGATACGGGGCGAACATTCGATCTGACCATCACCCGCGCCCATATCGCTATCCCGACGATTACGACCGAGCGGATGGGCGAACAGGATGATGTTTTCTACATTCGCCTGGCGACGTTTAACGAGAACGCGGGCACGCTGGTGCATGAAGCGGTGCGCAACGCGCTGGCCCATGAGCCAAGCGCGATCATCTTTGACCTGCGCGGCAATTCGGGCGGGCTGCTGCGCGAAGCGGTGAAGGTCGCCAACGTCTTTGTCGAGGACGAGGTGGTCTTGCTGGAGCGTTTTAACGATGGACGCACCGAAACCTATCGCACGACTAACCGCGCTGTGACCACCGATCTGCCGCTGGTGGTGCTGGTCAACGAAGCCAGCGCCAGTGCATCGGAGATCGTAGCGGGCGCGCTGCAAGACAGCGGCCGCGCCACGCTGGTCGGCACGACCACCTATGGCAAGGGCAGCGTGCAGATTCCGCATACCCTCGGCGACGGCTCGATCCTGCGCGTGACGGTGGCCCGTTGGTATACGCCGCTGGATCGGTCGATTGACGGGGCAGGGCTGACGCCCGACATCGAAGTGGCGATCAGCGAGGCGGAGCGGGCCGCGGGCCTCGACCCACAACTTGACGCGGCGCTGCGCACGCTGCATGGAGATTAAACGAACGGACTTATGGCAAAACAAAAACAAAAGGCGGCCATGCCTGTTGGCCCCAGGACGATTGCCACCAACCGCAAGGCCCGCCATGATTACTTTATTGAAGAGACCTTTCAGGCGGGAATTGCGCTCACCGGAACCGAGATCAAATCGATCCGGCAGGGGCGCGTCAACCTGCAGGATGGCTTTGTGTTGGTGCGCAACGGCGAGGCATTCTTGATGAATGTCCACATTGGCGCGTACGAGCAGGGCAACCGCTTTAACCACGACGAGACGCGGCCGCGCAAACTGTTGTTGCATCGCCGCGAGATCGATGCGCTGCACGCAGCCGCCACGCAGCGCGGTTGGACGATTGTGCCCCTGCGTCTTTACATCAACGACCGGGGTTTGGCAAAGGTGGAGATCGGGCTGGCGCGCGGCAAGCGGCAGTACGACAAGCGCGAGACCATTGCCAAGCGTGACGCGGAGCGCGACCTGCGCCGCGCGCTCAAGCAGGCCTATTGAGCCATGCCCGCTGGCGAAGTAGGGTCGCTGTGAGCCTGTCGAGTCTCCCGTCCAATAGCGTGCCCGGCGCGGTCGACCTGCCCCACGGTGTGCTGCCGCTGCCTGCCTTTTTGCCCGACGCCACGTCGGGCTTTGTGCGCGCCACAGACACGCGGGATGTGGAGGAGGCCGGTGTGTCCGCGCTGGTCATGAACACCTTTCATCTCATGCAGCGGCCCGGTTCGTCCACTGTGCAGGCGTTGGGCGGCTTGCACGCCATGAGCGGCTGGACGCGGCCCATTGTGACCGATTCGGGCGGCTTCCAGGCCTATTCGCTGATCCGGCAGAATGCCAAAAATGGCACGCTCACAGACAATGGCATTGTCTTTCGGCCCGAAGGCAGCAAGCGCAAGTTGCAGCTTACGCCTGAAAAGTGCGTGCAACTGCAGTTGAGCTATGGCGCGGACGTGGTCATGTGTCTGGACGACTGTACCCACGTCGACGATCCCCCAGCAGAGCAGGCTATCTCGGTGCAGCGTACTGTGGCATGGGCCAAACGCTGCCGCCGGGAGTTCGACCGCATTGTGGCGCAAAAACAGCTTGACCCGGCAGTGCGACCGCTGCTGTTTGGCGTGGTGCAAGGCGGGCGCTCGGCGGAACTGCGCCGCGCCTGTGCCGAAGCGCTGCTGGAGATCGGCTTTGATGGCTTTGGGTATGGGGGGTGGCCGCTGGACAGCGAGGGCAATTTGGTGGCTGATATGTTGGCGCTGACGCGTGAATTGATCCCGACCCATCTGCCCATGCACGCGCTCGGCGTGGGCCATCCCGCCAGCATCGCCGCGTGTGTCCGCATGGGCTATGGCATGTTTGATTCTGCGCTGCCCACGCGCGACGCACGCAACGGGCGGCTTTACACCTTCACTGACCCCACGCCGCAGCCGGTCACCCAGCATGACCAGTGGTTCCGCTTTGTCTACATCACCGACGACAAGTACATCAAAGACGCGCGGCCGGTGAGCGAGACCTGCACCTGCCGCACCTGCCAGACCTACAGCCGCGGCTATCTCCACCACCTCTACAAAAGCGGCGACTCGAACTTCATGCGCCTGGCGACGATCCACAATCTGCGCTTCATGGTCGAGCTAACCACCGCGCTGCGCGGCCAAGCCGCCCTCACATCCTCTGAATGATCGAGTGGATGATTTGGGCATGGATGATCTAGCGCGCTTGATTGAAGCGGTGCAGGCAAGCGCCAAATACCGCGCCATTGCGCCGTCGCTGATCGAGGCTGTTGGGCGGGATGAACTTGCCAAAGGCCGCCGCTTTAAAGACGCGGTCAAAGCCACCAAGAACAAACTGCACCAGGTCGCCGGAGCCTACTTCCCGGATCGCCCGCCTTATGACCGTTGGCTGGCGGACTTGGCCGCGGCCGCGCCGGACCCGGTGCAGCAGCGCAGCGTGCTACGCGCGATCATGGCGCAGCACGCGTCGACGCGCGAGCGCCTGCCCATTCTCGACGACTTCTATGCAACCGCGTTGGCCGGGCTGCCCCCGCTGCACAGCGTGCTCGACCTCGCCTGCGGTCTCAATCCGCTGGCCTGGTCGTGGCTGCCGCTTGCGCCTGATGCCGTCTACTATGCCTGCGACATCTACCAGGATCAGATGGACTTTCTCGCCGCGGCCTTGACCCAATGCGGTGTGCGCAATCAATGCCGTGTCTGCAACGTGCTTGAGGACTTGCCACGGGTGCGCGCTGACGTGGCGCTGCTGCTCAAGACGCTGCCCTGTCTGGAACAACTGGACAAGCAGATCGGCCCGCGGCTGCTGGATGCCATCGACGCGCCGGTTGTGCTGGTCTCCTACCCGGTTCACAGCCTGGGCGGGCGCAGCAAGGGCATGGCGGCCAACTACGCCGAGCAGTTTGCTGCCCTGGCCGCGGATCGTCCCTGGCGCGTCCAACGCTTTGACTTCCCCACCGAACTCCTCTTCCGCATCGAACGCGACTAGCGCATTCATTCAACCGCCCTCTAATCAGCCTTGCCCAAAATTGGGGGTTGACAAAGGGCGCGGCTAGCTCATGGCCGGTTCGACGCGCCGCCCTGTCTGGGCCGCTTGCAGCATGGCCTCGATCACAGCCAGGTCGCGCAAGCCCTCATGCGGGGTGTTGCGATGCTCGCGGCCATGCCGGATCGCATCGGCGAACGCCAACAACTCCCACTCGACCCCGTTGAAGCCGTCGGCCTCGAACTGCTCGCTTGTTTCCCCGCGATGTAGCTCGACCAGACGGCGCTGCACACGCAGCGATCCCTCTGTCCCCACCAGGTCAAATCCCGGCGTCCAGCCTGCGCCCGCGGCGTAGGTGACCAGGTAGCTGCCCAATACGCCATTGGCAAAATTCAGCGTGGCGGCCAGCGTGTCCAGCGGCTTCAGGTCGGGGGAGACTTGGGTCGCGGTGGCGGTCACTGATGCGATGTCGCCCAAGATCATGCGCATGGCTGCGATGTGATGCACGCCGCCGTCGAGCAAGAAGCCGCCGGGCAGCGAACCATCGCGCCGCCAGGTGGTTGCGTAATATTTGCTTTGGGGGGTGATGGGTGTATAACTGATCCAAGAGGCTGTGATCGGCGTTCCGATTGCGCCTTCTTCGACCAGCGCGGCCGCGCGCATATACGCGTCCTCATAGCGCCAGTTCTCGCCCACCATCCAGACGAGCGAGGCGTGGCGCGCGGCATAGCTAGCGAGTAGCTGGCGGGCTGTCTTCACGTCGGGCGCGATGGGCTTTTCGCTGAGTACATGCTTGCCCGCGGCCAGCGCAGCCGGAATCACACCGGCCAGCGCGTTGATCGGCAGCACAATGTCGACGGCTTCGATGTCGCGACGTGCCAAAAGCGCGTCCAGATCCGTATATAGATCGACACGCTGCGCGATCTGCTCGGCCAACGCCGCGGCATGGGCGCGCGTGCGGCTATAGACGGCCACGATCTCAAACCGATCCGGGTGGCGCAGCAGCGAAGGCACATGCGCGTCCCGCGCAAAGACACCGGCCCCGATCAGGGCTAAACGAATGGGTTGACCATGCGACGATGACATAAATAAGCGCTCCTTTGGCGCGGCGCAAGCGTTGATTGCGCATTTCAAAATTGAGAGAAAAGTGAGAAGCTCGACCCTGTGAACGGGGGTCAATCGCACCCATTGCTTGCCGCCAAACGGCGGCTTTTCTTATGCAATCTATTCGCCTTGTGCGAAACCATTGATCTCGATCATTGATCTCGGCGAACGAGCGCCGAAGAGGATTCTTTCAGATGATCATACAGGCCGTTACGACTCTCTTCCGGCGCAGGGTGCAGACGCAGCAGGTCGTGCCGGAGGCGCTGCGACGCTACTTTTTTCACCTCTATTGGGACATGGCCTGGATGGGCATTGTCGCGGGCAGCAGCCAGTCGTTTTTGGGTGTCTATGTGGCGCGGCTGGGCGCAGACCCGCTGCAGATCGGGCTGATCAATGCTGGCCCCGCGCTGGTCGGCCTGCTGTTTACCATGCCCGCGGGCATTTGGCTGCGCCGCCGGGCTGTGGGCCGGTCGGTTTTCTGGGCAGCGGTCTTGACCCGCATTCACTTTCTGCTGTGGGCGCTGCTGCCGCTGCTGCTGCCTGCCGCCTTGCAGGTCTGGAGCTATGTCCCTATTGTGCTGGAAATGACCATCCCTAGCACCGTGTTGGCAGTAGGCTTCAATGCGGTCAATGCCGCGGCTGTTCCCCCGGCCTGGC
>CAZZNG010000227.1:0-9571 GCA_964655505.1 uncultured Litorilinea sp. | reverse complement strand
ATATGACGCCGGATCAGCCGGAAGCGCCGGTCTTTAACGCGTTCTTGGCCTTCCGGCGCGGGGATGTGGCAACAGCCCGCAGCCAGTATAGCCAGGAGATTCTCGACGAGATCGACGAGCAGAACTACGACCCCTTCAGCAACCGCTATAGCGCAGGGAGCAGCCGCCGCCTGCGTATTGTCGACGTGCAGCCTTATGCCGACGACCCCGACCGGGCGCAGGTCAATTTTATCCTGGACAGCTACAACCGGGGCGGCCTGTTCGATTCGGGCAGCACATGGAGCCGGGAGATGTCGCTCCAAGTCATCCGTGAGGGTGACGAGTGGAAGATCAATGCACAGGAGTTCTTCTATTGATGCGGGTGCAGAGAGAGACGCCTGGAGACATGCCTGTAGAGGCGCTTGGGCATCACCCGGCCCTGTTGTTTGATGCTGCTGCCAATCTGCCTGCGCGCGCCGCGGCCGCGACTGGAGGATTTTTGTCATGACAACCGTTCGACAACCCGCGCTCACGCACCAGCCGAGCGGCGCGCGCACGTTCGTGCGTCGGCTCTACTTCTATGGCGTGTCGCTGATCAGCCTGATCGCCATCTTCATCGGCCTGAATACTTTGCTGCGCGTGCTGGATGCGATCTGGTTTGGCTCCAGCGCCGAATTTGCCATTGACACCTTCAGCCGCGATTCCATTGCGGGCGCAGGCGGCACATTGCTCGTCGCCACGCCCATCTTCTTGCTGCACTGGGGCCGGGTGTCGCAGCGCCGCGATGGCGTGGAGGAATATTCCGCCATCCGCAAGCTCTTTCTCTACCTTGCTGGGGCGATTGCGCTCGGCTATGCGCTCTTCAACGCCTATGAACTGCTGTACGGCTTGGCGCTCCTGGCGTTGGGCGAGCCGGTGAGGGTAAGCCGTATCTGGCCCTCAGGCTGGCTGCATGCGCTGGGCATGGTCGCGATCGGGCTTGGCGTGCAAGCCTACTTCTTGGGCATTTTGCGCGCGGATGGCGACGTGGGCAGGGAAGTGGGCTGGGCTGGCACATGGCGGCGCTGGTATCAGACGATTGCCGGGTTAGTGGGGCTGGGGCTGCTCATCGCCGGTGGCGGCGGGCTGATCGAGCTTTTGCTGCGCTACCTGGTGGATACGCTCTCGCCGGTTGCCAGTGCGTGGCTCCCGCGCCAGGGCACGGCTACGAATGTGGCGCTGTTGGTGTTGGGCCTTGCCTTGTGGCGGCTCAATTGGGTGCGCTGGCACGCGCTGGCCGCGCAGCACCCGCACGAAGCGCAAGCCGCGCTGCGCCGTTTTTACCTCTATGGCGCGGCAGTGGCTGGGGCTGTGGTCACGCTGACGCCGGTGGCAGGCATGATCCGCGATGTGTTGTGGGTCTTGTTTAGCCGCTCGGACACGCTGTGGATCGTGCTAGGCGATCAACTTTCGACGCTGGTGGGGTTCGGCGCGGTGGGTTTGGTTGTGTGGATCGGCCATTGGCGCTATCTCCAGCGTGAGGCCGCGGCCTATGGCGAAAGTGAAGAAGGCGCGTCCATTCGCCGCATCTACTACTATGCCGTCTCCGCCGTGGGGTTGGCGATCATGTGGGTCGGCCTGGTCGAAGCGGTGTTGGTGCTGCTCGATTTTATGCTGGGCCGCGACGATTGGGTCATGACCCAGAATTTGTGGGTCGAGCCGCTGGCAAGCGGGTTGAGCTTGATCGCGGTAGGCGCGCCGGTGTGGGCATCGCATTGGCGTGTGGCGCAGGACATTGCCCGGCGTGAAGATGTGACCGGCCAAGCCGAGCGCGCATCAGGGGTACGCAAGGTCTATCTGTATGGTGTGGCGCTGGTCGGCGCGGTGTTGATCCTCTTCTTCTTGGCCCAATTTGTCTACCGCATCTTGCTGATGCTCTTGGGTGATCCGTCGGTTACGCTGGGCGGCGCGGAGGCCGCGGGCGAACTGGCGCGCAGTGTGATCGCGGCCATCTTCTGGACTGTGCATGTGCTGGCAATCCGCCGCGATGGGCAACTTGGCACCGATGAGCCGGAAACGCCTGGCCTGGCGCTGGACGAGCGCCGCGCCATCCTCGAAGCGCGTATTGCTGAGTTGGAGCTTGAACTGGATCGGGCGCGCACCGAACTAGCGGAACTGCCCCCTGCAGACGGTGCAGCCGCCGCAGCCGAACCATCTTCGTAAGCGCGGGGATTGATCTTCCGGGACGCTCTGAGATTCAGACCCATCTGCTCGTGAGATGGCATGTTGCTCAATGCCCATCTGCTCGTGAGATGGGCGCAGCGTCCCGGAAGGTTAGGCGACCTGCTACTCTTCGACGCGTACCTCGACGCGGAAGAACTTGTGCAGCTCTTGCTGTAGGCGGTCGCTGATCGAGCAGGGGTCATTGGGGAAGGCGAGTTTGGTCACCTTGCGCTGGCCCTTGATCTCGATGTAGAAGCGGTCGCGGCCTTTCGGATCGCGCACCGTCTCGCAGATCTGCTTGAGGCGGAACTTGTCCCGGTCAAATTCGCCGCTGGGGCGAAAGACAATGTGCAAGGCGCGGCTCATGGGGTGCGCGCCGCCGTTACCGTGCCCGTTCCCCTGGTTATTGCCGTTCCCTCGCCCGTTCCCGTTGCCGCTGCCATTGGCGTGACCATTCGTATGGCTGTTGGCGTGGTCGTTTGCATGCCCATTCGTATGTACATTTGCATGACCGTTGGTGTGACCCGCCGGTTGCTCGCTGCCCTCCACCGGCTCTAAAGAGGCCGCGGGCATCGACGCGGGCGTAGCACCATCCGCCATGTCAGTCACCGTGTCATTCGCTGTGTCACCCGCCGCATCCTCCTCTGTCTCCCCCTCTGCACCCTCTGTGAGACTGTCCGGGTCAAAGGTGGGGTCGTTCTGCAGGAAGGCAGGCAGCCCGATCTCAACCTCGCCTTCGTCGCGCAGATTGCGCGATTCATGCAGGTAGGGATTGTCCGGCGCAGGCTCTTCGGTATCATCCTGATCATCCTGCGCTGTGCCGTCCACGGGGTCATGCACAAGGGCAGGCGGCTGCTCGCGCAGCGACTTGGGCAGCCCGATCTCGACCTCGGCCTCATCGCGCAGACTGCGCGACTCGTGCAGATAAGGATTGTCGGGCGCGGGTTCGGGGTCTGCATGGCCCGCCGGATTGGTCATAGCTTCCGTTTCCTTTGGCGCATCTAGTTCCGCGGGTTGCGCGACGTCGTCGGCCAGCCAGGAAGGCGGCTCATTGCGGAACGGGTTTTCTTCGTTATAGGCGACATCCGCGTCGCCGTCGTAAACAGGCCCGCCATAGACAGCATTGCCATAGCCCGCGCCATCATCGCCGTCACCGTCTGGATCGAGCGCGCCCGTGCCGTTGAAGGTGTCGTCCGTATCGTGCAGTTGGCCGTTGATGGTCGGCCCTTCGTTGCGCAGGGTAAACCGCTCTGTCGGGTCCGGGCCGATGCTGACCGGCACGTCCACATAGTTCTGGATGGAGTCGGCGAGCAGGCTGGTCTGGCCTTCGCGCGTCTGGGCCTTGCCCTTGACAACCACCACCGTGTCGGGAATGAGCAGTTCTTTCACCTCGGCATAGGTGCGCGGAAAGACCACCACTTCGCATTGACCGGCCATGTCCTCAAGCTGGACAAAGGCCATCTGGTCGCCCTTCTTGGTGTTGATGGTGCGTACACCGGCGATCATGCCTGCCAACAGCACATTCTTGCCGTTGTAGCGCTCATCTAGCTCGTTGCAGTAGCAAGAGACCATGTTGCGCAGATCAACGCTCACATGGTTGAGCGGATGGCTCATGGCGTAGACGCCCAACAGTTCCTTTTCCCACCGGAGCCGGTCGCTGCCTTTGGCCTCTTCGATGGGCGGCAGTTCAATGGGCGTGACCGAAGCCGCGCTGCCTGCTGCGCCCATGAGTTCGAACATGGAAAGCTGACCGCTGTCGCGCGCAGCATGGACCGAGGCCGATTGGGCGACCATCTGGTCGAGCACTTCGAGCAGTTGACTGCGGTTGCCAAAGCGGTCGAACGCACCCACCTTGATCAGACATTCAAGCGCACGCTTGTTCACCTGGCGCAGGTCCACCCGGTCGCAAAAATCTTCCAGCGACTCGAAGGGGCCGCCCTCGGCGCGCGCATCCAGAATGGCCTGCACCGGCCCCTCCCCTACATTTTTGACCGCGGCCATGCCGAAGCGAATGGCCGCGCCTTCGGGCACGGGGAAGGGGTAGCCGATGTTGGGGTCGCGCCGCGCCTGTGGTTCGACATCCGCGGGCCGCTCTTGAATCTCAAAGTCCATGCCGCTGTAGTTGACATCGGGCGGCAGCACTTCGATGCCCATGCGCCGGCATTCGTTGATGAAGTTGATAACCTTCTCGGTCTTATCACGCTCGATCAACAGCAGCGCGGCCATGTACTCGACCGGATACAGCGCCTTGAGATACGCGGTCTGCACACAGACGATGGCATAATCGGCGGCATGGCTCTTGTTAAAGCCATAACGCGCGAAGAATTCGATGTCGCCGTAGATGGCGTTGGCGACTTCCCTGGGAATGCCGTTGCGGTAACAGCCTTCGGCAAAGAGTTTCTTATGCTTCTCGATGTCCGAGGCTTTTTTCTTGCTGATGGCGCGGCGCACCAGGTCCGCGTCGCCCGGCGAATAGCCTGCTAACTGGCTCAGGATCTGAATGATCTGTTCCTGATAGACGATGATGCCGTAGGTCTCGGCCAGGATCGGTTCGAGCGCAGGGTGCTTGAACTCGACTTCCTCTTCCCCGTGCATACGCCGGATGAAGGGCGGGATGTATTCAAGCGGGCCGGGCCGGTAGAGCGAGATGGTGGCGATGATGTGTTCAAAGGCCGACGGCTGCATCTCGGTCAGCACACGGCGCATCCCCTGGCTTTCCACCTGAAAGACGCCGCTCACCTCGCCGCTGGAAAGCAGTTTGAAGGCTTCGGCGGCCTCTTCACCCTCGAATGGAATGCTGGACAGGTTAAACTCAATGCCGTGCCGTTCGCGAATCAGCCGCGCGGCTTCGCGCATGACCGAAAGCGTGCTCAACCCCAAGAAGTCGACCTTGAGCAGCCCAATCGACTCCAGGATGGGGAATTCATACTGGGTGATGGTGCTGGTGATCGTGTTCTTGTTGCCGCGCATGAGCGGCGTGTAGTGGGTCAACTCACGGTCGGCGACGATGACCGCGGCGGCATGCACGCTGGAATGGCGCGCCAAGCCTTCCACCTGCATCGACGTATCGAGCAGATCGCGTATCTCGCTGTTTTGTTCGTAAAGCTGGACGAGTTCGGGGTTGTGGAATTCGTGCCCCTCGGTCAGCACATCTTTGATCGTCGCGGGTTTGCCCGGAATGGCCGGGATCATCTTGGCGATGCGGTCGACCGTCGCCAGGTCAATCGCCTTGGCGCGGCCGACATCGCGCACCGCGGCGCGCGCTTTCATGCGCCCAAAGGTCGCGATCTGCGCCACCTGGTCCGCGCCGTATTTCTCGACCGTGTAGCGGATCATCTCCTCGCGCTGGTCGTCGGGAAAGTCCAGGTCAAAGTCGGGCATGGTGACGCGGCCCGGATTCAAGAAGCGCTCGAAAATCAGGTTGTTCTTGAGCGGGTCCAACCCGGTAATGCCCACACAGTAGGCCACCAACGAGCCTGCGCCGGAACCGCGCACATTCCACCAGATGTTGCGGCTGCGCGCGAAGTCACAGAGGTCGGCGACGATCAGGAAATAGACATCGAAGCCCATCTCGTGGATGATGCGCAGTTCGCGCTCCTTGCGCTCTTGCACGTCCGCATCGTTGGCCCGGTCGCCATAGAGCCGCGCCAACCCCTCTTCGGTCAGGTGGCGCAGATAGGTTTCATAGGTGAAGCCTTCGGGAATGGGCAGATCGGGCAGGTGATAGGCATCGTCCTCCAGGTTGACATCGCACATCTCGGCTACGAGAAGGGTGTTGTCATAGGCGCTGGCGGGCAGGTCGATCAGCGGGGCAAAGGTCGCCTCCATCTGCGCCCGGCTCTTGAGAAAATAGCTGCCGTCGCTCATGCGCATGCGGTCGGCTGCGTCCACGGTCGTGCCGGTCTGCACACAGAGCAGCACGTCATGGGGCGTGCCGTCCTCTTCGCGCACATAGTGGACATCGTTGGTGACGACCAAGCCGATGCCGAATTTCTGCGCCCAGGGAACCAGCGTCTTGTTGACGGGAATCAACTCCGGGACGCTGTGCTCTTGCAATTCGATGAAAAAGTTCTCTTTGCCAAAGACATCGACATACCAGCCCAGCCGCTCGTAGGCTTCTTCCTCCTTGCCCTGGTTGAGCAGTTGAGGAATTTCTGCGCCCAAGCAGCCGGTAGTAGCGACCAGCCCTTCGGCGTGGGCGGCGAGGAAATCATGGTCGACGCGCGGTCGGTAGTAGTAGCCCTCTATGTGGCTGGCCGAGCAGATTTTGAGCAAGTTGCGGTAGCCGGTCATGTTCTTGGCGAGCAGCAAGAGATGCCGGTTCTCGCGGTCTTGTGGGCCTTCGCGCCCGTTCATGGGGCGGCCCCAGACGGTTTGATACGCCTCTAGCCCAATGATCGGCTTGATCCCGGCCCCTTGGCAGGCGCGGAAGAACTCCACCGCGCCATGCATGACGCCATGATCGGTCAGCGCCAGCGCGGGTTGGCCCAAGCGTTTGGCTTCCGAAACCAAATTCCTGATTCGGCCCATCCCGTCGAGCAGCGAATATTCGGAATGAGTATGTAGATGGACGAAATCTCCGGCCATTCCAACGTTCCTGTTCAAGCAGTAGAGCAGCGATGCGCCCCGCCGCTGCCAGCAAAGTTGATTGCACTGTTGCCGCTGCTGTATGTGGCGCGCAGCGGATGAGGAATAGGGCGCTGTGGGCAGTTGAGCGCGCCCCGTGCCAATCATGACGGCTGCACGGCGCACACGATATGCCCAACCCACGCCTTGATCTGCGTCCTGTGTAGAATGTTTTGATCTCACAGGAATCGCACCGACGAGGCAGTTACGGGTATTATATCAGAGCGAGCGCGGGCGCGTCGAACCGTGGGGGGTGGTCTCCCGGTGCATGTTGTGAAGTTGACAGGGTGATCTTCCCGGAAGGTGCATCCCTACATGAATGGAATTATCCGATTCATTTAGTGGAAAATATTCATCTTTAAGGCACAGGAAAGCGCGTGCCGGGAGCAAATTATGAAGCTGTTGTTGCGTTTGGAGCAGGCTGCCGCGTTGATCTTGGCAATCTGGCTGTGTAGCCGGTTGGACGTGGCTTGGTGGTGGTTTCCCCTGCTGCTCTTTGTGCCGGATGTGAGCATGGCGGGCTATGTGGCCGGGCCGCGCGTCGGCGCGTTGACTTACAACATCGTACACCATCAAGCCGTGGCGATTGGCTGTTACTTGGCGGGCGCGCTGCTCGGCGTGACGTGGCTGCAAGTGGCGGGCCTGATCTTGTTGGCCCACAGCGCGCTGGATCGAGTCTTGGGCTATGGCCTCAAGTATCCGGACAGCTTCAACCACACCCATCTGGGGCGCATCGGCGCGGCGCGGGAAGAAACGGCGCGCGAGGGGGCCGCGTAGCCGTGGCGGCGCGCGCGCTGCCTATGCCCGTGCGCGGCATGGTCGATGCGTACTTGGCCGCGGTGGACCGTGCCGCGCCAGGGTTGATCGAGGGGTTTTATGTGGAAGGTTCGCTGGCATTGGGCAATTTCCGGCCCCACGCCAGCGACATCGACTTTGTTGCGGTGACCGCGCACGCGCCCCAGGCGGCTGAACTGGACGCGCTGGCACAGGTGCACGCGCAGCTGCGCGCCGCGCACCCGCGGCCCTTTTTCGACGGCATCTATGTGACATGGAATGATCTGGGCCGCGACCCTGCGCAGGCTGCGCCAGGCCCCAGCAGCCACGAAAGCCGATTCACCGCGCGCGATGTGGGCCAGCGCAACCCCATCACCTGGCACACCCTGGCGCGTTACGGCATTGCCTGCCGCGGCCCCGCGGTTGCCGAGTGCGCCATTTGGCAAGACCCCGCGGCATTGGCCGCTTGGACCGATGGTAATCTAGAGCGTTATTGGCGTCCGTTGGTGGCGCGCTATCGACGCCTCCGGAGTCTCCAGGGCTGGGCGAGCTTTACCCCCTGGGCCTGCGCGTGGAGCGTGCTGGGCGTGGCTCGGCTGCACTATACGCTGGCAACCGGCGACATCACCTCCAAAGAGGGGGCAGGGCGCTACGCGCTGCAAACCTTCCCTGCACAGTGGCGTCGCGTGATCGAAGAGGCGCTGCGTATTCACCGTGTTCACCGTGCGGCCGCGCCGCGGTCACACTACTGGCTGCCGCTGCTGCGCCGCCGCGATACGCTTGCCTTTGTCGAAATGGTGATCGACGACGCGCACCGGCGCTATGCCGCACAGGACGTGCGCTGAGGCGCTCCGTCATCCCCAACGCGCCGCTTTCCACTGTTCAAGCTAAGAAGACCTATATCTATACCTCTGGGTGTATCTTCGTCCGCTACACGAGTACAGTGTCTTTGGGTGCTGTGTCTGTCATGATGGGTGTGGACGCAGCCCCTCTGCTGTAAAGCTGTGGAACGTACAGCGTGGTAGAGGGCTGAACATCACCAATTCACACTGAACAATTCACATTGTAAAGGAGAGAGGGATGGATCTTCTTTGGTGGGCAGTCATTGCTTTGATCGTCGCGCTGGTCGCAGGCGCTTTGGGTTTCTCCGGTGTGGCGCGCGGCGCGGCAACGGTGGCGAGGGTGCTGTTCGGCATCTTCTTGGTGATTGCCATTATCATATTCATTATGGTGATATTAGGCATCGGGGCGATTACGTAGCGGCACGCAATGGATGTTCTACACGCCATCGCTGGCATGATACGGCGATGCTGCTGTGGGGATGTTGTTGTGCGGATGTTGTTGCAGGCGATAATCGTGCAGACGCGCCGCAGGCGAAGGGCAAGTTGCCTCTCTCCTGCGGCGATTCTATTCGGCTGTAGTGGCAAGGGTCAAGAGGCAGGGTGGAGGATCAATTGCTCTAGGATCACTGCCGCGCCGTCCTCATCGACGGGCGGGGCCACGTAGTCGGCGACGGCAAGGACACCGGGCGAGGCATTGCCCATTGCCACGGCTGTGCCCGCGACTTGGAGCATGGGAATGTCGTTGTCGCTGTCGCCGATGGCGAGGATGCGCGCCGGGTCAACGCCCATCAACTCGCACAGGTGAACCACGCCCAGCCCTTTGTCGACACCGTGGGCTGTGCCTTCGACCAGGCGCGGATGGGTGCGCGTGATGGTTAGGCCGGGGCTGAAACGTTGCGTCAGTTCGTCAACCAGATCGATCCCCGCGGTGCGCTCGTCTTCGACAATGATGAATTTGAGCGGCAGCCGCGCATCCTCCGCGGCCAAAAGCGGGGCAAAGGGGTGCTGATGGCGGCGTGGGTGACCAAAGACGTGGTCATAAAAGGCCTGCTCATCGCCGCTGCGGTTTTGGATGATCTGGATGCGCCCATTGTCGTCGTTGAAATAGAGCGCGGCGATGTAGGGGCGGGCGTCGATCCAGGCGACGA
>CAZZNG010000226.1:0-9580 GCA_964655505.1 uncultured Litorilinea sp. | reverse complement strand
AAAACGTGCTTGAGCACGTTTCCCATCACTAGGCGTAGGCTTGAGCCTGCGCCGCTGCGCCACAAACTCACCGGATGAGCTTCCGGGAAAGTGCCCCCCACATGAGTGGATCACCTACTGTAGCGAAGCAAGGGAGAGCAAAGCCTGCTAGAACAGGCTAAAACTTCACCAAGAAGGCTGTGGCATACATCAGCGCGACACCCGCGACAAAGCCGGTGAGGCTGTACCCGTTCAAGGCCGGACGCTGTAGGCTGGCGCTATCGCGCAGGATGATCTTGCCGACCTCCCAGATGACTTGAAGAATCGCGCCGACGCCGATAGCAAGAAAGATCGTTGCCAAGACCGGGTTGAAGGCGAAACTCCCCAGCCAAGTGCCGAGGATGGCCGGTCCCCCTGCAAGCAGCGCCAGCAGGAAGAAATGAAGCAGCACAGGCTTTTCACGCACAATGGGCGCGGCAATGCCGACGCCTTCGGTGATGTTGTGCAGCGTAAAGCCGATGACCAAAAACGTGCCCAGCGCGGCCTCGCCCAGGCTAAACGCCGCGCCAATCGCCAGCCCCTCGCCCAGGTTGTGCAGCCCAATGCCCAGCGCAATCAAATACGCCACGCCCAACGGCGTAAGCTCACGCCGGTTGCCCCGATGCCCGATGGCGATCAGCAGACCCAGCGTCAGCAGCGCAATCAGGATCACCAGTGGCATCCCTTGCCAAAAGGCGGGCAGTTGCGCGGCAAACTCCGCGGCATCCAGCCAGGTTCCCACCGCTAAATAGGTGAGCAGGCCAACGGTCAGGGCCAGGATGAACATCATGGCTTGGCGGCCCAATCGGCGCATAAAGGGATACCAAAGCAGCCCCAACGCCACCGGGATCACACCCACGTACAGCCCAACCAGCCCAAAACGCCAGAAAAGATCGCCGTTGGGGGCAGGCGTCTCGACTGCCGCGGCGATCTCACCGTCAAACGTAACCCCGTTGCGCGTGATCAGCCGCACCACATGCGTCTCCTCCTCCACCCACGGATAGGGGATCGTAAACGTCGCGCTGCCCAGACGCGGGATCGTATTGGATGGCTCTGCGCTGAAGTCCCAGTACGCATCATCCACCAGCACTTGGGGGATGGTGACCGTCTGCGGCCCATCGTTGACCACGTGGACTTGGATGATGCCCGGCGCGGGCAGCGTGATACGCTGGATCGTCACCTGCTCGACCGGCGGCCCGGCCAGTTCAGCCAACCCACCCCCGGTCACAACCAAATAGGCCAACAATGCGCCGAGCAGGAGCAGCGGCACAAGCACTAAGCCCCATTGCGCGCCGCCAAGACGCCTGCCTAGCGGCTGCGATTGCGACTGCGGCTGTGATTGTGGCTGTGGTTGCGTTTGTGTTGACATGCGGCTTCTTCCTCTCGCCATTTACCCCTCGTTCGCCCCTTGTTCAGCAGTCATGCCGCGCTACGCAGCAACCGTGCTGCCGTGGGTCGCCAGACGGTCCCATTCCGCGTCAAGCCCAACCGCGGCCAGCGCATCGGCAAAGGCCTCCTCCTCGACCACGTTGAACATGCCCATCCAGCCCAGTTCGGCGAACTCGCTTTGGTGGGCGTGGAACATATACATGCCGGGCCAGCGGTAGGTGAACTCAAGGATGCCGCGCTGGGCCTGACACTGCATGACCGTGTCGATGGTGCGGTGGGTTGGCTCCAAGGTCGTGCCGTGGTCATAGTAGTCAAAGAAGGTGGCGTGCAGGTGCAGCGAGTTCACCGGGTCGAACTCCGTGATGTTGATCAGGTAGATGCGCGTCAGTTCGTTGACCTTCATGGGGATGGGACGCCGCCCGTATTCCAAGCCAACCGAATTGACCGCATAGATTTCGTTGTCCCCGTCAAAGTTGGTGTCAAAGGCGTTCATGACCATAACGAATTCGCGCGCCGGGGGCCGCCCCTGCTTGGGGTCCACGATAAACGCGCCGTACAGCCCCTTGTGGACATGGCGCTTGAGCGGGAAGGCATGGCAGTGATAGAGGTGGCAGCCAAAGGGGAGCGCCTCAAATTCATAGTCAAACACCTGGCCCGGCTGCAGTTCACCCGGGCCGATGCCCGGCACGCCATCCATCGTCGCGGTATGAAAGCCGTGGAAGTGGATGGTGTGGGGATGGCTGCCGGCATTGATGAAGTGGACACGGATCTGATCGCCTTCTGTGCAGCGCAGGGTGGGGCCGGGCACGCGGCCGTTATAGGTCCACGCGGGGAAAAAGAGGCCCGGTGCAATCTCGATCTCGCGGTCATAGGCGATGATCTCATATTCGCGCAACGTGCGGCCATCGGGCAGCGTACTCACTTCACCATAATCCCAATCCACCAGCATCTGCAGCGGGTCAAAGCCGTTGGCAGCATGGTCGACCTCGCCCACCAGGAGGTTTGCGCCGTGGGCCGCGTGCGCCGCCGGGTCGTCTGCCGTGTGTCCGCTGCCGGGTTGCTCGCCTTGGCTCTGGGCTTGCTCACCCAGCAACACCGCGCCCAATAGACTGGCGAACCCGCCCACGCCGGCGCGCAAGAAATCGCGTCGAGCCAGGAACTGCTGCAAGCGTTGTGGCATCATGTCCATCTATCCTCTATTCCGGCCATCCTCTATTCCGGGTATGGGAAACAGCCTGTGTCTACACACTGCATCAAACGCACTTATATGGTAATCCCTCTCATGCAAGCTTCCGGGAAGATCGGTCCGCCGCGTCGCTCTTGGCATCGTGTGGATACCCGAATTCATTTCTTAACGTTTACTAACTGATCGGTGTAGCTCTCTCTGCAAACGGGTACATTGCCGAGGCAAGGGGAAGGCACCACATGTTACAGCCAGCAAGAACAACTGTACATCAGGGGAAAAATAAATTTTAGTCGTTGCTAATCATACTCGTTGATCGATGCCTTGTCAATAGGCACGAAGGGCAAAGGGCCGGGCGCGAGCGGACGCGTGCAGAACGACTGTGCTGCCGCCGCCCGCGGGCTGACACAGCACTATGCGTCTACGCCCGCATCGTGTAAAATACCCCTAGCACCCAATAATCAGCCTGTTAAACAAGCTTGGCGCAAGGCTAGCCCTTGCACGCGCAAACGATCACGCGCTGTTGGGCAAGGCCAAAGGTCGCTCCCTATTGTCATGCCTTTTGCCGCGCCCCAGCCGCTTGTGATCCCCTGTTCGCCACCGCGCCCCCCGCGCGCGAACAGATCAACACGCAATCGCCCGGCTGACCACAGGCTGTGCAGTCCAACACCCAACAATCATCCAACAACCGAATCCCGAATACCGTACAAAACATCGTACAACCAAGACAGTCTACAAAGCGTCTCAACAAAGGAGGAAGTCATGCCAAACCCCTCTCTCCTCATGCGCCTGCCCAGCCGCCGGCCCAGCTACCTGACCGTGCTTCTGCTGGCGCTGCTGCTGGCCCTGGCTGCATGCAGCAGCGATACGGCTTCGGTTGAAGCGCCCGCCCAACCCGCGGATGAACAGGCTGCAACCAGCGAGGAAGCCGCGGCCCCGGCCCAAACCACAGACGAACAGGCCGCATCCCCCGCGCTGGACGAGTACCAGGCCCAGCGCGAAGGCTGCACCCTGGAAACGCCCTGCTGGCCCCAAGTCTTAGTCGATGGGCCTGTGCCCGACACCTTCAACGAAGCGCCCATGCTGGCCGAACGGGTCGAAGCGGGCGAACTGCCGCCCGTGGAAGAACGGCTGCCCCAAGAGCCGTTGGTGGTGCAGCCTGCCGAATCCATCGGCCAATACAGCGGTATCTGGCAGCGTGCCTTCACCGGCCCCGGCGACCGTCAGAACATCGAGCGCATTCTCTACAACAACCTTCTGCGCTGGAACACAGGCATGACCGAGATGGTCCCCTACATCTTCCGCGACTGGGAATCCAACGCGGACGGCAGCCAGTGGACCTTCTACCTACGCCAGGGCATGAAGTGGTCGGACGGCCAACCGTTCACCACCGCGGATTTCATGTTCTGGTACGAGCACATCGTCCAAAATGAGCAGCTTGTGCCCACCCTGCCCAGTTACATGACCTGGGGCGGCGAGCTTGCCCAGTTCGAGGCCATCGACGACACCACCTTGCAAGTCACCTTTGCCGAGCCGTTCCCCCTCTTCGCCGTGCGCGTGGCGGGCGGCTATGACGTGGGCAGCCAATGGATTCACGGCGAAAGCGGCCTGGGCATGGTTTCGCCCGCGCACTACATGCAGCAGTTCCACCCCGACTTTGTGGGCGAAGAAGAGGCGAACCGGCTGGCGCAAGAGGCCGGGTTTGAGGCTTGGCATCTCCACTTCCTAGCCAAAAACAACCCCCACATGAACCCGGACGTACCCGTTACCTCGCCCTGGCGGCCCCTCACCCAGATCGCTTCCGACCAGTACCGGCTCGAACGCAACCCCTATTTCTTTGCTGTCGACACCGAAGGCAACCAACTGCCCTACTTTGACGGCATCGCGCTTGAACTGGTGGAAGAACTGGAAGTGCTCAACCTGCGCGCCATCGCGGGCAACTACACCATCCAAGGGCGGCATATCGACTTCGCCAAGCTGCCCGTGCTGCGCGAAAACCAGGCCGCGGGCAATTACTTCATCGACTTCTGGACGAGCGCCACGCGCCACCCCATCACCGTCTACCTCAACATGGACTTTGCGGGCGAGCCTGCCATCAAAGAGCTGATCCGCAACATAGACTTCCGCCGCGCCCTCTCCCTCGCCATCGAGCGCGAGGAGTTCAACGAGATCTACTTCCTGGGCGTGGGGCGGCCTGCCTCCTACTGCCCCAGCGGTGCATCGCCCTTCTTCAACAGCGACCGCTGGGATGAAGAGTGGGGCCGCTTTGACCCTGACGAGGCCAACCGCCTCCTCGACGAAATCGGCCTGACCGAGCGCGACGCCAACGGCTTCCGCACGTTGCCCAGCGGCGAACCGCTCACCCTGATCATGGATGCCATCAGCGGCGCGTTCCTCGACTATCCCAGCATCGCTGAAATGCTTGGGCAGCACTGGGCCGATATCGGCATCCGCCTCCAGGTGAACCCCGTTGAACGCTCCTTCTGGGTCGAGCGCATGGAAGCCAACCAGCACATGCTCAGCGTGTTCGAGGTGATCAGCTGGCATCCCGAAACGGAAAGTGTCTTTATCCGTGACGTGCGCTCCTTCCCCATCGGCGCGGAATGGGGCAGCCAACCGGAACGTGACCCCGACGCCTACGACGGGCCGGACTGGTACAAGCAGGTTGTGGATCTGCAATGGCAGGCACGCGCCGAACCCGACCCGGCCAAGCGCAACGAAATCTACCTGGAAGCCACCCAAATCTTCTGTGACAACCACCCCACCCTCGGCGTCGTGGTGGATGTGCCCGTCTGGACAACTGTCATTAAGAACAACGTGCGCAACGTGCCCAAGCCGGTGGAATGGACCACCTTTGGACAGACCCCCGGCAGCAGCTTCCCCGAAACCTGGTACGTCGTGCAAGAGTAGCGCAAAGACCTGATCTTCCCGGACGCTTCGAGCGTCCGGGAAGCCCCTCTCTCACTCCGCCCGCAGCACGACGGCAAACCAATATTTGTAAGCCAACGCCAATCCTGCTTGTAATTTGGCGTCGAACATGTATAATCGAGCTTAGACTGCTGCTTGCTTTCGCTCGTGGACGCTCGGCTTCCCCCGACAGAGTCGGTTCAGGCTTCAAGACGGTCCGAAACTGGCTGCCTTGTCACAAGGGCCAAAGACAGCGTTCCCTGGCGACCTGCGGAAACATCAAAACGCACTGCCGCCTTGCCCATGTGTTACACAGACAACCATCGCCGCCTTGATCGCGCACCAACTTAACAGCGCACTGACTATCCAGAGACCTACCGCTTCTACCAACTGGATCGAACCACGAGTAAGGAGCTTAATGATGCAAATCCCCGATCAATTGCGACCACGCTTGGCGCTCGTCCGCCGCACGCTCATGTGGACCGGCATGGCCCTCCTTTTGTTTGCGGGCCTATTCAGCAGCCCCTTCGGGTCCAGCGGCAAACAAGCTTGGGCCGCGGTTAGTGCCTGCCCCGGCCAAGCGAGCATTCCCATGGCCCCGGTTGTGCTGAACTTAGTGCGCGGCCAATCCGCCACCTACGAGGTTTCGCTCTGCCAAGAGCCGACCGCGGCGGTACACGTCACCAACAACGTCGACGCGTCCGACCCGATCACCGTCTCGCCGCCCAGCCTCACCTTTACCAGCGCCCAGACCCAAACCGTCAGCGTGCGCGTGGCCGATTCGTACCCGGCGGATCAGTCCGTCTTCTTTGTCATCACCCATACCGCCACCAGCGCCGATCCGGAGTTCAACTTCGGCTCGCTCAACGTGCCTACGGTTACGGTCTTCTCCCCCCCGGCAGGCACAACCAACCCACAGATCGAGCCGGTCGAACCTGAGCAAGAGAACGAAGTCGAATTTGAATCGTCAGTGGGAACCGTGATTGTCACCGTCCCGCCGATTCCAGGGCTGCCGGATAACGCGGACGTTTTTCTCTCCTTTGCCGAAGTGGTCACCCCGACCGGCAACGTGAACGAGCCGCCGACTCCCCTTGCCTCTTTCACCGGGCTTACGTACCGCCTCGAATTGTTTGTCAACGGCGAACCGATCAATCCAGGCCAACTGTCTGAGCCGATTACGATTGAAATTCCCCTGCCCGACGAATTGGCTGACGCGCTTGGTAGCGGTCGCCTCATCGTTGCCGTCTGGGATGGGACAAAATGGACGACTGAAGGCCTCAGCATCGTTCAAAACACCGCGCCCACATCCGAAGATGATGTGCTCTTCACCTTCACCACCACGGTCTTTGGCGAATTTGCCATCTTCGAGCGAGATAACGTCATCTTTGTTCCCTATATAGAGGCAAACTAATTCCTATATAGAGCGAGGCGAACGCATCATGCCGCGCCGGATCACTGCCTTGATCTTCCCGGAAGTTCCGCAACTTTCGGAACTTCCGGGAAGATTGATCGCCAGTTCGTGCGATGATTGCCCGGCGCGACGCTTGATGGGCCTGACCCAGTGTCCCCGACACAATGGGCGCAACACCCAAGCGGACACGGGGCCAATGATGCCCCTATGAACCGTGCCCTGTGAACTGTGACTCTGTTGCCAACGACCGTGGGTTTTCTTCCGGCCTAAAGGATCTGTAGTGACTGAACAATTCCCGCCAGTCGGCTCCGTGCCGCCACAAGCCGATGTACAAGACTCCTGGCGTACCTATGTGGATCTCTTCCTGCGCTGGTGGTGGCTCCTGCTCATCAGCGCGCTGCTCGCAGGCGGCATCGCAGCCCTCATTAGCTTCAATCAAACGCCTATTTATCGCACAACAGCCAAGTTGCTGGTCAACCAGGCTAGCGGCTCCTATAGCCCCATGCAGGACATCACGGCCAGCAGCCGCGTGGCCCAAACCTACGCCCAGTGGATTACCCAGCGCATTGTGCAAGAGCGCACCCTGGCCCAGTTGGGGCTGCCCCAAGACCCCGCATTGCTGCGAGAGCAGATTACCACCCTGACTGCCACGCCCTCCGGCGATTCGCAGATCATCCAACTGACTGTAGAAGGGCCAAACCGGGAGCTAATTGTCGCCTTTGCCCGCGCCCTGCCCCAAGTCTTTGCCCGCTGGGTCGAAGAGGTGCAGACCAGTCGCTACGCTGAAACCAAGGCCAGCCTCTCCACACGCATGGACGACCTGAGCCAGCAGATCACCGCCGCCCAGAACGCGCTGACGCTGGTCAACCCCAATGGCGACTTTCAAGACCAGACCGAATACAACCGGCTGGCTGAAGAACTGTCTCGCCTGCGCGCCAGCTACAACAACCTGGCCGAAACCTACGAGTCGCTCATGCTGATCGAGGCCCAGTCAACCGACACCATCGCGGTCATCGAAGAAGCCTCGCTGCCCCTGGCCCCAGTCTACCCCCAGCCCCTGCGTAACATCGCCCTGGCGTTGATCATGGGCGGCATGGTCGCGGCCGGTTTTGTCTACCTCTACGAACTCTATACCGACCGCTTCCGCTCCACCGAAGAGATCCGCCACGTCCTGCGTATGCCTGTCCTCGGCACGATCGGCAAGATCACCAAGCAGAGCGAAGAGTACTCGCACCACGCGCTGATTGCCCTCACCGACCCGCGCAGCCTCGCCGTCGAATCCTTTCGCCGCCTGCGTACCAACCTGCGCTTTGCCCACGTCGACAGCGAACTGAAGACCCTCGCCATCACCAGCCCCAACCCCGACGAAGGCAAAAGCATCATCGCGGCCAACCTGGCCGTGGTCATGGCCCAGGCCGGTCTCTCGGTCATCCTCGTCGACGCGGACATGCGCAAGCCCAAACTGCACAGGATCTTCGAACTGACCCGCACGCCGGGCCTCACCGATGCGCTCTACAACGAGACCCTGGACAACCTCGATCTCATGCTGCAAGAGACAGCCATCCCCACACTGCGCCTGCTCACCGTGGGGCGCAAAGTGCCCAACCCGGCTGAACTGCTCGGCTCGCAGCGCATGCGCGGCCTCATGGCCGCCCTGCGCGACAGCGCCGACCTAGTCATCATCGATACGCCGCCCGTGTTGGCCGTCGCCGACAGCCAGGTCATCGGCACCCAAGTGCAGGCCAGCCTGCTTGTGGTCGACACCAAGCGCTCCACGCGCAAAATGGCGCTCACCGCGGTCGAAGCCCTCGACCAGGTCAACGCGCCCATCATCGGCGTCGCGCTCAACCGCGTTGACGCGCGGGCGCGCGGCTACTATTATTATTATGACTACTATGAAGCGGAAGATGGGGACGACGGCAAAGGCCCCGGTCGCGGCAAGCCCCAATGGTGGCGACCCTGGCGGCGCAAACCCGCGCCCCCTCCGCGCGAACCCGGCGTGCGCGAACAGGAAGTCTACGCCGCGCGCAGCCTGTCCAGCGAGTAGCGAGTATTACCAATCGAGTACACATTGCCGACTACCATGCCGCCCGACATCCTCTTCGTCTGCCACGCCAACCGCTGCCGTTCCCCCCTGGCCGCCGCGCTGCTGCGTCGTCTCTTGGACGAGCAGCCCGGCACGGCGGGTTGGCGCGTCGAATCCGCCGGACTCCATGCGGAGAGCGGCCAACCCGCCACCGCGTGGACCCAGGACGCGGCCCAAGCTGCCGGTCTGGACCTCAGCCGCCACCGTTCTCAATCGGTGGACGACCTGCAGCTTGCCGATTTTGATCTGATTTTTACACTAGAGGAAATTCAAGCCGAGGCATTGGTCGCCGCCTATCCGCACCTGGCCGCGCGCATCCGTCCCTTTGGCAGCCTGATCGGCCTGCACATCGACGTGGCCGACCCCACCCTCGAAGGCAACCAAGCCGCCCACCGCGCCCTGGTGAACATGCTGGCGCGCTATCTAAAAGCCGGGCTGCCCAACCTGGTTGCAACCCTCCAAGCCGCACAGGATCAAACGCCCTAAACATCCGGCTCGCTTAACCTTCCGGGCCGCTGGATGGGCACTGAAAAATTAACAGGGTAATCGCTGGTCGCCTGGGGATCGAATCCCCAGGCTAGTGGTG
>CAZZNG010000225.1:0-9586 GCA_964655505.1 uncultured Litorilinea sp. | reverse complement strand
GCTGCACATCTTTGTCCAAATCCAGAATGAGCCAAATATCGCCGCTCGGCTCCAATTCCAGATCCTTCACCATGAAGCGCCCCCGGTGTGCCGTCGACGGCCAATGGATGTAGCGCAAACTATCCCCCGGTCGATACTCGGTAACCGTGGCCGCAGGCATCGGACCTGGCATCGGTCGCTGCCGCCGGTCGCTGCCCTGAATATCCCCATGCGGCAGCGTCACATGCGGCAGTTCAACCACACGCGGATAGATGATCAGCGTGTCACTGAGTCCATCGTGCACCACGATTTCAAATAGGCCAAACGGATCTTGCAAACGCAGCGTATGCGGGCCAAGTCGAAAGACCCCGCGCACCTCACAGACAGTGGACGAACGCCATCGGTAAAGTCCTTGCGCCTCACACGCTACGACGCGCCCCGGCGCATAACCCGGCACAGTGGACGCATCGCTCAATTCCGCCCAAAGCACCGGCAGCCGCCCGTTATTACGCAGTTCAAACTCCTCCTCCAATTCATCGCCCGCCACCAACGTCGACGAGAGCCGGGCGCGCAGCAACTCCACCGCGGGCGCTTGCGAGCGCACCCAGAACAACGCCACCACATAAAGACCCACCAGGGTAACGCTCAGGGTCATCCAGACCACATGCGGGGCAAGTAGTTGATTGAAGAGGAGGAGCGGAATCAACAGCAGCGGCCAGGCGATACGCAGGCGAATGGCGCGATCCGGCGGCAGATCCCGATTGAGCCAACGCTCAAGCGGGTCAAAGAGGACGCGTACCCCTCGGGTTCGACGCGCAGGTTCATGGATCGCCTCAAGTAGTCGTATTTGCGTCACAGGTTGGAGTGTGTGAATATGGCGACAGTCCGCTGACCACGCACAGCATAGCACAGGAGATTCACTTGGTTGGCAAGTTCGCTTCCACAGACGGATTCACTGGCGACACAGCCGCCGACGACGCCGGTGTCATCCATGCACTGATTCAGGACAAAACCGATCTCGGACCCAGTGGCACGCTGCTGCGGCTAGCGCTGCCCCTGCCCATATCGGATGCACCCCTCGGCCAGTTCTTTTTGGCGCGGCCCTGCCCCGACGACGGACTCGCACGGCGCACCAACTGGAGCCTCTACGCGCGCCGCCCGCTCTATGTAGCCGATCGCCTGCCGCAGTCAAACGGAGGGATTACCCAATGCAGCCTGCTCCTGCCCAACAGCGACCCAGCGCATGAAAATGCTGGAGATCGCTGGATCCGCAGCCAACTGCCCGATACGCGCCTCAACCTTACCGGCCCCTTTGGTCGCGCCCTCACCTTCGCGCCGCATCAGCGGGCGCTGCTCGTGGTGACTGACCTGAACCACCTTCTGCTTTGCCTGCCCGCCATCCATTATCTTCTCGATCAAAATGGGCGCGCCACCCTTATTTTGCATACCGACGTCTCGCCCCCTGCCGCGATCCTCCAGCGCATACCCATTCCGGTAGAGGTACGCACCACAGCCGACCTCGCATCCCTACAAGAGGCAATCACCGCGACCTTGCGCTGGGCCGATACCATGCTCGTCGCGCTGCCACAGCTTTCGACAACTTGGCTCAATCAAGCCATTCACCTGGCGCGCTTTCGCCTAGAGCCGGATTTTTTCAATGTCTACACGAAGGCGGATTATCTCTGCGGGTATGGAGCCTGCTTCGTCTGCGCTGTCCCTTCCGGCGACGGCTACACGCGCGCTTGCCAACATGGCCCCTTCTTACCGCTCGACACCCTGAGCAGATAGCCCCACACACCCCATACACGCATAATACAGGAGCATATGACCATCACTGCATCAGCAGTTCCAGCGGGTTTGTACGCCGGCCAAAGTCGCGGATCTCGAAATGCAGATGCGGTCCTGTGCTGTTGCCCGTCGAGCCAACCACGCCGAGAATTTGCCCCTGGGCAACTACCTCCCCCTCCTCGACAAATATCTCGTCCAAATGGGCGTAGAGCGTCACATAGTCAATATTGTGGTCGATCACGACGAACAGCCCATACCCCTGGTCGTTCCAGCCTGCGCGGATCACCACCCCGCGGTCCGCAGCCGTCACAAAAGTATTAGGCGGCGCGGCAATGTCCACAGCCGGATGGTCATAACGATAGCCTTGACTCAGCCATCCATAGACAGGCCAGGTGAAGTTCCCACTGCCATACGGCCAATCCTTGGGAATTGGCCCTTCAACCTCACGCGGCGCTTGTTTCGGCCCCCCTGTGCCCAGGGCGATAATGGGCGACAACCCCACCGGCTGTGCCAACATATAGCTCAAAAACCCTCCCCCGTCCATCGCGGGCTGGACGGTTGGGACGCGCAAATGCACATAGCCGTCGGGCAGCGGCGCATCGTCGCCCAGCGTCGCGGGTAACTGATTCCACGCCACCAGACGCAACGCCGTCGTACTCACCCCATACTGCGCCGCCACCGAGCGCAGCGTATCGCCGGGAACCACCGCGTGGCACTGCCAGCCCGGCGGCGGCGCTTGCAGCGCATCCCCAATCACCAGTGGCTGATCCGGTCGAAAGGTGGGCGAGACCGCGCACGGCATGATGACAAGGTCAACGCCGATCTCCAAGGCCACGCTGAAAAGTGTGTCGCCCGCTTGGACTGTATAGACAGGCCCATCGACCGCCCCGTCGACGGCTGACATCACATGCGCCATATCACCAACGGGCGTGGCTGTCGGCGTAGGTGTGGGCTGCAAGATGACCTCGTAGGAGGGCGTAGGCGTGGAGATATCATCCGGCTGGACAAGCTGCAACGTGGGCGTAGCCGACACCCGGCTCAACCCTGTCACCCATGCAGCCACCAAAAAGCAGATTGTCGCCACGCCAGCCACTACAGCATGGCGTGTCCAGCCAGCATCCCCCCCCGCTGCCTTCCTATGCGCCTGCATCGTTGCTATTACTCCTGCGGGACAATTTGCAGCAGCCGCCCGCCTTGGACGTCTGTCACCCAAAGCGACCCATCGACGGCAACGTCGATGCCAACCGGCTTGGCATCCGGCGTCAGTGGCGTGCGCACGCTCCACACATGCAGCAGTTGCCCAAGAGCGTCCAGGTGCACCACACGCCCGGCTTCAGGCTGTGTCAAAAAGATCTCGCCTGCCTCATTGATAGCAAGATGCGTCCCGTCTAACGTATTTGCCACCGGGATTGGCTGGCTCGAAACCAAATAGCCCGCGAGGCCAAAGCGATAAAGCATGTGGTTGACCGCATCGGACACAAGCACCTCGTCGTCCGACGTCACAACAAGATCGACCGGCTGCATGGCAGCGCCTTGATTCGAAACCGCGGCCAATCGGATCTCGCGGGCCGCGTTGCCCTCTGCGTCAAGCTGCACAACGCGCTGGCCGGGCGTGTTTGCCACCCAAACCGCGCCCGTTGCATCCACCGTCAGCCCGCGCGAACGCCCGATATACGTCGCGTCCCCCGGCAGCGGCTCAATTGTATCAGCTACGGGATCATAGCGCACGAGCAGTTCGCCGCCCGCGTCGAGCACAACAATCGCACCGTCCGGCGTTCGCGCCACGTCGAACGGCTCCACCCAGCCATCGAACACCAACGGCTGCTTGCTGCCGTCGCGAGGATCGACGCTCGTCACCTGCGCGCCGCCGCTTTCCGCGACATACGCCAACCCATCCGCCACTGCCACCCCGCGTGGAGCCGCCAGCCCATCCGCCACCACTCGCACCTCCGCCGGATCAACTGCATCGACCACAAGCAGCGGGTCCGTTGTCGGCGCAGGCTGCAGCAGTTTGGCAAGATTCGCCACGTCGACCGCTTCATAATTCTGCTGTGGGGGAAACAGGAACTCGGTTGGCACCAGTTGCAGCGTGGCAATGCCGCTGCTGCTGGGCGGCTGCCAATAGAGATTGATATGGCTGTGATCAGTGCGGTCGGCATAGCGCACTTCAATATCATGCAATCCCGCCGTCAATTCGATCTCCCCCTGCGCCAACTGTCCCCGCGCTAGCGTCGCCACGACGCGCGTCCCATCAATCACCAGCACCGACTCGTCAATTGATTCAAGGCCAAAGCGATAGCGCCCGCTCTCCGGCGCAGCGATCTTGCCGTGCCAAATGGCCGTGTACGGCCGGCTCAAGATAGGCACATGGAAGTACATGCCAAGCTGTGGATCGATCTGGGCAAAGGTCGCATCGCCCGACCAATCGCCGTTTGCATAGAATTCGCCCAAGAGGCCATTGCTGCGCACAGGCGGCACATAGAGCGCCCAAGCGGGAATCGTCGTCGCAGGGGCATCCGGCGGCTGCCACCCCAGCCGCACCGCGCCCTCGCCGCCCTCGATCAGCAGTCGCAAGTTATGGTGCCCGCGGGCCAACATCACACGCCCGCCAATCCCTTCGGCAGCCTCCCCTTCAGCAATAACCTCTTCGCCGATCAACAATTTCGCTTCACCTGGCGCTTCGACAAAGAAGGAATGGGGGCCGTAGGTATTCACTGCCAAGACCCCCTCCCATTCTACTTCAAAAGGCAGTTCGACCGGCGCGTCCTGCGGCCATACAAATTCAACCGTGGCATCCTGCCGCACCAGTTCTGTCTCACCATGCCGATAGGTAGCGGTCAACCCTTGCAGCGCTGCAAGCTGCTCCGAGGGGATGAGCACGGTCAGGATCGACGGCAGCCCAGGAAAGGGGGGCGTCACTTCGTTAAATGTGGCGTTTGGATAAAGCCGCCGCGCCTCGTCATACAGATCGCGCCGGTCCACATCCAGGATCAACAGCATGTTACCTTGGTTCGGCTGAACCAGCGGCAGCGATGCGTTGGTTTCGATGCGCCGGTAGGATCGATCCGCCACCAAAAAGCGCAGCGTAGGATGGCTGTCGAAGAGCGAAATGACAAATGCCTCGGTATCCGGCGGCAGGTTGTTGAGCAGGTTCGCGGTCAGCGTCTCCGGCGTGGAGTGGGCGTTCCAGGACGCAAAGTTGTTGGCTTGGCGCACAAAGTAAGTATGAACATTGGCCCAGCCAATCGGCACAAGCAGCAGCAGCGCCAGCATCGCCATGCCTGCATCGGGCAAATAGCGTCCACTGCCATCGCGCCAGCGTTGATCAAGCGCCACAATGGGCAGCGCCGCGGCCAGCAGCGCGGCCGGTTGCGCGCCGATTGCACGCAGCGACTGCGGCGCTTCAAAGTCGAGCGAGAGAATCCCACCCAACAGGCCAAAGCCCAGCCACAAGAGCAGGAACGCCGCCAACGGGTGGCGCACACGCCATAAACAACCCGCCACGCCCAGGATGATCAGCGCCCCAGTCACGCGATCCACCATCGGTTCGCCCGGCAGGTTGTGTCGCCCGTTTGGGTCGCCGCGCACATGAAACATGCCCAAGTGCTTCAAGGTATTGGCGCGCAGCGCAGGCAGCCGCTCTTCCGGCGCTTTCCCGGCAAAAAGCGACGTCTTTTCGACGCGTGCAAAGTACTGATCGGGCCGCTCAATGGCGAATTGCAGCACCGGCGCAATCACCAGCAGCGCGCCCACCAAGACCACAGCAGCACCCCAAAGCAAATTGTGTCGCCGCGGCCACTCGCGCTGCAAAATCAGCAGCCCCCCCAGCCCCAACACCGGCAAGAAGAGTTGATAAGCCGAATAGAAGCAAAGGCCAAGCCCAATCGACAGCCCAGCCAGCCCATAATCCAGCACAGAGCCGCGCCGCACCCCGCGCAGCAAAAAACCAAGCGCAAGGAACTCGAAAAGCGGCGTCGCCGCATTGTACATACCCAGGCGGCTGAAAGTCAGCGACCAGCGCGCCACAGCCACCAAGAAGGCCAGAACCAGCCCCAGCCGCCGCCCATGCACCTCTCGCCCGGCCAGATACGCCGCGCCGACCGTCGCCACGCCCATCAGCGCGCTCAACGCCCGCAGCGCCACGACGTTATCGCCCAGCAGCCGCGTTGCGCCCAGCAGCAGCAAGAGATAGTGGCCCGTCGCGTTGACGCCATCGGTATAAAAGGGCCGATAGGCAGGCTCGCGCACCATGCGCAGCGCTTCTAAACCATTCGCCGCCTCATCGTACCAAACGCCAAACGGCAGCGTCCCCAGCCAGACAAAACGCAACAGCGCGCCGAGCGCAAGCAGCGCCAACAGCCCAACCAGCGGGCGCGACAGCCGGACGCGCGGCCGCGCCCATGATTCCATCGCCAGGATCGCCAGGCTAAACAGCCCCACCGACGCCCCATACCGCCACCAGTCAGCCGTCGCCACATGCACCACATCCGCGCGCAACCAGTTCCACACTGCCAGCCCACACGCGGCCATCACCAACGGCACACCGAGCTGCCAACGGGGCGCTGCCAGCGATGACACGCCATCTAACCGCGACAAGGGCACAGCCTCACCTCGGTTCAGCGCCAGCCAGCCCACACACGCGGCCATGAGCAGCACCGTCGCAGACCACCAAGCGCGACCATGTAGCAGCGCAACGCCGCCCAGCGCCAACAGCACAAGAGCGACACTGCCCACAAAACCCCATATGCGCGGCACGCGCGACGTCGCCACCGGCTCCACGCGCCAGGCGAGCGCAACCCGCGGCAGCCGTATTCGCAGTGGTAACTCGACGGAGGGGCGACGGACTGTACCCATTTGCTAGGGTAAAACCCATTTCCTAGGGCAAAGCAGTAAAGAGTTGGATCCGTTGATTATCGGCGTCGGCAACAAGCAATTGATTCGTGGTGCTGTCCCAAGCGAGGCCGTTGGGCAGCGCAAAGCGGTTGTTCTCCGTGCCAAAATTGCCAAAAGCAGCCTTGATGCCGCCTGCACTATTGTAAACGAGGATACGGAAGTTCTCCGGGTCAGAGATGTATACATCCCCATTGCCCGCGACAGTAATATATGGCTTATAGTAAAGGTGCTGGCTGCCCCAACTCGACACAGGCCACTCGGCCAGGGCTTGCAGGTTGCTGTCGAGCTTCTGGATGCGCCGGTTCCATGCATCGGCCACAAAGACGCTTCCGTCACGCGGATCGACTGCCACGTCGGTCGGCTCCTCGAACATGCCAAGCTGCACCCCGCCGCCGCCGACCTGGCGAATCAACTCGCCCGCGGGCGTAAACTGCAGAATACGCTTATTGCCCGTATCCGCAACCAACACATTGCCTTGGCTATCCACCGCGATGCCGCGCGGGCCGAATAGCGCCAACGGATCGCCCAACGTGCCATCCGTCGTGTTGAAGTATCCCCACTTGCGCAGGAATGTGCCATTCATATCAAACACCTGAATGCGCCCATTCCACGTATCGGCAACGTAGATCGTCCCATCCGCGGCCACCGCGATGCCCCACGGTTCGTTGAACTGACCGTCGCCAAGCGCCAGGGGGCCTGCGCCGTCTGGATCCACACAGCCGCCCGCTTCGCCCTCGCCCAGGCGACACAGGCTGCCAAACGTGGTCAGGAGTGCGCCCCCCGCGTCCAGCACCACCACCCGATGATTGCCGGTGTCGGCAATCACCCGCTCACCGTTGGGTCCAATCGCCAAGGTGCGCGGCGTCAGCAGCGGCATATCGCCGAACTGACCGGTAATCGTGCCCGCAGCCGCAAGATCTACCGTCCGCATGCGCAGCAGTTCTTCCTGTGGGTCCACCTGCGCGGCCAATGGCGTCACATTCAGATCCCACACTTGAGCAGCCAGATCCCGCCGCACATACATCTCGAACTCATGCCGGTTGGGCCAGTCGGTCAACTTCCGCACCTTGTTTGGGTCTTCGGCATCGGGATAGCGCCGGTAAAAAACAATGTTGAAGATGTTCTTCATCTTCTGCGCGTCCCGAATCGTGGACCAGAAGCGCTGCGGCGTCAGGTTAAAGTAGCCTTGATCGGGCCACCAAACCAGCCGATAGGTGCGTTTCACATAGTCGCGCGCCATGTACGGGCGCACCTTCTCATAGTTCTTCGGCCCCACGATCACCACCGGCGACGACATCACATCCGCATTGGGGTTCGCGCCGTAGAAGCGGCTGTTGGGGTACAGGCGCATATACCAACTCAACGGCCACGAAGTATCATCGTCATAGGCCACAGTAATGTTACGCTCCCCCACCAGCCGCTGGCTGATCAGATCGATCTCGTTGAGCGCGCGCTTAATGTCTGGTGAGGCGTGGGCATAGACCAAATATTCCGTCGCGAGATCATAGTTAATATAGTTCAGCATATAGCTGAAGCGCACGGTCAGCAGCAGCAGCAGCGCGGTCACGCCAATCGCGGCCATGCGCAGCGTGCCATGCCGCCCCACGCGCCAGGCAATCCACCAGAACGCATACACGACACCCACCAGTGCCAGCAGCGCCGCGATCCACTGCATCGTCACGCGCACAGCCCCCACATCACGCCCGCCAAAAGGTTGCTCCGCGATCAGGATCACAACCAGATAGATCAGCGCGGCCGGGATCGCCAACAGCCACAAGCCATAGCTGTGGCGCACCGCGGGCCAATCCACGCTCTTGACGAGCCGGCCAAACCACCACCCGCCCAGCACACACATGGGCAGCGCGATGTGCGTCATCAACCAGGGCATCTTCTCGCCCGCCACTGTATAGGCCAGCCACATGCCCAGCGTCCACCAGATCAACATCACGACAAAGTAGACGCGGTTGACGCGCAGCCGCTCGGCCATCGTCGGTTCAGCCGCGGCCACATCGGCAGGCAAATCGCCCGCAGCCACCGGCTCCCACTTCACTTGCCGCTGAATCCAGTAAAGCGCGGCGGCTGTGCCCCCCAAGGACAGAATGATCGGCAAGAACTCATAAAGCCACCCGATCATGACATAGTAATAGGGCGGTTGGCCCCCGCGCGCGACCTCCTGCTGCGCCAGCCAATAGCCGAGGCTGCCGACAATGCCCGAGGCAAGCCCATTGCGCGTGTTCGTCAAGAACGTGGTGAAAAAGAGCACCTGGATCAGCCAGAAAACGCCCATCAACTGTGTCCACTGGCCGAACGTCAACTCCGGTGCGCTGCCGCTGTCCCTGTCGCTCCGCCGCAGACCAAACCAGAAATAGGCAAACCCCACAGACAGCGCGGTCATGATCAAAACAAGACCAACAGAGCGCAGCAGGTCGGTTGGCGTATTGTAGGCCATCGCGTCCCAGCCCAACACCAGATGCCCGAAGGGAGCCAAGAAAGGCATGATCAGGGTGACCATGACAACGGCCAAGTCAGCCGCCTCCGAATGACGCAGCTTGCGCCACCCCTCCGCGCCCAGCCACATCACCAGCAGCGCCACCGTCACCGCCGTTCCAAGCCCCACCACCAACAGCGCGGGCATCACCTGGCCCGCCTCCAGCAGCCAAAAGCCAATACCGCCGCCCAACAGAGAAGGGGCAACCGCCAAGAACATGCGCCCCTGGATCACCTGCCAAAGCGCCAGCCCGCTGAAGAACATGCCGATGATCGCGCCGTGCATGAAGTGGTTCTCTTTGGCGATAAAGCCAAAGGCCATGCCAAGCACCATCGTCATGATCCAGCGAAAGCGCCGCGCCGTGTGATCATCCAGGTAACGGAACGCGCCATAAAGCCAAACCATGGTGAACAGCGCAATATAGATGTCATTGCGAAT
>CAZZNG010000224.1:0-9742 GCA_964655505.1 uncultured Litorilinea sp. | reverse complement strand
CCCGGCGCAGCCTATACGCCGCCCCACCCAACCCCCACACCGCCGCCCGACACGCCGCCGCGACTCTATCTAAGCGAACTCATGATCGATCCAGTGGCCGCGGCGGACGAAACAGGCGAATGGATCGAGTTGTTCAATCAAGAAGCGGTTGCCATCCACCTGGCAGGCTGGCTCCTGGCCGACGATGACCACGACGAGGTCGTGCTGGGCGATCTCTGGATCGAGCCGGGCGCGTATCTGGTCGTGGGGCGCAGCAGCGATGCGACGCAAAATGGCGGCGTGGTGGTGCAAGGGGTCTACAGCGGTTTGCAGTTGGCAAATGAAGCCGACGAATTGCGCCTGGTGACGCCGTGGGGCGTCGAGGTTGACCGCGTCACATGGGGGCCAGACGGCCCCACCCCGCGTGCAGGCGCAAGCCTGGAGCGAACAGCCTTTGAGGGAGGTCAGTGGGTGGCGGCCCATGCAGCGTGGCCTGGCTCCGCGGGCGATCTGGGTACGCCGGGCATGGCCTACCAAGCGCCGCCTACGCCCACCCCCACAGCCACAATTCCAGCGCAACCGCCGCGGCTCTACCTGAGCGAGTTGATGATTGACCCGGCAGCAGTGCCAGACGCCGCGGGCGAATGGGTGGAGCTATACAGCGCGGAAGAGGGGCCGGTTGCGCTGGCCGCGTGGCAATTGGTGGATCAACAGGGCCGCGTGGTCACGCTCACAGAGGGCACGATCCCCGCGCATGGCTATGCGGTGATCGCGCGACAGGGCGACCCGGCGCAGAATGGCGGCGTGCCTGCTACGACCATCGCCAATCTGCAGTTGACCAACGAGGGCGGCACGCTCACCCTGGTTGCACCTTGGGGCGCAGTGGTCGATCAGGTGGCCTGGGGTGGGACCGGCGGCCCGGCCGCGCCGAGCGGGGCCAGCCTTGAACGCACGAACCTTGACACGGCAGGCAGCGCGGGCAGCAGCACCGAACAGGGGGCTTGGGTCAAAGCGCACGCGACCTGGTCTGGTTCCGCCGGTGATCTGGGCAGCCCCGGCAGCGGCTATATCCCGCCACCACCGCCCACCCCCACGGCGACGCCGCTGCCGCTGGCTTGGCCCTTTGTCGCGGAGCCGAGCGCGCTCCAGATCGATCAAGTCTATGGCACGGGCAGCGGCGATGAGTACATCGTGATCAGCAACCAGGGCAGCGCGGTGCAAATGCTGGACGGCTGGCGCATTGGCGATGCCGAAATCCCCGGCAAGGGCGAGGGCATGGTGCGGCTGCCCGATGGCATGACGCTCGCACCGGGCGAACGCTTGGTCATCAGCCGCGATGCCGCGGCCTTTCGCGCCCGGTGGGGCTTTGCCCCCGCGGCGGCCTGGGCGCAGAGCGACGGCAGCGTGCCCCTGCTGGCGCGCGAATCGCTGTTGGGCACGCGCGATCTGGCGCTGAACAACCAGGGAGACGAAGTGCTGCTGCTCGATCCAACGGGCCGCCTTGCCGATGTGCTGGCCTATGGCGACGCGGCCTACCAAGTCCTCGGCTTAGCTGGCCGTTTGTCTCCCGCGGGCGATCAAGCTTTCTACCGCGCCCCCGGCGCGCCCTTCCCCACCGTGCGCGACCTGCGCCATCGCTTCCTACGCAGCGCGCCTGATCCCAACCTGACCTACAGCTTGCCTGGCCCGCTGGATCATGGGCCGGTAGGCCTGGCCGATGGCCTGTGGGCATGGTGGGGCACGTTGGGCGCGCACAGCACTTTCTCGCCCGATGGCGCAGCGCCGCCCCATGTGCTGTTGGCCGAAGCCGCGGGCATGGGGTTGGATTTTGTGGCGATTGCCGACACAGAGGCCGCGCCCGATGCGTTGATCCAGGCCCAGGCGAGTCCCATTACGACGCTGCCCGCCTGGCAGTGGCACACGACCGCGGGCCAAAACGCCATCGTCTATGGCGCGCCGCGCGCCAGCCCCCTGAGTTGGGGCGATCTCTTCGAGCATCTGGCCGCGACGGGCGGCTTGGCGCAGCTACCGGCCTCCACCACGCCCGTTGATGGGCGTACGCCCCTCTTCGCGGCCGACGAACTCTATGCACCCGGCGGGTTGACGGGGCTGTATGCACGCTGGGCCGCGGCAGGACAGCCGCTGCTGCCCGCGGGCAATCACAACCTGCCGATACGCGGGGCGGGCGACACGCGGCTGCGCTACACCGGCTTGGTCGCGGCCGATGGGTCGCCGTCCGCGCTGCTGGGCGCGATGGCCGCCAGACGGGGTTGGCTCACCTCTTCGCCCGGCCTGTGGCTGACGCTGCGCACCGGGGAGGGTCACTGGATGGGCAGCGAGATTGCACCGGGCAATGAAGTCCTCCTGGTGCTGGCCTTTGGCGACCGGCAGGGCGAAGCAATGGCCGTTGCGCTGTGGCAGGATGACCAACTCATCCGCCAGCTTGATCTGCCGCCGGCAGATGGACAGTGGCAGGTGAGCGTGCCCGCTGTGCCCGGCAGCTTTCTCTATGCCGTCGCCACCCAGCGCGACGGCGACTTTGCCGTGACCGCGCCGCTCTATGTCGTGCCCGAAGCGGGGGGCAGCGTGATCATCAACGAGGCGCTGCCCGCGCCCAATGCCGATCACAACGGCGACGGTGAGATCAACACCGGCGACGAATTTGTCGAGTTCTACAACCCCGGCACAGCCCCCTTTGCGCTGGCAGGCTGGCAGCTTTATGACGCCAGCGGCCATCGCTTTACCTTTGGGCCGGGGCGCTTCATCGGCGCGGGCGAGTATCTGCTGCTCTGGCGCAAGGAGACAGGCTTGAGCCTCAACGACGACGGCGACAGCTTGCGCCTGGTTGACGACGCAGGAACGCAGATCGAGCAGGTCGGATGGGGCGCGGCCCCGCGCGGTCACGCCTATGGACGGCTGCCCGGCAGCCGCGAGTGGCGCGGCGGGCTGCGCCCCACGCCAGGCCAACCCAATGAGGCGATCCCGGTGGAGCCGCCGCGCCCGCCCAAAGAGCCGGACTTTGACCCGGTGGATGTGGCTGACCCGCGCAGCCCGGTCTTTGGTCAAGCCACGGGCGCGCCAGGTTCGCTGGCGCTGGGCAAACTGCGCGGGCTTTATGCGCCCGTCGAGTTTCGCGGGCAGGTAACCGTCCCGCCGGGCCTCTTCAATTCGGCCATCTATGTGGCCGAACCCGCGGGCACGCTGGCCGGGCTGGGCGTACAGGTCTATCTGGACGTGGGCGAATTTATGCCCATGCAAGAGGGCGATTGGGTGCTGGTGCGGGGAGAGATCCGCTCCTTCCGGGGCGAGATGGAAATCCGGCTCGACGAACCGGGCCGCGCCTGGCGCATCGGTCCGGGCACGCCGCTGCTGCCGCTGCCGGTGCAGGTGGAGGAGATCGGCGAGTCGTTGGAAGGGCGCTTGGTCACTTTCGACGGGGTGATTAGCGGCTGGCAAGGGGATAGCCTTTATATGGTCGCGCCGCAAAGCGATCCAAGAGACAAGGCTGCTGCTTGGGTGCGAGTGACCGTGCGCAGCAGCCTTGATTGGCGGCGTCCCTATGTGCAGATAGGAGAACGCTACCGGGTGATCGGCGTGGTCAGCCAGTTCGGAACCAAATCGCCGTGGAACGACGGCTATCGGGTGCTGATATGATATTCTGTAAACGTTCCATCCAGACAAAAATTAAAGATAGTCAATTCTGACCACCTGGCGATCCTTCACCCAGATTCGGAAGTGGCGTTTCATCCATGCGTTCGCTACTCTTTCATCTTCGTGATCCAGCATAGCAAGCCCAACACTAGCAATTTCCTCTAGTCGTGCTGCGCGCTGTTCTTCGTGCTGAATCTGTTCCAACTTGTCTTGTAACGTCTGAATTCTTTGCTCAAGATTGCGAACCTGACTTGTCAGCCGCTCTACTTGTCGCTGATAGCGGGTTTCGTCCATGTGACCTGCCACGTACGCGTCATCCGCCTTGTAGAGTTGGTTCTGTACTGCTTCGATTCGCTTTTGGGTTGCGGCGATCTCGCTCGCTGTGCGCTCTGCATCGCTGACCCCCGCTTCCGCCAACACTTGCCGCCTGTTCTCTTCCGTCTCCAAGTATTCAATGGCCTTGCGTACCGCCTCACGCACCTTATTTTCACTGATGAAGCGATGCTTGTGTTCATGATTCTTCGTGTTACACCGGAGCGACTTCTGAATTCTGCGGCTCTTGCGCTGGCGGATATTCGTTGCCATAATCATTCGCCGCCCACATTCCGCACACCAGACACACAGACTGAACAGGTAGGTGCTGCTCACGCTGCGGCGGGCGTTGCGCCGCCGCTCTTTCTCGGCAAGGATGGCCTCAACTTCTTCAACGGTAAGGATAGGCGGCCAGTTGCCCTTGCTACGCACATAGGGGCGATTCCCGCGTACGTTGACTTCCCCGTAGCCAGCATAGCGCCAGATGCGTTTGAAGAATTGCTGGACATTCTGCTTTTGCCAAACCACGCCCTGGGGTGTTCGGTAGCCCATCTGATTGAGCCATTCAGCGATTGCTGGTAGGCCCATGCCACGGCGTAGGAACAAATCGATAAATATCAGACGGAGAATCTTCGCTGCCTCTTTATCGATGTGGATCGTGCTGTTCCCATCTGGGTCGAAAATAGCCCGCCAGCCAAACGGCACAGCCGCTGGGAATTTGCCCTTCTTAATGCGGTCGATCATGCCCATCTTATGCCGTTCTTGCAGCTTCTGAACCTCGCGCTGCGCGCCGACGCTCTTAATCGCGCCGATCAGCATCTCATCATGGCTGATTTCTCCATTCGGTTTGAGTGCAACAGGCGGATTCTCGGTTTCGTAGGTCGCAATACCCGCCTCGTGGCACAACTCCACGATTGCCATTGACAAGGAAGCCTTGCGCCCTAATCGGCTGCGATCCAGATAGATCAACACGTCAAAGGCGCGTGCGTCAATCAGTTCCCGCAGCCGCGCGTAGGCTTCAATGCGGCGGCAGGCATCCTCAAACAACACAATCGAACGCGACTTGCCCGGCACAACGAGTTCAGCCACAAGCTGGCCGCCGTACCGGGCAATGTGTTCGCGATTGGTTCTTAGTTGGTCTTCCAGCGAGACTTTCTTGGTTTGGGGCAGGCTACTCACCGCAGCCCAGGACACAAAGCGAAGGTGTGTAGTGGAAGGGTTCGACATGGTACAGGCAGGAGAAAATTGGGACAAATGTCTGTTGACTTACCTCGCAGCGAAAGGATATAGTTGGTGATCGCAGAACATGAGTTCTCCAATTGGCGATGAGCTATTGCGCTCCCACTTTAGGAGAAGCCTTCGTGTTAGGTCAACAACAAAAGAGGAAGCGAGCGTATCTACAGCAATTCGAGCAGCTACACCCTGAACAGCAGCGCCAGCAGATCGGACTTCTCATTCGGCTGCTATCCAGATTACTTCGGGCAAAGCGGACGCAAGCGGCGCGCCGACCCAGGCAGAGACGCTTCTAGCCGATCCAAAACTTCATTTAACGCTGCCTCACCGCCGATCTCCTCGACCTCGCTCAGCAGCAAATCGATCATATTCCGGTAGATAAACGCCTCGGCAACAGATAGAAGTTCATCCTGCTTCTCACGCGGCAGCCTAGCCAGAATCTGGCTCAACCGTCCTTCCTTGCCGCCCGCCTGCCCTTCTTCCTCAATTTCTCGTACAGGCAACGGGTTGTCAGTTAGACCAAGCAAGTAGTCAGTAGACGTTTCTAGGACTTGTGCCAGCGCAGCCAGCAGCGGTAGAGAGGGCGCGTCCTTCGCGCCCGACTCCAGTTGAGACAGGTAGCTTTGGCGCGCCGTAATACCAAAGCGCTGTTTAAGCTCCCAAACAACTTCCTTCTGGGTCAAGCCCTGTTGAAGTCGCAACTCTTGCAGACGTTTCGCTAGCGGTAATTTTGTATTAGTCATCATAGCATAACCATAGCATGACCACCGATATTATATCACCAAGGGTGACTTCCCGGATATAGAGTGCTAGGTAATATCACCAAAGGTGTTGACAACTAGTAATATTGCGCCTATAATAATTACCAACAGTGAATAATTATCGTTGATGGAGATAGCGCATGAATACCTTTGGTGCAAACCTCAAGCGACTTCGTACCCTGCGCAAGACCAGCCAGACCGATTTGGCAGAAGCGACCGGCGTTCGGCAGTCCATGATCTCGGCCATCGAAAACGGCGACCGCACGCCGTCGTTGGATTTGGCGTTCCGCATTGCCGAATACTTCGACGTGACCGTTGATTCGCTCTACCGGGGACAGCCGCATGTTGTACAGCGCACCGAGACGGTCAGCGCCTAGTGCCCCAACTGCTGACTACGCCGCCGAGCCGCTTGACCATCCCGACAACCTGTTGGGCACGGGCGCACTGCCTGCCGACCTGGATGGCACGCTGCGGGCGGACGGCATCCGCTTTGCAACCAGGCTGACAACCAGCAACGGCCACACCTTTCTGCTCTGCGGATGCCGCAGTCCCAACGACGCGGGGGTCGATATGCTGCGTGACGCCTTGCAGGTCAGGCAGTGCGTATCCACCGCTTTGGAACCAGCATAGTTCAGGAAAGGAGATTTCACGTCAAATGTTCAAGCCCGTTGACATTCTGCTGTTTGTCCTGCCGCTGCTCTTTTCGGCCATTACGCTGGCCGCCCTGCATTGGTTCCCCTGGTACAGCGGCACGCGCCCGCTTAGCCGGGTGGCCGCCTACACCGCGGGCACGTCGGTGGTTGTGGGTGTGCCGGTGGTGACCATGCTGCTGGCTGCCAGTTTGGGCATTCACCGCCTGGAATGGTTCTGGGCAGCGCTTTTGGTTGCCAATACCGCAGTCAGCGGCGGCACGGTCAGCCTGGCCTACTGGATTGACTCGCGGCGTGCGCTGACGCTGGAGGATGGACATGCCCCGCGACGGCGTTAGTACCGACTGGGTCGAAGATCGGGAAAACGAAATTGCGATGTTTCTCATTGCCAGGGACGAGGTGGATGGCTTGCGACACTTACTTGGCGTGTTGCACCGGCGCAAGATGATCAGCGATGCTTACTATGAGGACGCGCGTGATTCGCTGGACTACATCGCCAATGCGCTGCTGGTGGGCAAGAAGAACACGGCCGCGCTCCGCAATGCCGCGCTGACCTAGCTGGATAGCCTTTGGGCACGATGATGCTGCATGAGCGCGGATTATCTCTCGACCTTTGTCGAGCAATTCAGGCAACCGCCACCGGAGTATGAAGAGGGCGAGCCGCCTGCCGAGCCGGCGCATCTATCCGGCTATCAGCGCTCGCTTACGGTGGTGGATGCGCCGCAGCAAGCAGCGACACAGTACGTTTCAATTGATGAAGCGCGCGAGATCATCTGGCAGGAAATGATGGCCTACGCACAGCTTACCCGCCCCGATCACATGCTGCTGATCAAGGCCGTGCCTGGCGTGGGCAAGACGACGGCCGCGGTGCGGCTGGCAGAAACGTTGGCCGCCCAGGGCCGCCGCGTGCTCTACGCCGCGCCGCGCCATGACTTTATCCATGATCTGCGCGCCATCGCCCAAGACCCGACCCTGATCTACGAATGGCTGCCGCGTCAAGCAGGCACAGAACAGAAGCCTGAAACCTGCCGCCACACCGAAGCCATCAACCGCTGGCTGCACCGCGGCTATGACGGTATCGACTTTTGCAGCCGTGTCTGCGGGTGGGACTACCTCAACAAGGCCTGTCCCTACCATGCCCAGAAGCAGCGCGGGGAGCCGATTGTCATGGGCCAACACCAGCATGTCACTGCCGGGCATCCGTTGGCATTCAACTTTGTGATCGGGGACGAATCGCCGCTTGCTTCCTTCCAGCACCAATGGCTGATTCCGGCGCGCTGGATCATGCCGCCCAGCATGGATTGGGCTGAACCGCTGACCGAACTGCTGAAGGACGTGCGCCAACTGGCCGACGAAGGCGCACGCATCGAAGGCCCCGCCTTGATTCGCAGCTTGGGCGGTGCAGAACGCGTCCTGGCGGCGTGCCGGATCTTCACCATGCCTGCCAACGCCGCGGCGTATCTGCCCACGTTGCGCAACGCCGGAGATGCCGAACGCGCGCCCTACTTTCATCTGCCCCAGCTTGTGCCGCTGTTGGTCAGGGAGGCAGAGGCGGAGCAAGCGGGGCGCGCGTATCCCCATCGCATCATCATCGACAACGGGCATCTCATGCTGCTGTTGCGCCGCGAGGTCAACGAACAGTTGCCGCCTCATGTCGTGTGGCTGGATGCCACGGGCAACGAGCATCTCTACCGCGCCGCCTTTCGCCGTCCGGTCAAGGTGGTCGATCCGCCTGTGCGACTGCGCGGCCAGATCATCCAGGTCACCGACCGCGCCAATGGCAAGCGTTCGCTCACGAAGGACGGCGAAAGCACCGGCAAGGCCCAACAACTCACCGAGCAGATTCAGCACATCATCCAATCCCACGGTCTACAGAAGCCCGGCATGGTCTCGTTCCAAGAGTTTGTGAGCCTCGATGAATTCGAGCAGCTTCAGACGCTGCACTTCTATGCCGCGCGCGGCACGAACGTGCAGCAGGACGTGGACGGCCATATCGTGGCTGGAACGCCGCAGCCCAGCCTGTTGGAAATGGACAAACTGGCGCGGATGCTCTTCTTCGAGCGCATGACGCCTTTCAACCGCCTGTGGTCGGTGCGGGAGCGGCCCTATCGTTTTGTGGACGATGAAGGGAAGGGCCGCGCCTATCCGGTGTCCGGCTTCTGGCATGATGAGGATTTGCAGGCCGTTCTGTGGCAGTACCGCGAGGCCGAACTGATTCAGGCCGTACACCGTTCACGCCTGGCAACGCGGGATGTAACCGTGTGGCTGCTCGCCAACTTGCCAGTGTGGGAACTGCCGCCGTCGAAATTGCTGCAAATCCGCGACCTGTTCGACGCGCCGCCCGGCGTGGATACCTTTCGCTGGCCCGACGTGCTGCGTGTCGCCAATGCGTTCTGTGACAGGCAGGGGTTTGTTACATCGGCTGACCTGGCCGCAGCGTTGAACCTCGACAGCCGCACCGCGCGCAAGTATGTCGAACAACTGGCCGCCCAATGCGGTTGGGCCAACGCCGCGGTGCGTGTCGGGCGCGGCAGACCGCCTAAGGCCGTCCAGCGCTGCTAGTTGACGATAAGTCCCAGACAATCATGAATAAAGTACATCCACATAATAATTATATATATATGTCGATGTACTTTATTTGTGTGAACCCTTTCACAAAGTGGTCTTTAACTCACCCTGGCATGTCATGATGGTCTATCACCGTGGGGGATTTTCCCCTTGTGTTTAATTACCAATGGAAATAAAATATCCCCAGCGGTGACAGGTAGTCCAAGAATAAAGCGCACTGACATATTAAGCGTGCCACCATGACCTTCAAACTGCGTTCCTATCAACGCACAGCCATTGACGCCATCAAGCGGGATTGGCAGGACGGCTATCGCGACGTGCTGCTGACCGCGGCCACCGGCTCTGGTAAAGCCCAGCCGGTGGATGAGCCGGTGCTGACGCCGACCGGCTGGACGTGCATCGGTGATCTGCAAGTTGGTCGCGCGATTATCGGCAGCGATGGGCTGCCCCACCGAGTGATCGGCATCTATCCGCAGGGAAACAAGCAAGTCTTTTGCGTGACCTTTAGCGACGGTACAACAGTCCGCTGCTGTGACGAACATCTTTGGGCTGTGCGAACCTGCAAAGACAAAGATCGCGGGCGCGGCT